>JADGRC010000004.1 GCA_017881245.1 Pseudomonadota bacterium
CGTCGACATTGATCGAGCCGCGCGCGTGGTCAACGGTCCCATCGTCAATCACGGTGCACAAGGGCGACGCGACGATCTGACCAAGTTGGTCCGTGTAGTTGGACGTCTTCTTCCGATTGAAGTCAGCTTCCAGGCCATGCCCCACGGCCTCGTGCAACAGAATTCCCGACTCGCCGGCGCCGAGAACGACCTCCATCGGCCCGGCGGGCGCATCGACCGCGTGGAGCATCACCAGGGCCAGGCGCGCGGCCTCCCGGCCGTGCTCCTCCGGGCTCTGGCCCGGCCGAAGGAAATACTCCAACCCGAATCGTCCGGCTCCTCCGGAACGTCCCCCCTGGCGTTGCTTTCCCTCCTCCGCGACGGCGCTGACGCCGAATCGAATCATCGGCTGCCGATCGTGGGCGAACGCGCCGTCCGACGAGACCACCAAGACCTCACGCCACTCCTCCGCCAGTGATACCTCGACGCGCACGATGCGCGGATCGGCGGCCCGCGCCGCCACGTCGGCGCGACGGAGCAGGGCAATCTTTTCAGCGCCCGCGAGGTCCAGCGAGGAGCGCTCAATGGGATAGAAGCTGGGCAGTTTCACCGCGCGAACCGCTATCGGTCCGGGCGCGCCCCCGGCCGACGCGATCTGCGCGGCCGTGCGCGCGGCGTCCAACATGCGCGCCTCGGACAATTCCTCCGTGTAGGCGTATCCGGTCGCATCCCCGCGCAACACGCGAACGCCGAGGCCCACGGTGACACCACGACCGACGGTGCGCACCCTACCCTCTTCCAGTAGAAAGTCGGCGCCCGATCGGTACTCGAAATAGAGATCCGCGTAGTCTCCACCGGATCCCAGCGCAACGCCCAGCAACCGCTCCCCGAGCGCCGCGTCGATTTTTTCGAGGGGCGTCGCCGCCCCCATCCCAACCGCGACATTCATCGGCGCAACCGCCGGCTTCGGTCGATCGTTTTTCGTGCCATGTCCATGATGATGACCGACGGCCGGGTGCCGACGCTAGTCGATTTCGACGCGACTTTGGCCCGAACGCCTCCGAGAGGTCGGGGACGAGGCTCGGCCTCTCGACAGACTCCTAACCGATTGTCCGTCGACTCTCAGCCACGACTGGGAGGCAACCCCAACTCGTCTCCCGTATGAACCTTGATCTTCGTCAATCCGCGAACCTCGACCTGCCGAATCCGCTCACGTGTCAGGTTCAAGATGGCTCCCACCTCTTCCAAGGTGATGCCCCCCCGGTCGGCCACGTCGAGTGAACACGTCTCGGCCATCTCCCAGACTTCCAGGTGTGGGAAGTTCAGCTTGATGGCACCGCTTTCCGGATTCACGTCGAGATACAGGTGGTGAGAGCAGCTCACGAACGGGCACGGCCGCGTCATCGACATACATTCCTGACGCGTCTGGGGGCGCACGACGTCAGTGGGATACACCATGGTCTCGGCAAGCCGTTTTTCCTCGCGCGTCAGGCGCTTGGGCGCGATGGTCTTCGAACGAACCCGCCCGTCGCGCCCGGCCGAATGGACTTTACGCCGAATGCGCGCCACTTCCGGCTGCGGGAGATCATCCTCGATTTGCTCCGCCGTCTTCATCACCCGCTCATCTCCTTCTTCCGCCGATTCGCCCATCTTGTCCTCCGAGAACCCGTCGTCGTCTGGTAAGTCATCCATGGCTATTTCCCCTCCCGTGTAGACCCTGGCGGTCGAGCCCCAAGATCAATAAAGGTCATTTCCGCCCCCGACGGCGGCTGCTGCCGATGTCGCCGACTCCTGTCGTTCACTGAGGTGACGTTCGAGACTGGCGATCCGGCGGACCAACTCGCCCGCGGCTCGCTTGGCTTCGACAATTTCCTGTTCCAGATGGCGGCGCTTTTCGGGACTGTGGGTACTTGGTCCCTTGGCCTCACGCTCGAAGCCAGTCAACAACTCGCGCAGGTCCTTCTCGACGCCGTCGATCTCGTCCTTGAACCGAACGAATGAGCGCTGGATCTCTTCGATGGTCAGGTTGTCCGCCATCATTCCCTTGACGGCGTTGACCCGGCGCACGACGTGCGCCGGATAGATCCCGCACGATCCGCGGTGTTTACCTTTGCGCCCTACGCGTACCGAACGCGGCAACAGGCCGAGCTGCACGTACTTCCGAAGCGTCGCTTCCGAGAAGCGAATCCCCCTGGTTTCGAAGACGTCGACGATCTGGCGCGACGTGAGCCCGCCCGGACTGCCCTGCTCGATTTCCTGAACCTCTCGTTCGTCGAGGGTACCCGACACACGCGGGGTCGGCTTCCAGCGAGACGCCTCAGTCTCCGTCCTATCAGGCGTGCGTCTCATCTGGTGCTATCGAATGTAGTCTATTCAATAGATTACATGCAATGGAAAAGTAGCTGTGAATTTGTTCAGTTGTGGCCACATGAGTCGCGCACGTCGTGTGCACTTCCGATCGCTCGTCGCCGCTTTGCTTCTCGTCTCGGCTTCGTGTTGCTCGCGGCTTGGATCTTTGAAGCCTCGTGGGGGCTCGGACCTATACTCAAATTCCGATGTCACCAATCCGCGGACCACTCAATCAGACGCCTCGACGCCGATCCGTCTCGATGATGCCGATTGCGTTCGCGTTCGCCGTGGCGGCCGCGTTCGCCTCCGTGCCGGCGGGTGCGCTGGGCCCCAACGCTCGCAGGTTGACCGACGTTCGCTCCGGCATCTCTGTCGAGGCATCCAGCGGGTGGACGCTCTCACAGCGGACCGGCTATGCGGGAACGGTCGCGTTGTTCGTGCATGCCGACGGCAGTCGTATCTCCGTGACCGCGACGACCACCGTCGCTCGTGATGCCGAGGCGCTGTACGAACAGAATCGACCGGGCCTCGTGGCTCAAGGCCTGATTCCCTCACCCGCCACTCCGGGCGCGCGCGGTTCAGTCTCCGTTGATCTGACCGTGGTCGGACGAACGGACAGGATGCGCCAGCTCTATCTGGTGCGGGACATCCCAGGCGGCCGTCAGGCGATCGTTCTAACGCTGGTCTCGAACGTGAAATCCTTCGCGGCGCGGGCTCCGGCGCTCGACTTCGTCGCGACCCGCTTGACGCTGGAGGATCCGCCGCCGCCGTCGGGATCGAATCGTACTCAAGGGGTCGGCTTGACGGGGACCGGAGGCGTCAGCGTGCGCTGACCGAGCGCGGCCCGCCCCCCGTCAACCTCACGACGTCGCGCGCGGACGACCCACCAACATCTGTTCACGGGTGCGTAGAACCTGCAGAAGGGCCGACGACGCGTCGACACCCGAAGGGTGACCAAAAGGCGCCTCCATATACTTCCAACGTTTCTTCCACCAGCGCACCGGCCCGTGGTCGTGGCACCCGCGTGCGCGATCACGCGGATCGCAGTAGATGCGCACGTGCATGTGATCGTCATGAGGCTCCGCGTCCGACGGTTGGCGAATGATCTGTAAGGCGCGCGCCAACAGGTCCGGGTCATCGCCGTCCGCGACACCCTGTTGAATCAACCGCGCGGCCAAGTCACGTTGAACGAAGATCCACTGCACCTCGACGTCGGAATCGCGCAACAGCGCGCAAATGAAGCGCCAATTCCGGCGCACATCGAACCGGGCGTCCGGGACCGGTCGCGCCGGCGCAGCGGCGCCTTGCGGGGGAGACCAGCGGGCGGCGCGCCCGTTCCGGTCAAAGTGGATCATCGAGTTTCCCTGGCCTTCCGGTCGGCCCGCCGGGTCCGCGACATAGTAGAAAATATCCACATCGCGACCACTCTGATGAGACTTGTGCTCGACCGATCCGCCACCATTGTGGCGCGAGAGATCTCCGACCGCGGCCTGCGACCCTGGGTATGCCTCGGCCACGGCGCGGCTCGCGCGGACGATGAGACCCACCAGCTCATCCGAGCCGAAGTTGCTTTGACGGGCCCGCCAGGGTGCTGGAATCACATAGCCGTCTCCCGCCTGCGGGAGAGCCGCTGGATGTCGCAAGGTCCCGTTGGCGTGCCACCCCACCGAGTCACTGGTCCCGTCAAACCCAAAGACCCCCGCGCATCCCACATCGAATAGCACCGCGCCAATCACGACGACCGGCAACATTGTGTTCGACAGATGAACCCGCGCTCGCGTGATTGGAACGACTAAGTGCGTGGCCGGGGGCTTCATCGCGACAAACGGGGAAACGTCGAAGGTGGGCACCTGGCGCGAACGTCCCGCCCCTGTTTCAGCCGTAGGCCTTCTCCACCCGCTCTTGATCTTCCTTGCACCGGATACACAGCGTCGTCTCCAAGCGCGCCTCCAGTCGCTTGATGGAGATCGACTCCCCGCAAGTCTCGCAAATGCCGAAACTGCCACTGTCGATCTTGCCGAGCGCCCGGTCGATTTTCTCGAGAAAAACTTTTTCGCGACCGCGCAACCTGAAAGTGAAAGATTGCAAATACTCGGACGAGGCGAGATCCATCTCGTCGGGTAAATCATCCGAATCGAGCGCCATATCCTCGTGCAGCGTGCGCTGCGCGTTGCGCAAGATTTCCTTTTTCCGCGACAGGAGGATGTCCCTGAATCGCTTGAGATCCTTCTTCTTAAGGCCTGTCCCTTCCATCTATGCTCTCGCGCCAAAGGGCGCCAAATTCCCACAAAAAGGGTAGCCCCCGATACTACTGGCCAGTCCCTATGTCGTCAACGTCCTCGACCAAACGACACGACCACGCGCAGGCGCGCCGGTGCCCTCCAATCGCAGGGACGATCTTCACGCTACACCCTGCCGCGGCTCGTTCAGAATGCGTAACGTGACACGAACTGGGGCTGGCCCGAGATCATGTCCACGCCAGGGCCCGGGTCGAAATCGGAGGCATCGGAATCCCCCCCAATTAGCGCGAACCCCGTCGGACCCGCCGCTAATCCAGAAAGAGTCGTGCTGGTCCCCCCAACCGCCAAGGTCCACATCGGAACCTGGTCGGCGCCGAGCATGGTGACCGTGGCAAGGTACTGTGCCGACGAGGGGTCAAGGTACGATCCCCAGTACAGCACTCCGGCGTTCGGGGCAGCGCCGAGCCCGGACACGGCTCCGTCGGGCGTCCTCGCAACCCACGCGAACTTCCCATCCTGCATCAGCTTGAGCAGAAAACCCGAGCGATCGACGGCTGTGCGATTGGCCACCCCGGCGCCAGAATCAAAATCAACTGTTCCCGTGAACCAACCGCCCAAATAGATGGATCCATCCATGCTTGCCGCGATGTCATTCACCCAAACCGTGCTGTCCATGCCCCCCCCAAGGGTCCAGTCACCAAGGTAGGTTCCCGTCGCCGACAACTGAAGTACGAAGCCATCACCCATCGGCGCCGCGACCGTTCGCATGACAACCCCACTTCCCGGATCGAAGTCACAAGCCCCATCGAACGAACCCGTTGCCCACACCGTGCCGTTCGAGGCGACAGCAGTCCTTCCGATACTGGCATAGCAGGCAGTCCCCCCAACCAACGCGACCCACCCGAAGGCGCCCGCGCTGTTCAACTTGACAACGAACGATGAATTGTCGCTGACCGTTCGAGCGGCAACGTCAATCCCGGGATCGAAATCGAAGGTCGTGAAGCCGGAGACACCTCCAGAAATGTACAGACCGCCGTTGGCGTCCATGGAAAGTGCGTTGCCCCATACCTGATTGTCAATGGTCGTCGCCGTCCAGGTATCGGCCCAAACGCGAGCGCCGTCGCTGCTCAGCTTCAGGACATAGACCCCAATGACTCCCGTGTCAGGCGCCGTGTGCGAGTCGACACCGGGGCCGGGGTCCAGATCGATCGCCGTATCAAAACCGCCGAGCACAACCACGGACGCTCCATCGGGCGCCACCACAAGTCCGGCGATGCCGTCGGAGCCGGGGCCACCAAACGTGCGCGTCCAGGCATAGGTCCCGCTGGCATTGATTTTGGTGACGAAAACGTCCCCCGAAAAATTGCCGGTGTCGTCTCTGCTCGACCGTCGGAGATCTTGGCCCCCCGTGGGATCGAAATTCGCGGCCCCCGAGAACGTCCCCGCCAGGTACAAGGTTCCGTCCGCCGCCATCGCCGTGGAGGAATAGGACAAGGTCTCCCATGAAACGGCGAGCGTGCCCAGATAGCGCGGCAGACACGACGCGGCGGAAGATCCCCAGGCCGCCTCGCAGTCGTGGCTGGTCATGTCGCAGCTCCCGTACCCCGGTGCGCAAATGGGATCGACACAGGTGGCCCCGCCCGCGGCGCACATCGAATTGACATGCGCCAACGAGCAGGTCGGCCTGGCGCCGCAGGCGCCGCAGTTCTGTTCGGTATCCAACGACGACTCGCAGCCAGGCTGATCGTCACAGTCGGCCCAGCCGGGCTGACAAGCCACGGGGGTGCATTTTCCCGCAATGCAGGCAGCGTCGGGAAAAAGAACGTTCTGTCCGTTGCCGCATCGGAACCCGCACGAACCGCAATTCATGGGATCCGTGTTTATGTCGGTACACGTGGAGCCGCACGCATTCGGAAATGGGGGTGCGCAGGTCACGCTACACACACCGCTGTTCCGGTTGATCAAGGCACAGATCGGCGCGGTTCCCGGGCAGGCACGACCGCAGCGACCACAGTTCTCTGGTTGGCTGACATCGGTTTCGCAGCCGTCATCGACGCTGGAATTGCAATTCGCGAATCCCAGCCGACACGAATACGTACTGAATGTGCAGGTCCGGTTGACACAGGAGACGAATGAACCAAGAACGTTGGGCAATTTCGTACAATCGTGGCCACACACGCCGCAATTGCGAGGGTCGTCAAGGGATCCACATCCCCCTTCGGCCACCGAACCATCGTTGGCGGCGTCGACAGGCGGCTGGGTACTGTCAGGTGAACCATCCTTTGGCGGGCCGTCCGTCGCGGGCGACGCGTCCGTCGTGGGCGACGCGTCCACCATGGGCGATGCGTCAGTCGCGGGCGACCCGTCCGTAGCGGGCGACGCGTCCGTCGCGGGCGACGCGTCCACCGTGGGCGATGCGTCCGCAGTGGGCAGCGCATCAGTCACAAGCGCGGCGTCGCTCGGCAACCGTTCCGCTCCACTGTCTCGCACGTCATTTCCTCCAGCACCTCCTGCCCCGACGGCACCGCCCGCACCGGCCATGTTTGTCTCCGGACTGGAGCCGCGATCCAGCGCGTCCTTGGCGTCTCCCTTTCCGTCGAGGCCACCATCGGTGCCGCGATTCGTGGACTGTCCGCCACATCCCGCGATCGCCAGGACAACTACGCAAATCAGCGCGACCCAACCCGTCGACCCGCGGTACGGCATAGGTTATCTCCAGTCACGAGGGAGTAGGAAAATACTCGAGGCTAGGTTATCGGATTCCGGCAACTATTCACCTAACGCTGCCTGCGACACACGGCGCGCGGCCTAACCGCGGCCTAACGCCACCTGCGACAATCTGGACACCAGCGCGAGGTGTCAAACCGCACTCGACCTCACACTCAAACGAAGCGCAGACGACACACAACCTCGCGGGACGCCTTGACCCGCCCCGGGCGGCGGCAGTAAGTTGCCTTCCATGACTATCAAGCGCGCGATCGGTCTGGTCATTTCTGCCGGTCTCGTTGTCGCCATGGCGGCCTGCCAGCAAAGTGGGGGCCCCGCCAAGATCGACAAGATCGAACCTCCGCAGGGAACCACCGCGGGTGGCGAAGAAGTGACCATCATCGGCGACGGCTTTCAACCTGGAAAAACCCAGGCCGAAGTTCGATTCGGGCGTAAGAGATCGGAAGTGGTGACCATCGCCTCCACGGGCAAGATCAAGGTGGTCACGCCGGTCGGTGACAAAGGGCCGGTCGATGTCACGATCGCATTCGACGACGGTCGCGCGTTCAAGCTGCCGAACGGCTTCCGCTACGTCGAGCCGGCCGAGAATCAGAACGCTCGCAACGCCTTCTTTCAGACCAACAAGTCCGGCACGCAGAAGATCGAGCTGGAGAAGAAGTAACCTGCGCGGGCGAGATTCGCCTCGCCGCCGTATCCCTTCCGACGCCGCGCGGATTACCGATATTCGACGCGGAAGAGTTGCTGCCCCATCAGGATGAACGAGCCGGCGGCAACCTTGCGCTCGCCCCGGACGCGCAAAAACGTGCCATTCGAGGAACCGACGTCCACCAAATACACGCGTCCGTCTCGCAATGAGATCCGGGCATGCGTACCGGACACGTAGCCATCCTCGGGGAACAAGATGTCGCCGCGTTCACGGCCCATCACGATCGCGTCGCCGAACAACGGAAACGCGGAACCATCGACGTCCCGTCCCACAATCACCGACAACCGCCCCCAGAATCCGGGATTCGGCGTTCCCGCCACCTCAGTGCCGTCCTCGAGTGGGGCGGGTGGCGAAATGATCTCGAAGCGCAAGAGCTCTTGCCCCACGCGCATGACGTCGCCGGACTCCAGCATCTCCTCGGCTTCAATCTTGACGAAGACACCGTTGAGACTCCCTAGATCCCGCACGGTCAACCCTTCCGATCCCAATACGAACTCGGCGTGCCGCGGGGACAGGTACAAATCGCCTTCGAACAAGGAACCTTGCCCGCGGCCGATGAGATTTTCACCGTCGTGAAGAGGGTGCGCTCCGCCTTCGGTTCCGTCGGGCCGGATCAACAGGATGCGCCCGCGGGGAACCACGGCGGGCACGGGTGCGGACATATACATCGTTCGCTGGGCGCCCGGTCCGGGTGAAGAATTACCGGGGGCGGGTGTGATCCGCGTGCCGCACGCACCACAGAACGCGAAGCCGGGGCTGATCGCCCGCCCGCAATTGGGACACGCGCTGCCGGCGGCGGAGGCAGGGACGACCGCTGCTGCCGCGGAGCCGGCCCCTGCCGCCTGCCCCACGGACTGAGAGCCCACGTGACCGATTTGACCATGTACCGCCGCTGTCCCGGCTGCCGGGCGCGACTGAGTCCACAGAGGGAGAGGCGCTCCCGTAGCCGTGGTCTCCGGCGCCGCGCGAACCGGCGCCGCCATGGCTACTGGCGGGGGAGTGGGAGCGCCGCCAAGAGCCATCGCCGCAGGCGACGGCGTTCGAGCCGCCGGCATCTTCGGAGAATCGTTCCAAGGGATGCCACCCCTGCCTTTGGCGGCCACCCCCGGCGACGTCGTGGGAGGAGGCGTATTCGCCATCGCCGAGTAACCAGAGCGAGCAGGTTCGGGGGGTAGAACCGTCCGGGCCGTCTCCAACGGCAACGCATCACGCGGCACCGGTTTCGGCTCTACCTTGGGCGCGGACTTGATCTCGTTGCCGCAGCCCAGACAGAATTTATAGTGGTCCTGATTTTCCTTGCCACAACGGGTGCACGTAATCACAGGCCCCCCCTCACGGGTTGGAAGCAACTAACACAGGGGTAAAAGGTGGTCAACGCGGCCATGCCCAGCGATGTCAACGTCAGGCAATCTCGACGCGAAGCAACTGTTGACCCAAAAATACGTAGTCACCGTGGGACAGCAGGGTTTCGTCTTCGATGCGCACAAAAGTGCCGTTCTTTGAACCGAGATCGCTGATCGTCATCTGACCATCGGACGCAATCTCGATCTGTGCGTGACGCCCTGAAATGAAGGGATCGTCCAAGAAGTTCACGTCATTGCCCTCACGGCCAATGGTGATCGACTCGCCACGGGCACGGTATATCATTCCGATCTCACCGCCGCGCAATCGTTGAATCAGTTTCATTTTCGATGGCCGCTTCGGGCTGGCGTAGAAATATGTTCCCTCGGCATCAGGTTGCGGCCCGAGATCAGGCGGCGACGGCTCGACCTGAAGGAGTTGCTCGCCGATCAAGAACAAGCCTCCGGAGGGGATACGCACTGGCGCCTTGATGCGCGTGAAGACACCGTTCACGGAACCTTCGTCCCGCACGTACAAGCGCCCATCTCGGTAAATGAAGTTCGAGTGGCGCGGCGACATCAATGGATCGTCGGGAAACAAGATGGCGCCATCGAGGCGACCAGCGACGTGCTCGGTGCCCGCGAGCTGATAGGACACGCCGTCGACACCTTCGCCCTTGATCACAATCAGTTTGGCCCGCCCCGCCGGTTGGGTCGCACCGAAGAACATGGTCTTCGCACCACCGCTACCGGCGGAAACCGCGCCGCTGTCGACGCGCGTGCCACACTTTCCACAGAAGCTGAAGTCAATCGGGATTTCTGTGCCGCAGTTGGGACAGGATTTAGCGCCGCTCATCGCCATGAACCATCTCGTTTCTCAGACCCCGGCTCCGGGGCGGTGTTGGGGCATTCTTCGCCGTGCCCTGCGGCAAGTCAAGGCACCAAGGGAAGTGGAAGGCGGTCGCACCAGGCGAGCACACGATCAATGATCTTTCACATCCCCCGTCCTGACAAGGCGGCATCGCCGCGAAAAACAACGACCCCCGACCCTGCACCATCGCAGGATCGAGGGTCGACCGAGGCATGAAGACCGCCACCGACGCAACGAACGACCAACGTCGACGCGGAGACGCGGAAAGGACGCTGGGAGCGATCAGATCCGGCCGCGCACTCCCGGGCGAAATCGTCCGGAGAATTTCTTGTTGAGCACAAACTCGTGCAGCAGGCGTTCGTGTTTGTTGGCCATCCCCGTGAAGGTGAGCCCGCTCGTCTGAAAATCCTCGCCAAGCGCGTCGAACCGAGGCTCTGCGCGCGCCCACACAATTTCGCCCGTTCCTGGAATCTCGAATTCCACCGAAACGACCCGACTGAGGGGAATGCTGGGCTCGACGAGTTTCTGAATCAGCAATCCAGTGGGACTGAGATTCGTCGCTAAAGCTCTGAAGGCAAGGTCCCGGACATACTGCGTAAGAAACATCTCAACCCGAACCCGGGGAGAGAACCTCCGCTCCAGTGAAGGTCTGATGTATTTCATGTAGGTTACCGTAGGTTAAATACTTACCATGGTCAAGAAACCTCCAAGAGACCTCAAGGCCCGCGCCTCCCGATCGCCGATCGTGTGTGGCAGGGTAGCCGAGTCGAGTCGCCTTCCCGGAGCGGACCTTCGATCAGGCCCCGGCGGAGACGCAGGTCCCTATCCTTCGCGAAGGCCGCGAAGAAACGAACGGACCGAGTCTTTCACCGAGGGCGGCATGGTCGTGCCCAAGGCGACGCGCGAGACCTGAGGAGTCCTTCGATAGGTCTCGAAGAACGTCACGCAATCAGGACATTGCCCAAGGTGCCGACGAAAAAGCGCCTGTTCGTCGTCGGGGAGATCCCCTTCGATATAGTCCAAACAGTATTCAATGAGCTGCTGACAGCTGATCACGACATTCGTTCCGTCGCTGTTTCGATGGCTGGAGCAATCACCGGTTACGAGAATTATTACCCGTCTTCCGCGCTGGGGAAAGGACAAGTTGCCCAAACAGCCGATATCCGGCCGTGCCTTCCATCGATAGCGGCCGCGGTGTCGGTGAACCTGCTCTCGAAACCTACCAGAGTAAGGCCGAAGCCCGTGTTTCGACCTCGCCAGGCGGAAAATCAGAACGGCGCTCCCCTAATCGCTCGCCTCCTTTTGACGTGATTTTGCAAAAGGGGGGCAAACGTCACACAAAACGGCCGACCTCCTCGCCTGCGTCCGAGAATTGGCCGGAGGCCGAATTGGCGGGTGTCGCTGCTTTCGCGCGTTGGTTCCGCGCGGAGATCCCCTCGGAGGAATTGACTCGAACGACGGTCCGGGCACCCCTCCGCGTGGCTCCCCACCAGCGAATCCTGGTGGCCCAAGGTGCGAGTACTCCCGAGGCGCGAATCCAAATTTCCGCGGGCAGATTGGCGGGCAGCCAGATTCACCTCGCGGTCACCGGGGGCCGCATCGAGACCCTGCTCTTGACATCCAACGAGGCTTCGCGGCAAACGCTGGTTGTGGCCATGGATGCGGTGCGGGAAAGACTTCGGGTTCGTGGTCTGATTGCCGCCGTTTCGGATTCCGCCGGCGTTCGCGACGGCCCGGATCGAGACCCCGAGGGGCGGGAGACTTGGGTGGCAGCCGTCCATGGAGACAGGCCGTTGCGCCTCGGCCCCAATGCCAGGCGGGGAGGAGGTGGACGCGGATGAAGGCGCGGCCCATCGGCCTTGATGGACTGCCACGTGCCACGTCGACATCGACTGCGATCGCCGATCGCCTAGCGAAAACCCCGACGGTGCGAGGCAAGGTCATCGACCTGCGGATCTCCCCTTTCGGCCCCGTGTCGCTGAAGTGTGTCGATGTCGTTGAACCGATCGAACCTGACGATGGCGATGCGGTCTGGGCCCTGTCGCGTCCCGGCGACTTCCGGCGGGGGTACCTGCTTCTCGGCGGAACGACAGCCCTCCGGATCGTCGCCGCTACCCTCGGCGTGCCGCCCGCGCGCGGAGTTCGGGCGCTGGGGGCCTATGAACGCGGAATCGCCACCGCTTCGATCGCGGGCGCCCTTCGATCGGCGGGCAGCGATATAGTCGTGTCGCTCGGGCCGAGGACATGGCGGGGCGACGGTCTCGTGAGGTTGGTGATCGCCGGTGATCGTGAGGATCTCGCGGAGCAAATTCGCGTCGATGTTGCCCCCGCCTGGCTGCCCACGCAGGATGACCCTTCCTGGCTTGCCGACGCTGCTCTGCAAGGGTTGGACATTCCGCTGCACGTTGACATCGCCCAAACGACGCTCCGGGCTTTGGACTGGTCACGGGCGCGCCCGAGCGACGCCATCGTCTTCGACCCGGAACCCAGCCGAGACAAGAATCGAGACTGGAACGCCCGACTCACTTGCGGCCTGTTCGCAGCCGAGATCCTGCTTGCGCCAGACGGATCAGCCACAATGATAACCGGGTTTCAACACCGAGGAACGACAATCGCAAGGTCCGGCATTGATGTCGCCATGCCTAAGGAAGGGAAGAACATGCCCGTAGACCAGTCCCAGACCGCTTCGTTGACCATGCTGGCGGCGGCCCCGATCGAAGTCGTGGCCGAAATCGGACGGATCATGATGCGAGCCGATGAAGTCATCGCCCTGAGACCGGGTTCGATTTTGACGTTGGGATCGCTGCGCCCAAACACGGTCGAGCTGAGAGTCGGAGATCGTGCCTGGGCACAAGGTGAGCTCGTGGACGTCGACGGGCAGCTTGGCGTTCGCCTGACGACCGTGACGAGTGCCCGGTGAGGGTCAGGCTTATCAGGCTAGATGAAGGCGGCGGAGATTTCTTCGAACGCCGCCGCAGCCTGCGACCACCGGGGCGCGGTTTCCATTAATCGATGAACCAGGCGAGTGAATCCGTCGGCGCTCGAACGCAAGGCCAGGGCCCGGCGCACCGCGCTCTCGACATCATACGCGTCCAGACTTCCGAAAAGGATGGCTGATCCCGTCGCTGAGGCGACGTCGTAGTCGACCAGATGGTCGCGCGCGGCGCCAGCGTCAAGCGCTATCGGCAATGCCCCATATCGTTGGGCGAGACCAGCCGCCCGACCGGTGCGATCATCGGGATCCGCGCACAGAAAAGCATCGGCCGCGGATCGCATGACCCGTTCCTGGGCGTCGTCGGCTTCAAGCACCGCCAGACGGCCCGGGCTCTGTACCGCGAGCCGGCGCGCCCGCTCCAAGAGGGAGGCATCACCATCCCCCGGAACGAGCATCGCGACATCCAGCTTGGCGAGGTTCGTCAGCATCGCGAGCAGTTCCTCGCCACCCTTTCCTCGCCTCAGTTGACCGCTGCCGAGCAGCAGTGTGCGGGGACCAAGTGCAAGGGAGTAGCGTCTCGTCATCGATCTGCGACACTCCAACTTGCCTGCCAACGCCTTGGCGGAGAAATTCGCCGGCAAGGCCGGATCGGTGGCGGGATCGTTCGGGGGATCATCGCAACCGAAGCGAACCGCGACGAATGGTTCATCTGACGCGCGCTCCGCGAAGCCGCGATCACCCTCCAAAAGACGAGCCGCTGATGCGCTAGGAGCGACGATGGCGTTCGCGAACGCGGCGCCAAGGGCGGCCAAGGATCGACTGCCGGCGGACGTCGCCACGGATGCAGTGTCGATTCCCGCTCGCTCGACAATCGCAATCTCCCCTTCCGACAACGGCCCCCCCACCCGACCACTCGGCACCACGAACAACCGCGCCACCGCCGGCACCAAGGCCAGCGACAACGCCGCCGTTTCCCCCCAAGCAACGACTACATCCGCCTTCAGAAGGCCGTCATTCGCCAAAGCCCGAGCCGCGCAGGCCAGGAGGGCGGCTGACTCGCCACGGTTCGTGCCCTCCACCGCGACCACGGTCAACTGCGCCTGGCTGAGCGGGGCCTTACCCTCGAAGAGCAACACATCACGGGCGCCGTCCAAGGTCTGAACGTTGACGGTTCGCAGGCGACGCGCGAGCCCCGAGACCTTGGCGGTCGCCTCCGGCGATGCCAAGGACAAGACCGTCGCGGACCCGCCGGACGCCGCCACGGCCCGAGCCAAACCCATGACACCAAGCGGAGCCTCCCCCGAAACCAAAGGGGCAGCGGCATCACTGATGAGAAGATAGTGTCGAGCCGCCACTACTACTCGGTCGCGCCGCGCTCGTCCTCTTCACCAGGAAATTCATTCACTGACGGGTACTTCATGATTTCCTTGCGAGAGATCTTCCAAGCCTTCTGCACAATCCAGGACAGCGACCGATCTTGTCTTGTCGCCTCTTCCTGAATCTCGCGCAACATCTCCTCAGGGAAATAAAGACTCTGTTTTCTTTTGTCCGAACCGCCCATACGGCCTCCGGTGGGATGACAGCTAAGCAACCCGCCCCGCGCGAGCGACTGTTGCCGGTGAGAAGCGGGTGATTGTAGTATGGTCTCGTCGCCTGTCAAGATGGGCATCGGACCGCAATTTGGTCGCGCGGGTCCGTCGGAAACCGCGGATTCAGCTTCCCTCTGAACTCCCGACGCTCACCCTCGCATCTTGCTCACGGAACGGCCTAACTAAGCGCCTTGCCCGCACGAAATGTGAACGAATGAACCAAGTTCTCCGAATGGCGATCACGGTAGCTTTTTCAAGGACCGGGAGGTGCGGCTTCGCCGCACCGGCGTCGTCGTCAAGCGGGTGGGTCCGCGGGAGGGCTTAGCCCTCCCGCGAAGCGCCGAAGGCGCGTTACACGCTCTCGCGCTTGGCCATCGCGCGGCGCATTTTACCCAGGGCCTGTTCCTGAAGCTGGCGCACCCGCTCCCGAGATAGACTGTACTCGTCGCCTATCTCCTTCAGCGTCCGCTCTCGATCGCTCTCGAGCCCGAAGCGCTTACGGAGAATGTCGGCCTCGATCGGTCGCAAGTCTCCGAGGAGCTTCAGCATCTCCGATTGTGTTTCCGTCGACGACATCTGGTCGGGTACCGTCGGCCCGGCCTCGGGATCCACGAGCACATCAATCAACCGACGACCGTCATCGTCCGAGATCGGTCGATCCAGCGACACGGGTGTCTCGGCCAAGAACGTCTTCATCTTCTCCAGTTTGTCGGCCTCGATCCCCGTAGCGGCCGCCAACTCGTCCGTGGTCGGGGGTCGCTCCAATTTCGACTGGAGCTCCCGCTGAGACTTGGCGATGCGGTGATAAGCATCGATCATGTGCACCGGCAGGCGCACCGCACGGCCTTTGTCGGCCAGTGCCCGGCTGATGGCATGGCGAATCCACCAGCTCGCATACGTCGAGAATCGAAAGCCGCGCCGATAGTCATAGCGTTCCACCGCCTTCATCAGACCGATGTTCCCCTCTTGAATGAGATCAGCGAGGGGCAAACGTCCATGATTGAAGCGACGGGCAATGGACACGACCAGGCGCAAGTTCGCCTTGACGAATTCGTTCTTGGCTTGTTTGAGCTTGAACGCCTTCTCTCCGACCACGCGGACATAGTCGCGGAATGCCTTCGTTCCAGTCGAAAAAGGAACCTGTCCTTCAAACGGCAAACCATAGATGGCCCGACCGACGCGGTTGATTTCCAGTACTGCCGCTTCGAGGAAGATGCGGTCAATATCCATGACGCGAAGCCGCGTAGCGATCCTGGCGATCTCCTTTTCGAAGCGAGTCCTCGCCTGAATCGAGGATTTTTTGCGCGACCTCTCCGCGACGAGGCGAAACGCCTTCATCTCGACCAAGGGGTTTTCCGCCGCATGCTCAACGGTTCCGGCAATCCAAGACGCGCCAGGTGCGAATCCCAGAATCGTCTTCCAGATGTCCGTCTCCATCTCTTCGATATTTCGCGCCGTCTCGAATTCCTGCTCGGGACGCAAGACATCGAGCTCGGACATGTCACGGAAGTACATCCCAAGAAAACTCGCCGGCTCGTCAACCGCCTTTTTCGTTCGAGCTCGTGAGCTTGCGCGCACTTCGTCTACCGCCGCTTCTTCCGCTTCTTCCTCTTCTTCTTCCTCCTGTTGCGCCTCGACCTCGGCATCAGAGCCACGAAGCTCAGTATCAACGTCGCTCGTCGCTTCGAGAGACAAATCGATCCGGGGGGACACTCCCAACTCGGCGTCGACTCCCGCGAGAAGGCCGACTTCCGCCAGTCCAACCTCGGCACCTGTGCCGACATCAGCAATTTCCGGAAGCACGGCGTCCACTTCCAGCTCGGAAGCCTGATGGAAATCCGTATCGTTTGCAGGCGTCGCCAAGGATCGCCCAAGGCCCCCACGGGCCCGCGGCGGGTGTCCTTTGCTCTCGGTTCGAGACGTCGGCACATCGGCCGACCGATGCCTGCGCGTCGGTTTGGTTTTTCCTGCTGTCTTCATGGGGTTCTCGCTTATAGTTCCCTCTCGTATACGTATCTCGTCAGGTAATTATTCCAGGTGAAGGAGCCGACCCTGGATTCTGACGTTTTTGATGCCGGTCGGGTCCGTCTGGTCGCGTGGCGGCATCAAGAATCCCCGTGCGGCGGGGATCGAGGCCCAAAGAGCGACCGACGGGCGTGAACGCCCCGCGTTACTCGGAGCGGCGTTCGGCCAGAATCATCAGGTTGCGGGAGTTGGCACCGAAGAAGTGCCCACGCGTGGGGACGCTCCCTGAGACCTCGATCACACGGAAACCCGCCTGCCTAAGTAGCTTGCCCAATTCGTGGAGGCTATAGACGCGAATCGATATCTCGTGCTCGAGTTGCTGACCGTCCTCGAAGACGACCGACCTGTGGGTCAAAACGCGATTCGTGTTGAAATTGAAGTCGACTTCCTCCAGGACGACGCAGCCGTCCCCCTCCCACCAGACCCGTGCGGGCAGGTCGCTGACCACATAGTCGCGATTGATGACGTCGATCAGAAACCGTCCTCCGGGTTTCAGAGCCCGCGCGATGGACTGTGCGACCTTCAGATTCGACTCCTCGTCGAAGTAGCCAAAGCTGGTCAACATGCAGTAGGCGCCCGAGAACTGATGTTCGAACGACATCTCGCGCATATCGGTATGTACAAAATTCACGGACACCGACCGCCGCTGGGACTCGTCCGCCGCTCGAATCAGCAGAGGCAAGGACAAGTCGACGCCGGTGACCGAAAGCCCGCGCTGAACAAGCTCGATGGCGTGTCGACCATAGCCGCAAGCAACGTCCAGCACCTCGGACCCCCGGGGAACCCCAAGGCTGGATTCGATGAAGTCCACCTCGCGCAGGGTTTGCTCGGCGGTCATAAAGGGCAGCGTTCGAAGATAGCTTTCGTCGAACACCTCTTCGAACCAAGGCTTGGATCGCCTCGGACGACGCGGCCGTTCCGCCAGTGCCTCCGGAAGTTGAACCAACGGAGCGTCAGCAGAGGCCGGGCCAGGCGCGGGCGGCACGGTAACCGCGGCCCCACCGAGCAAGGGCGGAGGGGGAGGAACGGTTCGCGGAGGCGGTGTCCGGGGTGGCTCGGACCCCAACGCTTCGGATGACACAGGCACCAACGGCCCGTCGCCGATGTCGAGATCGATGGTCGCGTCAATCGCCAGATCGCCGTGCATGGCTTCCGCCATGTTCGCTAACGTTTGCGCTAGGGGAGACAGGTCGGATTCGCCACCTTCGGAGGCGTCTTCTGAAGCCTCGGGGACCAATTCGAGAGGTCTATCGTCTTCCGACCGGGTTTCAGTTCGGGCGACATCTTTAGAGCCGGCCGACACGTCGGAAACGACCACCTTGTCCGTCGTGGATCCCGAGATCTCGACCGTGGCTCGGTCAAGCAGCTCCTCGATCAGCTTCGCCTCGGTATCGTCAGACGCGGTCGAGCGCCCCACGCTCTCAACGAGAGTGTCTGCACCGAGCGCGATCGAACCAGAGTCGATATCGATGGTCTGCCCCCCGATGGCGTCCGCCCCAATCGCCCTCGCGTTGGTCGCTTCCGCCGCGAAGGAATCCACCTCGATGGCGTCCAGCCCAATGACTTCCCCTTCGGCCGCCCTCGCCTTGGTCGCTTCCGCCCCGAAGGCATCCACTTCGGTGACGGCCAGCCCAATGACTTCCGCCTCGGCCGCCATCGCCTCGGTTGCTTCCCCTCCAAAGGGATCCACCTCGATGTCGTCCAGCCCAATGACTTCCGCCTCGACCACCCTGGCTTCGGTCGCGTCCGCCCCAAAGGAATCCGCCTTGATGTCGTCCACGCCGGCGGCATCCGCTTTAGCGGCTGCGGCGTCAAACGCGGATTGACGCAAGTCAGCGGCCACTTCCACGTTTTCCACGGCACCCATTCGATCGCTTGGAAAAGGCTCCGTCTCCGGATACGACGACACAAGATCGGGTGGAGGAGTCTCATCAACCTGGGGTTGGGGCGTTGGCGGTGCCGCCAGGAATTCGTCGACCACCGATGCCTCGCGGGATGGCAGCTTCTCGGGAATAAGGTTCGCTTCCGCGCCGACTGACTCCGCTGCCCTCGGCGGCGGCATCTCGTCCGGCGGTGCCTCGACGGGCACCGTTGGCTGCTCCAGGGTCCTTAGACCCCGCGGCCGGGTGATCGTTCGGGTTCGCTTCGTCGGGGTTGAAAAGTCCCCCTCGCTGACAGCGACGGGCAGATGGCCCCGCCCGCCATGGTCGATCTCGTCTTGTATCGGCTCCGGGGTTGGATGGACCGCGGGCTTTGTCTCTGGCGATTTCAACAGATCTCCGTCAAGGCTGTCTGGATTGGCGTCAGAACACGCCCGATGACCTCGCCCATTTTGGTGGCATCGCCCGGCGCGAACGTATTCAAATCGACATGCCCCGGCTCGAAGACCGCGATGGTCGTAGATCCCAGGTGAAAGGTTCCAATCTCGCCCCCTTTTTCCAGCGGACGGGGTTCATCGTAGCGCGCGTATCGAACCCGAGCCCGCCTGAATGTCCTATGGTGAGTGGCAACGTCGTCATCATACGCGGCGGTGATGTGTCCGACGCCCACGGCGGCCACCATGACTACGGCGCACAGCCCAGCGGTTCCTTCCATGAGCGTCACAAACCGCTCGTTCGAAATGAACAACATCGGCTCGCGCCCCACACTCTTGGCCCCGACGGGAAACAAGGTTCCAGGGACATGGTGCCACCCGGTTACAACGCCAGCCACGGGAGCGTGCACCCTATGATAGTCACGGGGTGAAAGGTACGTAATCAGGTAAGCGCCGCCAGCGAGCCGACGCGCAGCATCACCATTGGCCAGCAGCTCATCCAGTTCGAAAAGAGCCCCCTTGACCTGCATCAGGTGTCCGTCCGTGACAAGGCCACTTTCGATGACCGTCCCGTCCGCGGGTGAAACAACGGTGTCAGGACTGGAATCGACCCCCCTGGCCGAAGGGCGCAACCGGCGCGTGAAGAAATCGTCGACATCCCTGTAATCCGCCAGGGACTTCTCCGCCTCGGAGGCGTCGATTCCGTACCAACGCGCGAACCGGGCCAGGACCTGAGCCCGGATGGAACCAGGAATTCCAATTCTGGCACCCCACCCGATGGCACCCGACAACGCGCGCTTCGGAGCTATTCTCCATGCCGTCCGAGCGGCCCGGGAACTGAGCGGGAGGGACGCCATGGCTAATCGCGGATCACCGCGGAGACAGCATCCTATGCGCTCCCGAACTCCGCGTCAAAGGCTGGCGCCGGGTACTATGCCGGCGCCAGCGCAATCGACTAGTTGTCGAAATACAAAGCGAATTCGTACGGATGAGGACGAAGGCGAACAGCGTCCAGCTCGTGCTCTCGCTTGTATTCGATCCAAGTCGAGATCACCTCGGGCGTGAAGACGTCCCCTTTCAGGAGGAAACCGTGGCCTCGTTCGAGCGCCTTTAGGGCCTCATCGAGGGATGCCGGAGCCTGCGGCACGTCCTTGGCCTCTTCGGGGGAGAGCGCGTAGATGTCCTTATCCAGGGGATTTCCGGGGCTTATCTTGTTCTGAATGCCGTCGAGCCCGGCCATCATCATGGCCGCGAAGGCCAGGTACGGGTTCGCGGTCGGGTCCGGACAACGAAATTCCAAACGCTTGGCCTTCGGCGAATCGCCACCGATCGGGATACGAACCGAGGCGGAACGATTGCGGGACGAGTAGGCCAGATTCACCGGCGCCTCGTACCCGGGCACCAGACGCTTGTACGAATTCGTGCCGGGATTCGTGAATGCGCAGATCGCGGGAGCGTGCTTCAAGATGCCACCGATGTAGTGAAGCGCCATTTCGGACAGACCGGCGTAGCGATCCCCCGCGAACAGATTCTTCTCGGACTTCCAGATCGACTGGTGGCAATGCATGCCAGAGCCGTTGTCTCCGAAAATTGGCTTCGGCATGAACGTAGCGGTCCGCCCGTTCTTACGCGCCGTATTTTTGACCACGTACTTGTACCACATGGTCCAGTCGGCCATTTTCTTGAGGCTATTGAAGCGCATCGACAGTTCGCACTGACCGCCTGATGCGACCTCGTGGTGAAAGACTTCGACCGGGATGCCGACCGCCTCCAGGTTGACGGCCATGCGGGCGCGCAGATCGTGCAAGGTGTCCGTCGGCGGAACCGGGAAGTAACCCCCTTTGTTGGCGGGCTTGTAGCCGAGGTTCGGGCTCTCTTCCCGACCGCTGTTCCAGCTGCCCTCGACGGAGTCCACCATATAGCTCGCGCGATTCGGTCCCTCGGAGAAGCGAACTTCGTCGAAGATGAAGAACTCCGGTTCCGGACCGAAGTAGGCGACGTCGCCTATGCCTGTCGACTTCAGGTATTTTTCCGCTTTCGCGGCGATGGTCCGGGGATCCTTCGGATACGGCTGTTTGGTCACGGCGTCGACGATGTCGCAAATTAGCGACAGGGTCGGCAGCTCGTAGAACAGATCCATCACGGCGCTGTCCGCGTCGGGGATGAAGATCATGTCGGACGCATGAATGGGCTGCCATCCGCGAATCGAGCTGCCGTCGAAGAAGAATCCGTCCTTGAATGAATCCTCGGCCAGCTTGCCGATCGGCATGGTGGTGTGCTGCCAGATACCCAAAAGGTCGACGAATTTGAAATCGACCATTCTCGCGCCATTTTTTTCGGCGAACTTCAACACTTCTGCTGCTGTCATGACCTACCTCGATTTTTTTGTTGTCTGGACATCAAGACATCACGTCGGACACCCATCTGAGCGTCCAACGTCCCTCCATTGAGCGACAGAACCGCTAAAGCGCGTCTTCCCCGCGCTCGCCCGTTCGGATTCGGATGGCTTCGTCGACTGGGGTTACGAAAATCTTGCCATCACCGATTCGTCCCGTCCGCGCCACCGCCAATATCGCCTCGACCACGTCACGCACGATCTCGTCCTTGACGACAATCTCCACCCGAACCTTCGGAACGAAGTCGACCACGTAGGCGGAGCCCCGGTAGACTTCCTTCTTGCCGCCGGTTCTTCCGAACCCCTTCACCTCGTACACGGTCATACCCTGTACACCGATTTCGCGAAGGCGGTCCTTCACATCGTCCAACTTGAACGGCTTAATGATGGCTTCAATCTTCTTCATGGGGATATTCTCACGCTACCTCGCAATTATTTCGGATTTGTTTCGCATTCGTTAAATGTGCGTAACCTTGATTAATTCATTCATTTCAAAGGGTTGGAAATCGGCGATCAGCCGGTTTTCAAGGCTCCGATCACCTCCCTTATGTCGGTGACGCCCTGGGCGCGCACGGCATCGCGCAGCTCGCCAACCAATCGGCCGGCACAATTGGGATCGATGAAATTCTGGGTCCCGATCTGCACCGTCGAGGCCCCGGCCAACAGGAATTCGAGAATGTCGGTGGCATCCTGTATCCCGCCGATGCCTGAGATCGGCAGGGGAACCCCGGCCCGATGGACCTGATGGACCATCCGCAGCGCGATGGGCTTGATTGCGGGACCGGAGAGGCCGCCAAACGTCGTGGCGATCCTGGGACGCCGCGTGCGGACATCGATCGCCATCCCCGTGATGGTGTTCATGATCGACAAGCCATCGGCGCCGGCGTCCGCGCAAGCCTTGGCGAGCGCCACGATGTCGGATGTGTTGGGCGTCAACTTGATCCATAGGGGTTTGGTCACCACCTTGCGGCAGGCGCGAACCAGATCGCCAAGCACGCGCGGATCGGTTCCGAATTCGATTCCGCCCGCTTTGATGTTGGGACAAGAGACGTTCATCTCGAGCGCGTCGACGCCGTCCATCGCGGACAGCGACGCTCCACAAGAAACGTAGTCGTCGAACGTCACGCCGAAGAAATTGACGATGACGCGTGTGCCGCACCGACTGAGATAGGGAAGCTTATCGTTGCGAAAGCCCTCGATGCCCACGTTCTCGAGTCCGATCGAGTTCAACATTCCCGACGCTGTCTCGCAGATGCGGGGCGTAGCGTTCCCGAAGCGGGGTTTTGGCGAGATCCCCTTGGTGACGAGGCCACCGATCGACGACAAATCGGTCAACGATTCGAACTCGCTGCCGTAGCCAAACGTACCGGAGGCAGTCAAGACCGGATTCTGGAACGACAGGCCACCAGTTGTAATGGACAAATTGATGCTGGTCACGACGGACATCCCACTGCCGAAAGGGGCAGCGCCGGCGAGACATCCAGGATGTCGGCCGCGTCGAAGACCGGACCGTCCTTGCAAGCGTACCGAAATGGCCGCGAGCGGGCGGGCACCGCGCAGCCAAGACACACGCCAATTCCACAAGCCATCTGTTCCTCGACCGAGATGAAACAAGGTACCCGCCTGTCGCGTGCCATCCGCGCGACGGCCCACAACATCGCGTTGGGTCCGCAGGCGAGGATGCGGACCTTTCCGCCCACACGCGAGGAATCACTCCCGACCACATGCGAGTCGAGGCGCGCTTCGAGCTCGGCCGTCACGAGGCCGTGCCGGCCGCTGCTCCCATCGTCCGTGGTCAAGAACAGGCCCGTCCCAAATGCTCGCATTTCGGACAGCAGCACGAGGTCATGTTGGCTGCGCCCGCCGTAGAGAATCTCGCTGCGGTGCGCGAGCCCCCGCCGGGAGGCGATTTGTGCCTGCATATAAAGCGGCGGGATCCCTACCCCGCCACCCACGAGAAGATCCGTGAATTCGTCGGACGGCGGCGGAAAATGCGACCCAAGGGGCCCCAGGACCGACAACTTCGCGCCAGGTTCTGCCCGCTCGAGGAGCGCCGTGCCGCGTCCAACCGTCTTGGCAAGAATAGCCGCCCCACCATCCGCGCCTACGTCAAGCAGCGAAAAGGCGCGCGGAAGAAGGGGATCCCGGTCCCAGTCGCCACGCACCATGACGAACTGCCCGGGTTGGCTGTTCGCAAGGGCGTGACACCCGGAGAGCACCAGCAGGAAATACCCCCCGCCGAGGGAGCTGTTTTCCACGATCCGAGCTTCGAAATAACGCATGTCCACGGCACACGCTTCTAACCCGGGCGGCCCTTCACGGTCGAGGCGATTTCGCCTTGATCTTGCAGGTCTAGAGATCCTGTGTTACTGGACGAACTAGGCCCCCAATGGATTTCATGTTCGAAGACGAGGTCGACGAGGTCGGCTCGGACGTCGAAGCGTATTGCCCTAAATGCAAGGCGGACACCACGCATGTGGTGATTTCCAAGTACGAGGACGAAATCCGCCGCGTTCAGTGCAATCCCTGTGGCGATGTCCATTCGTTTCGCAAACCGCGCGGGGAGGTCGAAGAGGACGTTCCCGAGCCGATTGCGGCGAAAAAGCGGGCGATGTTGAAAAAGCCCAACTGGGACGAATTTTTCGCCAAGCATGGTGAAAAGCCGGGAAAGCCTTACGAATTCCGAGAGCGCTACTCGGAAAACGTGATCGTGACGCACCCTAAGTTCGGGCGCGGTTTCGTGTCCGAGGTGATGTCGGACAGCAAGGTGGAGATCACGTTCAAGGACGCGCGCCGTGTGCTCGTCCACAATCGCAAGGACATGCCTGGGCTGCCGCTCGCCGCCGAGGGTGACGGAATCCCGTCGAAGGGCCCGAAGGCAAAGGCAGCCAAGAACAAGGCGGCAAAGGAAGAACGGAAAGAGGAACGAAAAGAGGAGCGAGTCGCCGCAAAGGCCCCGGCTCCCAACCCCGCGAAGGGGCCACTCAAGACTGATGGCAAGGCTGACGCAACGGGCAACAAAACAGCATCCAAGCCGCTAAAAGCCGATCTCGATATCAAGAAGGCGAAGGTCGAGCCAGGCAAGAACGAGCCGGGCAAGAGCGAGCCAGGCAAGAAGGCGGTGGCCAAGCCGACCAAGGCGGCGGTCAAGCCGACCAAGGCGGCGGCCAAGCTGACAAAACTAGCGAAGGCGGCTCCGAAATCCGCTAACGCTAAGACGAAGAAGCCCGCGGCCCGTCCGGCCAAGCCCGCCAAGAAGTCGCGCTAAGCGCGGCGCTCCGCCCTCCTCATTGGAGGTGGATCTGGTGCCGAACAGTCACGGCCGCAGGATAAGCACGTAGATGTCGTAAAGGGCATGGGTATAGGCCGCGACGGCGAGCCCGCGGAACCAGAAAAGCAACCCGAAGCAGATGCCCGCCATGAACCGGAAGGTGAAGACCCCCAACAGCAGGGGGTCGCCGTACGGCGGAATGTGGTGGACCGCCGAAAAGACGAACGACGAGAGGGCGAAAGCGAGAGGGATAGCCACGATCCGTCGCATTCCGATCACGCGTTCACACAGTCCGACGATCCCCGTCAGCAGACCCAGGCGGAAAGTCGTCTCCTCCCAGAAGCCGGCGCCGACGGACATCACGACGCGCGTGACGAAGCCTTCATGCCCCATGCCCCCTGTGGCGAGACGGGGATTGACTCCGAAGACTCTCGTCATGACCAGCACGATAAGCGAGCCCATCGTAAGCGCGTAGATCGCGCTTTCGAGGAGGACGGGCACGAAGATCGTCAAGTTGATCTGCTGCCGGCGGCGCAAGATCAAGACGAAGATGGCGTAAAGGGCGGCGACCGCCGCGGTGTAGGCGAGGTAGGCCGAGCGAGACAGGCCAACGTTTTGGAACAGGAAACGGGTCAGAAAGTCGGCGCCGTTGATCATCGGATAGATGAGCACGACGCCCAGTTGGTAGAAGAGAAACAGCGGAAAGACGAGGATCAGGCTGGTCGCCAGGTTCTGGGGATTACTTCGGGTCTTCAACTTTACGGTTGCCAATCTATCTTCCTGTCTATCCCTCTATCTAGCGCGCTGGCGCGGGATCCGCGAAGGGACTCAGCGGCCATGAAAGAGGGCTAAGCGCGACGAGACGTCAAGACTACGACGATCATCGGCATTCCGTCCTGGCTCAACGGCCACGAAAGAGGGATGGGCGCGATGAGACGGCGCGGTGTCCCGGTGGGCGAGGCGGCGGGCGTTTGTCGGCGGGCAGCTTGGCCTCCAGTTTTGAGATGGCCTCGGAAAGCTCCATCTTCATGCAGGCGTTGTTGGGCTCGGCTCCAAGGAAACCCTCGATGCCGCCGCGCGATCGTTGCGACCGGAGGGCCGGAAGTGCGCGCGGGTCATCCGCCTTGGCGAGCCATATGACGATGGTCTTCTTTTCTTCGCAGTTGGTCGCCCTCCTCAGTTCGGCGCCGCGCAGGGACACGGTGTCGACGCGGCGTTCCTCGCCAAGTTCCGACAGCGCGTGGGCGGCCTTTTGGCGCCGCCGCAAGTCGCCGCTGCCATTGGCGACACGTTCGAGCAGGTCGGCGGCCGGGCGGCCCACGCGTTCAATGGCAAGATCCAGAGCGGCGTCGGCGGCCCGCGCCTCCCCGAGCGCTACGCCCAGATGCTCAATCAAGATGGGATCACCTCGAAAACCGGGGTCGAGGGCTATGGCCTCGCGGTAGTCATCGAGGGCAGCGAGGTGGTGATCGTCCGCGAACGCCAGTCGCCCAAGCAGATACCGAACCCGCCCGTTCCCGGGATTTTCGGCCAGAAGCTGTTCGATCGCAGCGCGCGCCTTGACGATCTCACCGGCGCCAAGGAGTCCTTCGACGACGCGAATCCGAGCACCGAGCTCCGCGGGCGGAGCGGCCGGCCGCACGACAGGTGCGCTGGCGACTGTCCTTGGTCGGGTCTTGGATCGCAAGGAGCGACCTTGAACAAGCGCATACCCCACCCCCGCCAAGACCAGGCCACAGGCAACGGCCACGGCCGGCCGGTGCCACGTTCGATGGGCGGGCACTGGGTGGACCTGGAGCGTTCGAACGGCTGCGGCGGTGGCGGCGTCTGTCTCGACCGCGATCCCCGCGCGCGCCACTTCCGTTTCGGCTTCGCCGAGCGCCGCGAGAAAGGCGCCCGCGGACGCAAATCGATGGTCCCGTTGTTTCTCCAGAGACTGCGCCACCACCTCCTCGATCGGCGCGGGGATCTGGACGTCGGGATTCGCTTGCGACATACGTGGCGGCGGATGCGATAGATGCATCGAGATGATGCGAACCTTGTCGTCGGATTCGAAGGGACGGCGGGCCGTCAGCATCTCGAACAGGATCACGCCGGCGGCGTACAGATCCGCACGCGCGTCGACCGTGTCCCCGAGAGCCTGTTCCGGTGAAAGGTACTCGGGCGTCCCGAAAATCATCCCCGCTTGAGTCAGAGCCTCGCGCCCGGCGCCGGTACCACTGCCCGAGTCCGTGACCTTGGCAATGCCGAAATCGAGGATCTTCACCACGTCGGGTCGGCCGTCGCGTGTGACCAACATGATGTTGTCGGGCTTGAGGTCCCGGTGCACGACGCCCGCGGCGTGGGCGTGTCCGAGCGCGTTCAGCACCTGTCGCACGATGAACAAGGCGCGCGGGATCTCCATGGCGCCTTTTCGAATTATCGCCGTGAGCGATTGCCCATCAAGGAATTCCATCACGAGGAAAAGCAGGCCCTCCGGGGTACGACCAAAATCGGTGACCGCGATGATGTTGGGGTGCGCGAGACGGCTGACGGACTCGGCCTCCCGCTCGAAGCGCCGGATGAACTCGTCCTTGTCTCCGAGTTCGGGAAGCAAGACCTTGATCGCGACATCGCGTTTCAAAGCGGTATGCACGCCGCGATAGACAGCCCCCATGCCCCCGGCGCCAATGCGCTCGATGACGCGATAGCGATCACCGAGCAGGGCGCCAATCAGCGGATCGTGCTGAGGCACGCCGCACCGGGGACAAGAATCGAAAGCGGGTTCGTGGAGAAACCCGCAGGACAAACAACTGGGCATAGCGGTTCAGCGAGAAGTGTATCCCGACGGCGCGACGAGCAGGCTGCTCGTCGGACCGCGGACCGGCTCATTCGCGGAGACCTTCGCCGTCCGATCGGCGTCGAGCGGGCGCACAACGGCCAGGATCTCGTGCCGCGGATCGATGATGCGCCGGGCGACGCGTGCCACGTCGGCGGCGGTTACCTTCCCCAACTCGTCGATGTCCCGCCGATACGCGCGCCCGGTCTCGCCAAAGGCGCCGTGCAGCGCCACCGCCATCGCCACGGCGCCACGTCTTTCGAGCGCGAGAGCGCGCGAGCCGATCAAGATCCGACGAGCGCGCAGGACATCCTCCGCGTTGACGCCACCCTCGGCCACGTGCCGAACCTGTGCCCGCAAGGCAGGCGCGACGAGATCGACCACGTCGGGGCGCGCCGCCGCGTAGACCGCGAAGTATCCGGGGTCGACGCCCTCGCGTGAAACCACCTCGATGGCCCCCATCATTCCCACCTGCTCGCGCAGGGACTCTGCCAGCTTTCCCGCGGCCCCCCCCAAAACCTCGGCCAGCACCTCGAGCGCCAATCGGTCGGGATCGCGCACGGTGAGTCCCGGATAGCCGACGACGACACGCGCCTGCGCCTTCGGGATTAGCTGGAACACCTCCGTGGGATCCGTGTGGACCGGCGGCGGAGGGATCGCGGAGGAACCTTCCCGGTCACCCGCGGCCGGCCGCAAGTCCGCGAACAGCGACTGAACCTTGGCGGCCACGCGATCCGGTTCGACAGCGCCCAGCACCGCCAGCGTCAGGCCACGCTGACCGTAGGAGCGGCGATAGAAATCAAGCAGGCGGCGGCGGTTCAAACCCGCGACGGCGTCAGCCGTGCCGAGCAAGTCCTGTCGGTAAGGATGACGTCCGAAAAGCGCGCCGCGAAACAAACGCAGGGCAACCTCGGTCGGATCGTCGTCGCGGGTGCGAATCGCGTCCAGCAGAACCCGCCGCTCGCGTTCTACCTCTTCGTCGGCGAGGCTCGGGTTTCGCACGCAATCGACCAGCAATTCGAGCCCGCGTTCCCAGTGGGATGCCAGGAACTCGCCACGCAAGGCCAGGCTGTCGATGCCCGCCACGCCATCGAGGCTGCCGGCGATGTCCGCGAGGTCCTTCGCCAGGGTCTCCGGACCGCGGGTCTTGGTGGCGCGCGGGAGAAGGCGGGCGAGCAGCGACGACGCACCGGCGAGCCGGTCGTCCTCGAGCCGAAGGCCCCCCGACCATACGGCGCGAACCGACAGCTGAGGCGCCGTATCGTCCCGAAGGACCAACAGACGAACGCCCGACGGCAACGAGTAGTCCGCCAAATCTCGCCCCGACGAAGACGCGGGTCCCGCGGCGACCACGTTCGTGGCCGGGGTCTCGGTGGCGGCGGCCACGGCGCGCAGGCGTGGCAGGAGCTTCCCCGCGCGATCATCGCGCTCGGGGTCGCGGGCCGCCGGCAACACGACGGCCAGGTTCATGCGCGATGCCAGGAACGTTCGAGCGGCAACGTCCATCAGATCGCCGGCGTCCAATCTTCGCAAGCGGTCGAGATAGGCGGTCGCGAACGAGGGATCACCCGCGACCGCCATCGATCGGCCCAGCGTGCGCGCATACCCGTCGAGGCCAGCCGTGTCGAATGCGGCGTCCCCTTCGACGATTGTGCGCGCGCGCATGAACTCGTCCGAACCGATGCGCTCGTGTGCAAGCCGCGTGACCTCGTCGCGCACGGCGCGCGCGACATCGTCGACACGGCCTGGACCGAGCACGGCCGTCGTAATGAACATTCCGCCATCACGCGCGTCGAAGAGGTACGCGCGCGGCGTGTTCGCGAGCTGTCGGTTGCGGACAACCTCCATTTCCAGACGGCCGCCCCGCCCCGGCCCCAGGATGGCCGCCAAGATCTCGAGCCCCGGGAGATCTCGGCGGTCCATGCCCGTTCCGGGAATGCGATACGCGACGATCAGTTGTGGCGCTGGTATGTCGGCGGTGAACACCCCCACCCGAGGAGCGGTCTGTTGATTAGGTCGTGGGCTCGCCGCTCGGTTGTCCCCCGCGCGCCACGAACCGAAGGCGGTGCTGACGCGCGCGCGAACCATCGATGAATCGAAGTCGCCCACGATGACCAGTGTCGCGTTGGCGGCAACATAGAACCGGTCGAAAAAACCCCTGACGTGGTCCGCGCTGATCGCGGCGAGCGACGCCTCTGTGCCCAGTAGCGAGCGGCCATAGGGCTCCGCCGGAAAGGCCGTAGCCAGGGCCGCTTGAGCCGCGACGCGATCGGGGGTGGCCAACGCCTGCCGGAGATCGTCCTTTACCGCTCGACGAGCGGCATCAATGTCGGTGGGGGACAACAGAGCCTCGGTCAATATGTCGGCGAGGAGGCCAATGCCGACGTCCGCGAACGTGGAGGCGACCAATGCGTGAAATACCGTCTCGTCGTAGGTCGTAAAGGCACCGATGCGCCCGCCAATCGCGGCGACGTCGCGAGCAATTGCTCCGGCCGGACGGGTCTTGGTCGACAGAAAAAACAGATGCTGGAACAGATGCGCCAAGCCCTCCAGACCCGCCGGATCATCGGCCCCGCCGGCGTGGACCCAGGCTTGGATCGCAACCAGGGGAACAGCGTGGTTCTCCTCCAGTACGACCCGCAAGCCGTTGGGCAATTCGATAACGGCGCGGGTGTCGATTCCACTTGGCGGAACCCGTTCGTCCGTCGCGAAGGCCGCCGCGCCGGACGGCGCGCCCTTGTACGGGCGACAGCTGGACGCCGCCGCGACCACTATTACCGCGGCGCTGACCAGAGTCGATCTCACGGGCGCGTTTCACACTATCACAGCAAGCATGGCCTGACGGAGGACCTCGGCGGGAAGTTCCAGCGTCTCGGCAAGCATGAGATACTCTGGGCCGATGCGACGCCGACTATTCCTGCACGGCGTCGGTGTCGCCGGGACGGCCCTGGGGTTCGCACGCGGAGCTGTGGCAGGCACTAGCCCGGTTGCGGCGCGATCCCGTGCCAAGATCTGGACGGCTGCGCTCGCGGGCGTGGGCGCGGTCCCTGGACTCAGACTGACGCGATTCGAAGGCAGCCACCAACTAGAGAGCGTGGACGCCCCGTTCCCCATGAGCGGGGCAGCCGCGCAGTCAGGCTCAGCCAGATTGGTCTTGCAGGGAATCACGATTGGATGCGACGTGCGCGTCGCGTCCCCACGCGATCGGCGGGATGCCGTGGACATCGAGGTCGTGTTTCATGTCCTGCGCGGCCGGCTGCCTAACGCGTCCGTGGCCGTTACGCTGAATTTGCACCGCTGGTCCCGTGACGCGTACGTGCTGATTCCGGGCGCCGTATACGGTGGCAACCGATTCGCGTCCCGACACACTCCGTTTCCGCCGCTGGCGACCGAGCCTTCGGACATCGGACCGCACGTGCCTCCCATCGTTTCGGACATTCCGAGACTGAATAACCAACCCGGCGAATCAGGCATCGTCCTCGGTGCCGTTGACGCGGCCGTGCCAGCCATCGCAGTTCGCGTGACGGGAGTATCCGATGGGGATTCCACGATCGGCCACGGATTTGTTCTGATTGGCGAGCAGACCACCAGGTTGGGTTCGACCAGCCTGGCGATCACGGAGGCCGCGGACCGGACATCGGCCACGCTCTCGATCGGCACGCCGTGCGTACGGCCCGACGTGCGATACGCCTTGTGCAATGCGCGGACGCCGTCCACGGACCGCGGCGCGGATCTGACCGAGGGTTGCACCGTGACGTTGCGGCTGCGGCTGCTGTCCTTCCCGTGCCCGAACGTGCAGACGTTATTCGACCGATGGCACGAGGCGCGACGCGATCGAATGGGGCCGCCGAAACTGCGACACGACCTGCCGCTGTCGGCCGCGAAGCGAATGATTGAGGAGCGCCTGCTGGTCGATCAGTGGACCGATCTGCCGGGCTTCTTCGTAACCAGATCGCCCACCATCACGCTGCCCGCGTCCCTGTGCCCGCCCAACCCGACCTTGGAATCGACGTTTCGCACCGGTGCGGATGGCGCCCTCGCTGTCGCCGTCCCGGCTATGATTTCCGGCGGCGCCGATGCCCGAAGACGGGCCGCCGCCGTGCTGGATTTCCAGCTGACTGGACAGGCGACGTGCGGTCTGTTTCACGCCGCCAGCAATGGCTTCGACTGGTGGGACGAAGGCGACGGGCCCCCCCTGCCCGCCAGCGACGCACGGAACGGCACGGCGTCGACGGACAGGGGCACCGGGCGCGGCGCCGATGCGCGACCGACGAAGGGCCGGCGATGGATTCACGTCGCGCGAAACGCCGAGGCGTTGTTCCTGGCGTGCAGGCAGGTGCTGTTCCTGCGCAAGGTCGATCCGGCGTACCGCCCTCCCGACCATTGGCGGGTAGGCCTCGGACGCGTCGCGGACGCATTCATGCGCCTGTGGGACCGGTACCAACAGCTCGGCCAGTACGTCAACTCCGACAGCGGTGACTTGGTCGTCGGGGGGTCCACGGCGGGGGCCCTGGTGCCCGCCGCCCTGGCCCTGACCGCGCGGGCACTCGGAACGGACAGTTACGGAAAGTGCGCGATCGCGATCGCGGATGCCTTCTACGCGCGTTTCGTGCGATCCGGGCTGACAATCGGCGGAGCGCCCGCCGCCTTGCAGGCCCCCGACAGCCGATCCGCCTCCGGATTGTTGGAGTCATTCGTCACGCTGGCGGAGACGACGGGGGACGAGACGTGGTTCGCGCGGGCCGCCGAGGTCGCGCACCAGTTGGCGAGCTGGGTCGTCGCCTGGGATGTTCCGATGCCCCCGACGAGTACACTCGGAAAAATCGACGCGCGCACCACGGGAGCCGTTCTGGTCAGTGCTCAAGACAAGTGGGCCTTGCCCGGATTCGCGGGCGTGTCGGGTGATGCGCTGTTTCGCCTGTACCGCGCGACGGGCCGCGTGTCGTTCCTGGAACTATTGCGCGAGACCGTTCACAACAGCAGCGGGTACGTGGACCCCGAAGACCGCCGCCCCGACATCGATAGCAAGGCCGGATGGGTCGCGGGAAAAATCCCAATGGGCGATGCGCTCGGATCCGCGGGGGATGTGCCCCCGACCGCGCCGGCGGGGACTGCTCAGGCCATCTGCCTGATGATGGCGACGGACATCCCTTCAATCTACGTCCAACCCGATACCGGGTTCCTGTTTCCGTTCGACCATGTCGATGCCCGCGTCAAACAGCGGAGCGAAACGCAGATCACCATCAGGGTGAGCAATCCGACCCGCTTCGAGGCCGAGCTGCGCATCCTTTCGGAGGTGGATGCCGACAGGTCCCGGCCCCTCGACCTGTTTCCGCTGTGGGGCGCGCGATCGTTGACTCTTGCGGCGGGCGCCACCGAGGACCTGGAACTTCCGCGATCATCGAGCTGAGATTGGAATTATCTAAGGAAGTCGCGAAGCGGCAGCGTGCCGGCCTTCAGTGCCTTGGCGGCCAATCCTGAAACCTCCGTCGCCCCCGTCTCGCTGAGGTGGGTACCCTCGGACGGAGTCGCGAACCACAGTCCGAGGTTCGGCGCGGTCTTGTAATCGGCGATGGTGAGCATTGTGAGATCGATGAGAGCGACGTTCTGCGCGGTCGCGAGATCTCTCATCTGTTGGTCAAGACCGCCGAATCCAGCGTTGGCGGTGCTGGCGCCCTTGCGGCCGATCGGCGTGACCAGGACGGGCGTCGCGTTCTTCGACTTGGCATCCGTGATGTACTTCGTCAGGTTCGCCTTGTAGTTGGCGACGTCGGACGCATTTTTCTGATCGTTGTGTCCGAACTCGATGAACAGGTAGTCACCGGCCTTCATCGCCGCCTTGGCGGGCGTGAAGAACTTTCCATAGAAGCTACCGGCCGTCTCACCGGAGTCGGCGTAGTCGGCGATGGCCAATCCCGGCTTGAAGTACTGCGAGAACTCCTGAGCCCACCCGCGCTCGATCGGGCTCAAAATGCTGCCCAGCGCCGGATCCCAGTCGCACACGGTCGAATCGCCCGCGAGGAAAAGAGTCGGGATGTTGGGCGCCGCCGCGAAACCTACCCCGTGCAGGGCCGGCGCCGTCCCGTCGATCAGCAGATCCAGAACCTTGCCGACGGCGTTGTAGCCGTCATGCTTTTCCGTTCGAACGTTGACGCTGAAGGTTTCGCGCGAATACATGCCGGCCGGCAAGGTCACGGGTGGAATGACGATCCGGAACAATTCGGCCTGAACGCGCGAGGTCGACGCCGCGCTAGCACTGCCGAGCTCGACCGTCACGTTGTAATCCATCGCATCAGTCGGAACCGGAATCGTGCATCTGATGGGATTGGTCCCCGTGCAGAGCGACATCAATGTCGGATCCAGGGGGACCGAGATGTCGGAACCCGCGCCGCCCGCGCCGCCCGTACTGGACACGGTGCCCCCGGTGCCCGTGCCCACGGGCGAGCCGCCGCGACCACCAGGTGCCGCGCCGCCTGTGGCCGGACCCGAACCGCCCGTGCGCGAGCCTCCCATGCCCGAACCGCCGGTACCCGAGCCACCCACGATGCCACCGCTGCCCGTACTGGCGCCGCCTGTATCCAAGCCGCCCACCGCACCGCCGCTGGCGGCGTTGGCGCCGCCGCTCCCCGGTGAGGCGTTGCCCCCGATACCTGTGAATGAACCACCCGTGCCGACGGTGCCGCCGCCAGTGCCCGTACCAATCGAACCACTTGAGCCCGCCTGCCCGGGATCGCTGCCGGCCGTTTCGGCTGGTCCACATCCGAGTAAGGCCAGCGTGCAGCCGAACGTCGCCGAGGCCAGGGTAAGTCGCAGGCGGTCCATATCAACAGGCTATCAGCCCCACGATCGTCCGGACCATAACTTGGCCTGCGCGTATCGCGGTCTTTTTGCCACGAATACGCCGCACGGCGACATTGGCCGAAGGCCAAACTTGTTAGCCAGGCCACGGTCGGCGAAGCGGCGCTAGACTGCTCGTCGATGCCGCCCGAGATAGCAACAAGCGCAAGGGATCTGCGCAATCGCCGCGAACACGTGATTGCGGCCTTGCAGAACTACTTTGCTCACGACGATCTCGACGTCGAGGAGTTCGAGCGCCGCGTGACCGTCGCGCACACCAGCGAATCCGCGACGGAGATTGACGCACTGACGGCGGATCTCGCCCCCCTGCCCGGCGCGCCCGAGCCGGCACCCGCGTTGGTCGCGCTGATCCCGGCCGGCGACAGGCGAGCGCTGCAAACCATGCGCGGTTTCATGAGCGCGACGACCCGCAGCGGACCGTGGTCCGTTCCCGCGCACCTGCGGGTGAAGGCGCTGATGAGCTCCAGCGTTCTAGACTTCCGCGAGGCGCGCTTCCCGCCCGGGCCGGTCAATCTGGAAATACGGGCCGTGATGAGCAGCGTCGAAATCATCGTCCCTCCGGGGTTGTCCGTCGAAACCTACGGCTCGGCGATCATGGGAACGTTCGACGAGATCGATCGGGCGCCGACGCACCCAGATCCCGAGGCCACTGTGTTGCGCATTCATGGCCGCGCCGTCATGTCGGCGGTCGAGGTGAAAATGCGCCTGCCCGGGGAAACGGAACGCCAAAGTCATCGGGCCCGGCGGGAGACTCGCGCAGCTCGCAATTCGGCTCGGACCTAAGACCGTTCGATCGTCCGTCCGTCCGATCGTTGACTTCGGACCGCTATCCTGGCATAGCAACCCGTCACGCAAAAAAACGGGGCGTGGCGCAGCCTGGTAGCGCGTTCGGTTCGGGACCGAAAGGTCGGAGGTTCAAATCCTCTCGCCCCGACAACTGTAAGTCCGCATAGAGCCTGTCCAACGGCTCCGCGCCGGGTGGCCGGCGAGCGGCCCTTTTCGGGGTTGGGTAGTAACCGGGTAGTGAATGGAGCCGCGAGCCTGGTACTCCGCATCTTCGTTCGGGCGATCTCGTCGTGGATGCGACGCCGCGCACGCACCCTCCGAATCAAGGGATCGCTCGAAACCGGCGGCGTGACCGCGATACAGCGTTTCGGCTCAGCCGCAAGTTTGAATTTGCATTTTCACACGCTGATGATCGACGGAGTCTATCAACCCACTTCATCGGGCCATCCCGTGTTCCACCCGGTTCCGGCTCCCGACGATCGGGATGTGGCACAGATCGCCGCCGCGGTCTGGGGAAAGGTCACGAAGAAGTGGCCCATCCGCGGCGAGCGCGGCGCTAACTGGCAAGCAATGCGCCACGGTCGAGGGTTTCAACGTTCACGCCGGTGTCCGCGTGGGTGGCAACGACCGCCAAGGTCGCGATTTTGTGGGGTCGGGGAGGGTCGAACTCTGTCCGGTCGGGCCGCGGTGTCTCGGCCAGTTGGCCGACAGTCACGACGCCTCGCTCGACAGATGGCCATCGATTCCGGTGGATACCGGTCGGCCGCTCCCGGGTGATCTCGATGTTGTGCTCGCGCGCGATCTCCAACTCGTGCCGGCGTCCGAGCTCCCGCGTCAGGATCTCCCGCGCGCCCAGCGCATCTCCTCGCTGATGTAACTGCCATCGATGCGCACCTCGTCGCGGTCCGTGCAGCGCCCACGTTGTCCCCGGATCTACGCGCGACGTTCGCGCGACCAAAGGAAATCGGTCAACCCAAGAGGTAAGTTGCCGCAAGAATCAACCTTGGTGCGGTCTCCAGAGGGTGCGGTCTCCAGAGAGTTGGACGCAATTCCGGATGAGGATCCGAGCGGGCGCAGCCTTGGACTTGGCACCTGAAAATTTAGGACTGCGATGTCATGGTTACGTCGCAGCTCGCGGCGCAGATGCACTCGACGGTCGCAGAGAAGCCGCGAGAATCACCAAGATTTGCAATGACATCCTTCCCCTGCGGACGCCTGGCACATCGCCTGCTAGGTGAGGCAGCTATGTGTTCCCCACATCTCATCGGAGGCGAACCGTGACCAACACCTATCTGACTATCCTGACCGTGGTCTTGTGAAAACGTTGCTGGCGGTTTCTGCTGTCGGGTTGCTGCTGTTTGTGTCTGGGTGTTCGGACAGTTCGGGAACGCGAGATCCCGGCACCTCTGCGGGCGGTTCGGCTGGCGCTGGTCAAGGTGGTTCGGCCGGCTCAGCTGTGGGGGGCGCACCGGCACCGTTCGGCGGTTCTACGGGAACACCGGATAGTGGCGCGGTCGCGGATACGAACGGCTGCTACGCGGCGGTGTATGGAGCCTTTTACTGCCACCCGGGACTTGGCAGCTGTTCGTACAATCCCGAAAGCGGATGCTTGTGCGCCGACGGCAAGGTGGCGCCGTGCAAGCCTCTCGTTCCGAGCTGCACAAAGACGAACGGGGGCGGCAGCTCCTACCTTGATCCAGTGGATCTAACCAAGAACGTGGACTGCTATTGCGACTCAGTTGGCTACTGGTGGTGCTCGCAGTAGTCAATTTCTCAACCGCTGCTCTAGTGTCCTGTCCCAGAGATTCATGAAATAAATTCACAATAGGGCTGTTCTTGGTGGCATGCAGGAACGGCTCATGGCTCGCGGTCGCCCGAATACTCCGCTCGTCGTCCCCGCCCAAGCGGGGGAAAGTCGGCAAGAGGGGGGGCAGGAGGGGGGCGAGTTTACATATTCTTCTTCTATCGGCGTTTGACGCAATGAGACAGTTGCCCTCGCCAGAGTGGACGTAAGATTTATTATCGGCGACGTTGACTTGGTTTGTACGGCCGGCTTCATGGGTAACACTTTGGATCACCGGCCGGTGGCGGCTCACCGACGGGCGGCGGCTCACCGACGGGTGGCGGCTCGGTTTCCCCGGCAGGGACGCTCGGTGTGGGCCGTGGTGGAGGAGGCGGCGGCTCACCGACTGGCGGCGTGGGCGGTAAGGGCGAAGCTCCACCCTTCCCGAATCACCCTTCCAATTACCCTCTCATCATCGGCGACAAGACTTGCCCCGCGGCGTCCCCGAATGCGGCCGCTTGCACCGTACACGGCGCGTCCTGCGTCTATTCCGGTATCAGTGTCGGGATAGCCGAAAGCCGGTCGCCCATGGCGTGCGCGTGCGCTCGCGGGCGCTGGTCGTGTGTCAGCAGCGACGAAAATGGCGACATCGTCTGCCCGGCTCGAGATGCGTACGCCCGTCGCCGGGCCGTATCCCCCGAAATCCGCGCTGCCCTGCTCATACTTCATCTTCGAATCTCCTGCAGCGGTCGCGGTCTGCTCCTGCCAGGAAACGGCCGCCCCTCAAGGTGGCGCCGGGGGAGGCGGCGGAGTGGTGAGCAACTGGAGTTGCGGGCTCTGAGCCGACAAAGCAGCTAGTCGCTCAGCTTGATCGGAAGCCACATGGCGCCCACGCCGGTGGCGACATCGGGCAGGCCTGGGGTCTTCACCTCGCCGCCGGCCGCTGGAATCCGGCGACGGAGGGGCTAGCTCCTGGCGCCGGACCCTCCGTCAGTATATTGTTATAACATGCTCGCCAAGAAGCTCATCCCCGTAGGCAACAG
>JADGRC010000441.1 GCA_017881245.1 Pseudomonadota bacterium
AGGTCGGCGCCCTGGTCGCCAGGCCGCCTGGTCTCCCACTTCGGTCGTGCCGTCGCGGCGCGCTCGTCGGGGTGACGGCGACACTCGGGTTGTTGGCGAGTTTCGTTGTCTCCGGCACCTCAGGGTGTTTCGACCCAAAGGTACAGACGGGCACGCTTCATTGCGGTCCGCTGCCGGGCAAACAGTGTCCCGACGGGTTCACATGCGTGAACGGCTTGTGCGACGATGGCGCGGGCGGAAAAGGCGGACACGGCGGGGCGGGTGGCGCGGGCGGTACCTGTGCTCACCCAATCGAACCACTATGCCAAACCGCCGCGGGAGCCCCCTCTCCATGCGATCCAGTCTGCCAGACTGGGTGTGCTTGCGGGATGCGCTGCAATATCACCGCAACGGGTCCCGCATGTGTCGCGGCCGGGGGAACCAAGGGCTCGGGTCAGATTTGCAATCCTACGGCCGACGATTGCATGCCCGGCTTCACCTGTCGCCAGGAGCCTTGTGGTAGCCACCTTGGCCGTTGCTATCTTCTTTGCCGCGACAACAACGTTTGCGGTTCCGGAAATGTTTGTGGCACCCTGGTCAATCTTCCCGGGGGCGGCGGACAATCGGGCTTTCGCGGGTGCAACATCGGTGTACAGAGCCCGGCTTGCGATCCCTATGCTCGCACCGGTTGCCCCGATCCGGCGCTGGTCTGCTATGCGACGACACAAGGGGGAAAATGCGATTGTCCCGGCGGGCTGGAAGGGCAGCTTAATGATAAGTGCACCTTCTACAACGATTGCGCGGCAGGACTCACGTGCCTGAGCACGGCGGGCGGCCCCACTTGCCACACGCTCTGCCAAAGCAGTACCGACTGCTTGGGGGGTGCCGCGTGCGTGCCATCGGGCGCTTCCGGGTACTGTCCCTGAAGCGGTGGTGCCGGGGCTCGCGGCGACCACCCGAGTTGATTGCCGCGGCAAATCCAGGCAAATGATCGCCGCGCAATGGCGCGGCCTACGTGCGAATTGGCGCGAGGCGGGTGACCCGCTCGCCATCGGTTATGCTACGCGCGTGTCGGAATCCGCATCGCTGCCGCAGTTCCGCTTCCTGACGCCCCGGAAGCTGCCCCGCGCGGCCCTGTTGCCAGGACGGGTCGCCGTGCTTGATGTCGCGTTCGCGAGCGAGGGGGGCGGCTCGTCGTTCAACAAGGTGACGCTGCCGTTCATTCGGGATTTGGGATCGCGCCTGGCGGCCTGGGTCGATCATCATGACGACGAAAGGCATGTGGACTACGCCGGCGATCCCCGCTTTGTTCTGGCGACGAAGGCCCAACACGGCGCTTGTCCCGAGATGGTGACGCCGGAGGTGGTGTTCACCGCGGGACCGGTCGACACGGTGGCCGTCCATCTGGACTTGGATGGGTTGTACTCGGGTGCGAAGTGGGTACGCAAGGGGATCGAGCCCTACGAGGGTGCGGACGCCGACGCGCGCGCCGTCGATACGCGTCGCGGAACCCCCGGGCCCATCGCGCTCCGCATTGATCGCGCGCTGCGCGCTCGCTTTCGCGACGAAGCCTTGAAACATCTCGTCGTGCAGTTTCTGGTGGGCGGCGCCGATCGTCGCCACTTGGCGGTGCATTGGGCCGAAATCGATAGCGCGGCCCGCGAGATTGACGCTCTTCTGGAAACCTCACGCCGCCTGGCCGACGGATACCAAATTCGGGATGGTGTCGCGTTTGTGGACGTGGGGGCCGTGCGGGGGTTCGACAAGACCGAGCTGTTGCTATTGGGGCAGGAACGCGCGTCGGTTTCAGTCGTGCGGGATTCGGGGTCGCTGACTATCGCGGCGGACTACGGCTCAGGACTGGATTTCGTGAAAATGCTCGGCCTCGGAGGCGGTATGCCCACGCGCGTGACGGTGCCCGATGCCCGCCTAACCGAAGTGATGAGCAAGCTCACGGCGGCGCTGGATTCACCATCGCGTGGGGGGTAGACGGCTTTGCCGTCGGAGCCCCATCGCGGGGGGTTCGGGACTCTGGTGCTGTGGATGCTCGGCCAGCAGGCGCCGACGCAGAGTTTCGGGTAACGTCTAGCAATGGCGCGGCCATCGCGGGCTTCGGCGACACCTGACAAGGGCGAACTTTCGCTGTCGACGTCATTCCAATCGGAGGGTCTCGTCCGAGGTGCTGGGGCGGCCGCCGACTCAGCGCCGTCCCAATTCGCGCCGACTCACCTGAAACTGGCTGATCAGGTCCTGTCGGCCGCGGCTGGCCTCAGCAAGGGCCTCGCGTCGGAGGGACCCTTGCCGACGAGGCAGGATATCCGTCTCCTCGTGGAGGAATTGGTGGAGGTTCTCTTTCCCGAGTCGCACCGCATGGGAACCAACGGTGGCAGCCTGCGGCACCACGTTGCCGCCACCATCGCCGAGCTTGAGAGCCGCCTTCAAGCAGCGGTATTCCTGGGGCTACACCGGAAGTGCCGATCTGGGACGGGGGCTTCGGCGGATACGTGCCGCCGCCGGGCTCACGGAATAACGGAACGATTGCTGAGGGCGTTGCCCGAGATCCGTGCCGAGTTGGGGCGCGATGTCCTGGCCGCGTTCGAATCGGACCCCGCCGCCAGCGGCATCGACGAAATTGTCGCGTGCTACCCCGGTCTGTACGCGATCGCGATCTATCGCGTCGCCCACCATCTGCGACGGGACGGCGCCGAGGTCGTGCCGCGGATGCTAACCGAGCACGCCCATTCGAGGACGGGAATCGACATCAACCCGGGGGCCACGATTGGCAAATCGTTCTTCATCGATCACGGCACCGGGATCGTGGTAGGCGAGACCACCGTCATCGGGAACCGCGTTCGCATCTACCAGGGCGTAACCCTGGGCGCGTTGTCCGTCCGGGATCGCGGTCGCACCGACCGGCCAAACCCCAAGAAACGACATCCCACTATCGAGGACGACGTGATCATCTACGCGAACGCCACGATCTTGGGGGGCGACACCGTGATCGGCCGCGGGGCGGTCGTCGGTGGCAACGCCTGGATCACCTATTCGGTGCCTGCGGGGATTCGGGTCGGGGTCGGTACGTGAGACGCCGGCGCTCGGAGTCGACGGATCCGCGACCGTGACGGTTTCCGCGCGTTGCCAGGATCTGCTGCGCGACGTGTCGGCCGAGATACTCGACGCTCAGCGCTCGCTTCGCGTGTTGCGCGCCCTGACCTGGAACGCCGCGGTCGAACAGGTCTTCTTCGCCGCGGGTGCCGTGGAGTTACCGAAGCCGGTGTACAACATTTCCGTTCCAGACGTGACGCGATCCTGGGAGCGCTTTCGCGATTTGAAGGCCAAGGTCTCGGGTGAAAACGGGATAGAGAGGTTCCTGCGCGAAACGTGCGAATCGTTCGCGACGGCGGCGCGGATGCTCTTGGCGGTCGGGACTAAGGATTTCTATTTTCACTCGGCGGAGCTCTATGGACGGCCGGAGAGCCTGTCCGCCGATCGCAAGACCACCAACTTGGATCTGGCGCGCCATTTCGCGCGGGTGGTCGATGGCTTGGTTGGCGACGCGCGACTGCCAAGTCCAATAGATGACGAGATTCTATCGGCGGAGGAGGTCGTCCCGGAGTTGCAGCGACGATTCGCCGCGTCTTTCCCGGACCGCGCTATCCGCGTCGAGATCGTGGATGACATAGCCAGCAAAGCCACGGCTCGAACCGATGTCGTTCAGGTCAAGCGCGGAGCCCGCTTTTCGCGCCGCGATCTGTTGCAACTGGAACACCACGAGGGTCATGTCCATCTGGCCACGGCGCTGAACGGGCGCGCGCAGCCGCTGACGCCGTTCGTTGGGTATCCTTCGCCGCGGACGACTGGCACGCAAGAGGGGCTGGCCGTGCTTACCGAGTTTCTGACCCAGTCCACGAGTGTTGAGCGGTTGCGGCGGCTGGCGGATCGGGCGATCGCCATCAAGATGGCCGAGGATGGCGCAAACTTCGTCGAGCTCTTTCGATTTCTGCGGGCCCGGAACTATGACGAGACGAGCGCCTTCGATGCCGCACGGCGCGTGTGCCGGGGTGGCGTCGTCGAAGGTGGTGCGCCCTTCACGAAGGACGTCTGCTACCTGGATGGCCTGCTGCGCGTCACGAATTTCCTGCGCGTGGCATTGGTCAAGGGGCACGTCGACTACGTGCGATTGTTCTTCGCGGGAAAAATCGACGTATCGGACGTCCCCTTGTTCGGCAGGCTCCGGCAGGAAGGCTTGGTCATCGAGCCCCGCTATGTTCCCGCGTGGGCGCGAGATCTGTCCTACCTGACGGCATTCATGAGCTTTTCGGCGTTTCTGGGCGAGATCGATTTGTCGGAGGACCGACGGCGCTACGACGACCTGATCGCGCACGCCGACGGCGATCTCGTTTGAAGGGGCGGGGCTCCCGGCGTGGCCGTCACTTCGCGGAAACCGGTGTCGTCTCATCTTCGCGTGGGCGCGGACCTGGCGCGCCGCTCACAGCCTTGATCTGCCGCGACGATCAAGCCCGGTGAGTGCCGCACGACCGCGGTGTGCAGAGCACCTTAGGCCTTGGCCTGCTGGGGGTCCTCCGTCACGGTGGCCGGTGGTGGTCCGCTAAACTCCAGCAACGGGCTCGGCCGCCGGATCAGCCACAGGCCGAGCGCGAAGGCACCCAGGCAGGCCCACTGCGCCGGGGTCAAACCGGCGTACCGTTCGTCGGGTCGCGAAACGTCGGTCGCACGCAAAAAATCGAGGCCGAACCGTACCGGGGCGTAGAGCAGGGCGAACAGGCCGATGAGCCGCCCGGCGGGACGCGGTTTACGCGCGTACCGGTGCAGGAACACGGTTAGCGCGATCGTGAAGAGCAGCTCGTACAGGCCCAAATCGTGGCGGGGTCCGTCCGGGTACTTCACGGCCAGAAAGAAGTCCGTGTGGCGGCCGGGGTGGTCGTGAGCGGTCGTGCACCCCAGGCGCCCGAAGATCCACCCGATCGATAGGCCGAGAGCGACGGCGTCCGCATAGGGTAGCGAGGGGATGTCCTCCTTGCGCGACAGATACAGGTACGTGATTGCCGCGCCCAGAAACCCCCCGAACGACGAAAGGCCCGACCACAGGTTCAGCAGGACGAGCGGGTTTTCCTTGATTCGCTCCGGAAAGTAGAAAACCACGGAGACCAGGTGAGCCATGATGAAGCCGCCAATCACCATGCGCGCGTTCAGGTAACGAATGTCGCGCGGGTCAAGCCCCCGCTTGGCGCCCTCGCGGACCGTGATTCGATCGCCCACGATCACACCGGTCGCGACCAGGACGCCGAACATGTGGATCGGCAGGCCCGCGAATTCGAACAGCTTGAAATCGATATAGGGAATCATCGCGACCTCGGGCGGAGCACCCGCCGCCAGCTCAATCCGCGGCCGCCCGGCGCTTCGCGAGCTCGCGCACGATATCGCGTTGTCCGTCGGCGTGGTAGCTGGACCTGACCATGGGGCCTGATTCGACGTGCGGGAACCCCATGGCCAGCGCCTCGATCCGCAGCGTCGCGAACTCCTCGGGCGTAGCGAAGCGCGCGACTTCGAGGTGGCCGAGTGAAGGGCGCAAATATTGTCCCAGCGTCAAGATATCGACGCCGATCTCGCGCGTTTCGCGCATGACCTGCCTGATCTCGTCGATCTCCTCGCCGAGTCCCAGCATCAAGCCGGTCTTGACGATCGCGCCGCGGGACTTCGCGTGGCGCAAAATCGCGTAGGACCGCGCGTAGCTCGCCTGAACCCGGACCTGGCGGGACAATCGAGGCACGGTTTCGAGATTGTGCGCGAACACATCCGGGCCAGCCGCCAAGACGACGTCCACGGCCCCGGTATCGCCCTTGAAGTCGCCGGTCAAGACTTCAAGCACCAGATCGGGCGCCGCGGCCTTCACGGCGCGGATGGTCGCCGCCCAGTGCGCAGCCCCGCCGTCGCCGAGATCGTCGCGATCCACGCAGGTAATGACCGTGTGGCGCAGATTCAATTCCGCCAAAATTTGGGCCACGCGCCGGGGCTCATCGTCGTCAGGTGGCAAGGGCCGCCCCGTGGGCACGTCGCAGAACTGACAGGAGCGCGTGCAGGTTCCCCCCAGAATCATGATGGTGAGCGACCGCCGATTCCAGCATTCGCCAATGTTGGGACAAGACGCGCTTTCACAAACGGTATGAAGGCCCAGTTCCGCCACGCGTTTGCGCAGATCGAAGAAAACCTCGCCAGCCGGCATCTTGGCGCGAATCCAGTCCGGTTTGGGTGACGGCCTGCCCGATGCTTTGGGCGGCGAATCCCGGCCGGCGGCGATCGCCTCGGCCACCCGGTCCCGGCCGAACGTCGAGACGGTCTGGCGGTCCTGGAGGACGCGGAGCTTGCCCGAACGGGTTTCGACGATGCGTTCCGACATGGAGTTCAATGGGAACTATATCGCGCCCTGCGCGGATCGGCTCGTTGGGCCTGGCGGAGGCTCGTGCCGACGCTCCAACCTACAGGTGGAACCCCTCGCCGAGTGCTTCGGCCGTGGCTTCTTGGATCGCCTCCGATAGGGTCGGGTGTGGATGAATGGCGCTGAGGATGTCGTGCGCCGTCGCCTCCGAGGTGATTGCGAGCGACATTTCGGCCACGAGATCCGTGACGCCGTGGCCGACGGCATGTACACCGAGGATCTCGCCGCGCGCCTTGTTGACGACGACCTTGACGAAGCCGTCGGTGTGTCCCGCGCCCAACGCCTTGCCGTTGACGGAAAACGGGAACCTGCCGACGCTGATGTCGAGGCCAGCCTCGCGCGCTTGGGCTTCAGTCTTGCCGATAGATGCAATTTCGGGATCGCAGTACGTGCAACCGGGGATCGCGTCGTAGTTGATGGACTCGGGCGCCTTGCCGGCCATCCATTCGACGCACCGGGCGCCTTCCTGCATCGCCACGTGCGCCAGCAGCGGCGGCCCCGCGCAGTCACCAACCGCCCAGATTCCCGGGCTCGTGGTTTGATAGTGGTCGTCGACTTGAATGAAGCCCCGGTCCAGCTTCACCCCCATGCCTTCGAGCCCGATTCCCTCGACGTTGGCCTGGACGCCGACAGCCAGCAGGACACGGTCGGTCGTGAGCTGCCCATCCTTGCCGTCCGGGGTCGTGTACGACGTGGTCACGGTCTTGCCGTTCACCTTGACGCCGGTGGTCTTGGTGCCGGTCAGAACCTTGATGCCTTTCTTCTGAAAACTGCGGGCCAGGAGCTTCGACACCTCTTCGTCCTCGATCGGCACCAGGCGGGGCATGAACTCGATGATGGTGACGTCGACTCCGAAGGCGTTCCAGAAGTCCGCGAACTCGACACCGATCGCGCCGGCGCCGATGACGACGGCCGACTTCGGGGCCTCCGGCAGGACAATCGCGTCCCGATATGTGATGACGCGATCACCGTCGGCTTCGATGCCCGGCAGGAACTTGGCGCGCGCGCCGGTCGCGATGATGATGCGGGGCGCCTCCAATTTCTGAGCGCCCGTCGCCGTCTTGACGTCCACCTTCCCGCGCCCGGTCAGAGATGCCGTGCCCTTGATGGACGTGACACCGTACTTACGGAACAGATGATCGACCCCGCCCGACAGTTTCTCCGCCGGTCCCCTGCTTCGGGCGACGATCTTGCCCCAGTCGAATCCGACCTCGCCCTTGATCGTGATACCAAAATCGGCGGCGTGCTGGACGGTGCGCATCGCATCCGCGGACTTCAACAGCGCCTTGGTCGGTATGCAGCCCCAGTTCAGGCAAATGCCGCCCGAACGCTCGCGCTCCACGCAGGCGACCTTGAATCCAAGCTGCGCGCCGCGGATGGCGGCCGGGTATCCGCCCGGGCCCGCTCCGACGACGATGAGATCGAACTTGTCAGCCATGGCCTCTGGTGCTTACCAAGTTTCCTCGCGCCGCGCGAGCCATGTGTTGAGCCGAGGGACAATGAAAAAGATGTCGCTCTTCCGACACGACGCCGATTCTCCGAATTGTCTCGTCAGAATGGCTCGAACAAAAAACGCGAGAGTTGGTCAGAAGGCCAGCGTCATGGGGCGTTCTAGAATCGCCACGATCGCCTGCATCAGCCGGGCGCCGACGGCACCGTCGACCACGCGGTGATCGCAGGAAAGCGTCAACGACATGCGCTGCCCAATCACGATCTTGTCCCCCTTGACGACGGGCTCCTTGCGGACCTTGCCGACGGCCAAAATCGCCGCCTCGGGAGGATTGATGATCGCGCAGAAATGGCTGATGCCGAGCATCCCCAGATTCGATACCGAGAACGTCCCCCCGGTCATTTCCTCCGGGCGCAACTTTCGATCGCGGGCGCGCGTCGCCAATTCGCGGGCGTCGTTCGCGATCTGTCCCAGCGTCTTTTTGTCCGCGTCGCGAACGACGGGCGTCACCAGACCGTCGTCGATGGCCACCGCCATGCCGATGTCCACTCGCGCATGTAGCGTGATGGCCTCCTCGCCGAACGAGGCGTTGGCCTCCGGGACTTTCCGCAACGCCAAGGCCACCGCCTTCAAGACCAGATCGTTGACCGACAGCTTCGTTCCGTGGACCTGACTCACCTGCTCGCGGAACTCCATGGCGGCGTCCATGTCCGCCTCCGCCGTCAGGTAGAAATGCGGGATCGTCGTCTTTGATTCCAGCAACCGCCGCGCGATCGTCTTGCGCATGAGGGACAACGGTTTCTCGGTGTCGCCCGTCGGCACGGCCGGGGCCGGACGGGCCTCATTGCGTCGCTCGGGCACGAGCACCGCGGGCAAGGGTGCCCCCGGAGTGGTCGAACGCGTTTGCGGCGCTTCCTCGGCGGCATGCGAGTCGACGGGGGCGGGTACGGCGGGGGCCGGAGCCGCGGCAGCGGCCTTCACGTCGCGTTCCACGATCCGGCCGGCCGGGCCTGTGCCGGCGACGGAGCGAAGGTCGATCCCCAGGTCGGTTGCCAACCTGCGGGCCAACGGCGACGCGAGAATCTTAGCCCCCGGTGTCGGGGTCGGCCCCGCCGCGCGGGGGGCAGCTATAGGGCGGGGCAGGGCCCTCACCGCGGCGGTTGCCGCGGGTTCCGCGGCCGCCTTGGCGCCATTATCAGGCTGGGGTAAGGAAACCTGTGGGGTCGGGACCGGCGCAGGAGCGACCGTGGCCTTCGTGGCCGCGGCCGTCCCGGACTTCTTTGCGGCCGTTCGGGTCGCCGCCTCGGCGACCAGAGCCGCGATATCTTCACCCGGGTTGCCCAGGATCGCGATGGGCGTGCCCACTGGGACGGTCGCCCCGTCGGCGATCAGCTTCTTCAGGAGGGTGCCCTCGTCGTACGCCTCCCAATCCATCGTCGCCTTGTCGGTCTCGACCTCGGCGAACAACTCACCGGGTTTGACGTGTTCGCCCTCGTTCTTGCGCCATTTTCGCAGCACGCCTTCGCGCATCGTGTCCGAAAGCTGAGGCATATCAACTATCTGAGCCATATTACTTCAAGTCCTTGTTTTCTTTCAGATCCGCCGTCTCAGTCCAGGTACAACAGCTTCTTCGCCGCCACCACCGCTCGGGGCGCGGTCGGGACGCACAGCTCTTCCAGGTGGTGGTTGTAGGGCATGGGCATGTCGGCCCCCGATAGCCTTTCGACCGGCGCATCCAGATCGTCGAAGCAACGGCGGGCGATGCGGTACGCGATCTCGGCCCCGACGTTATTGAACGGCCACCCCTCTTCCAGAATCAACGCCCGCCCCGTCTTCTTGACCGAGGCGACGATCAACTCCTCATCGAGCGGACGCAAGGTACGTGGGTCAACGACTTCGGCCTGGATGCCCTCCGTGGCCAGGGACTCGGCCGCCTGCAGCGCGACGCGCACCATTTTCGACCAGGCGATGATGGTGATGTCCGTTCCCGGGCGCTTGATGTCGCCCACGCCGAGCGGAATCAGGTATTCGCCTTCCGGCACCTCGCCCATGTCGCCGTACGTGATCTCCCCTTCGATGAAGACGATCGGGTTGTCGTCGCGGATGGCGCTCTTGAGCAGACCCTTCGCATCGTACGGGTTAGCCGGCATGACGACCTTCAAACCGGGGATGTGCGTCCACAGCGCTTCGGTTGATTGGCTGTGCTGGGCGGCCAACATGTGCGCGGAGCCGCCGGGTCCACGAAACACGATAGGCAGCGTGAATTGCCCGGCGGACATCTGGCGAATCTTCGCGGCGTTGTTGATCAGCTGATCCGCCGCGACCAGGGAAAAATTCCAGGTCATGAATTCGATGATGGGCCGTAACCCCACCATGGCCGCGCCGATGCCCACGCCGGCAAACCCGCCCTCGGCGATCGGCGTGTCGATGACCCGCCTCTCGCCGAACTTGTCCAGCATTCCCTTGGACACCTTGTAGGCGCCATTGTAGTGACCGACCTCCTCGCCCATCAGGAAGATACGGTCGTCACGCTCCATCTCCTCGACCATGGCCTGGTTGAGAGCCTCGCGAAAAGCGATCTGCGGCATATCGGGTCCTTACTCCTTGTACGTGAACTGCTCGAGCTCCTCGAACGTCAACTCGCCGCTCGCGTCGGCGAAAGCCACGGCTTCTTCAATCTCGCGCTTGACGCCTTCCTCGATGGCGAGGATCTCCTTCTCATCGACCTGGGCTTTTTCGCACAGCTCGCGGCCAATGGTCACGGGGTCGCGCTTCTTCCATTCGTCGACTTCGTCCTTGGTTCGATAGAGACCAGCGTCAGACATGGAATGGCCGCGGTACCGGTACGTGATGATCTCGATGAGGGTCGGCAGCGATTCGTTCCTCGCGCGCCGGATCGCCTCGCCCACGCGGTCGCGGACTTTGACGACGTCTTCGCCTTCGAATCGGTCACGCGCGATGCCGTACGCCAACGCTTTCTGCGACACATCCAGCACCGACATCGATCGGTGCAGCGGCGTGCCCATGGAATACAGGTTGTTCTCGCAGATGAAAACCACCGGCAACTTCCACAGCGACGCCAGGGTCAACGCCTCGTGAAACGCGCCTTGGGCCACGGACCCATCACCGAAGTAACACAACGTGACGCGTCCGTCGTTCCGATACTTCGACGCGAAAGCGGTGCCTGTCGCGAGCGGAATGTGTCCGCCCACGATTCCGTACCCGCCCAGGAAGTTGCGGGAGGCATCGAACAAGTGCATCGATCCGCCGAGCCCCTTGGACGCCCCTGTGCGTTTGCCGAACAACTCGGCGATGATTTCCTTGGCCCCCATCCCCTTGGCGTACGCGTGTGCGTGCTCCCGGTAGGTCGCCAAGACGTAGTCGTCCGGTCGGAGGGCGGCGATCGATCCCACGGCGACGGACTCCTGACCAATGTACAGATGCAGGAACCCGCCGAATTTCCGCATCGAGTAGGCCTTGGCCAGTGCCTCCTCCATCCGCCGAATCGCCAACATCTGGCGGTAGTACTCCAGCAGCTGGGCTTTCTCGACGCTCCGTGTCTTTTCGCGAGGTTCCATGACCTCCCGTTCGATGGCGCTCATCTTGGGCGTGATCTCCTGCTCGGCTTGTGTTGACCCGCCGTTCTGCAAGGCGGACGGAAGATATAACAGAGTTTGACGTCTCCCCTCAATCAATCCCGAACAGCCGCCGATGTTGGGTGGAGCATGGCAATTCCCGCGCACCTTCCGGTTGAAATCGTGTTTTCAGGCACCGATGCGGAACCTGCCCGGCGGGGGCTGATTCTGTTGGTGGATGACGAACCCACGATCACCCGTGGATTCGCGCGAGTCCTGACGGCGGCAGGCTACACGGTCGAGGTCGCGCACGACGGCACCGAAGCGGCGGCCCTTTTCAGACAGCGGGCGTTCGACGTCATCATCAGCGACATCTCGATGCCCGGGATGAGCGGCCTTGAGCTCTTGCGCGCGGTTCGCGAGCACGATCTGGACGTGCCGGTTATCATCATGACGGGTGGTCCGGCCGTTCAAAGTGCGGTCGAAGCCATGGAATATGGCGCCCTCCGTTATCTCATCAAGCCGATTGACCCGGCCCATCTGGAAGACGTGGTTGCGCGGGCGATCCGCCTTCACCAAATGGCGCGTGTTCGACGCGAGGCGCTCGAGCACTATCGGGCAGGCGGAAGGCAGCTCGGCGATCGGGCCAGTTTGGAGGCACGATTCGACAACGCGCTCGCCACCGTGTGGATTGCGTATCAACCGATTGTCTCGTGGTCGAGCCGCAGCTTATTTGCCTACGAAGCCTTGGTTCGCAACGAGGAGCCGGCTCTCCGCAGTCCGGGGGATCTCTTCGACGCGGCCGAAAGGCTGAACCGCCTGCATGAGCTCGGTCAGATAATTCGTCAGCGTGTCTCCGAAACGATTCGCGACATTCCGTCGACGGGTCTGGTGTTCGTGAACGTACACACCGCCGATCTCGAGGATCAGTCGTTGTTTCACGCCAGCTCGCCGCTGTCGGCCTACGCATCCCGCGTCGTTCTGGAGATCACCGAGCGGGCGGCTCTGGACCAGATCAAGGATTTGATGTCGCGCATGGCACAGTTGCGCAAAATGGGCTACCGCATCGCGGTCGACGATCTGGGAGCGGGTTACGCCGGACTCACCAGCTTCGCGCAGCTGGAGCCCGAGGTGGTGAAGGTCGACATGTCCTTGGTGCGTGGCGTGGACAGCTCTCCGACCAAGCAGAAGCTTCTGGGCTCGATCATCGGACTGTGTCGCGATCTGCAAATCCAGATCATCGCTGAGGGAATCGAGACCGAGCCCGAACGCGATATGTTGATCCGTCTCGGCGGAGATCTGTGCCAGGGGTACTTGTTCGCGCGTCCCGGCCGGCCATTCCCCGTCCCCGACATGGGGTAGGGTTGGATCGCGCGTCAGCGAGTCTGCGAATCACGCCAGTATTTGAGTGGCGTCGCTGACGTAACCCCGACCGTCGCCCACTTTGGTAAGGCCATAGCTTTTGCCGATTGAGTTGTACATCTCGATGGCCTTCACGCGGGCGTTGGAATTGACGCCCATCTTGAACTTGCCGTTGCCTCCCGCCACGCCATGGAACATGCGGGTGACATCGTGGTTTGTGCCGACCTCGCTTCCCACTAGGACGAGGGTGTTCTGCAGAACCGACTTGCCGTTGGAGGCAAGAAAGGTCTGCGAATCGAGCTTCGAGAGCACCTGGGCGATGTTCCGGTGCACGAAGAAATTGTGACCGGTGGCGATTTTTACGATCGCGGGACTCGCGGGATTCCACATGTGATAGTTCGCATGCGGGTTGCCGTCGAAGGTGAAGTTCGCGTCGTCGGGGTTGGGTGCCGGGCCAGAATAATAGGTATGGCCGCCACCTGAATCGAGCGACAGGTTTCCAAATCTGAAATAGTCCATCTGCAGGGCCGCTATGAAGAGATCGGCCATGATCTGATAAGCCGTCTGGAAGTCCGAAGGACTGACCCGATACACGCTGGCGGGATCTCCGCAACTGCCGCCGTCAACCTTGTAGTTGAGGTTTGGCGGCGTGGGGCGAGTCACCGGGACGTGAACAGGCACAGCCGGCGCTTGCCCGTTCCCTCCGTACACGGCCTGCTCGATTTGACGTATCCGGTCCAAGTGATTCTTCAGCACGACGATGTCGCTGGGCGGGAGTGGAGAGCCGGCGTTCGTGTATTTCAGGTAGGCCGGAACGAGGTAGTCGAGAATGGACTGATTGGCTCGGTCCTTGGCATTTGACGCAGGGGCTGCGACGGGCATCGTGCCAAACAGCTTGTCGAACATGTCCACGGGCGATGCCAGATCCTCGAAATCCGCCGCATTGTGCCCCTGCGTGTCGAAAATTCGCTGGTACTGATAGTTGATTCCACGGCGAAAATAGATGCCACAATCGATGATCTTGAACGGAGTCGGCGTCGCCTGCGGGTATTGCTGCTGCATGATTGCGTAGTGCAGCGTTGGCCCCTGAGGGATGACGTTGAATCCAGTCGTAATCATCGTTCGGTAACCGCTGAACAAATATGGCTGGCCGTAGTGGTGCTGTGCCACGACCGGCATATCGGCCGCCGCCGTCATGTCCACGTTCGTGTAAATAGACAGCTTGCTGGCGTCGATCAGAGGCTTGTAGTACTGGAGCGGTCCCGTCATTCCGCGGTCGAGCAGGATGTCAGGCGTCCCGAGTCCGTGCATGAGACTCACGACGCTGGTTCCGGGATCGGCTGGCGCGCCGAACACGCTCTTCTCCAGCATGCAGTCCAGGAACGGCAACCCCACGGCGATTCCGCCGGAGCGAAGGAAAGTGCGTCGGTTCAGAACGTGGCGATACTTCATGATTTTGACTCTATTTGGTCGTGAAAATCGCCTGCGTGGTGAGCGCCTTCATCAACGCCCGGAACGTTACCTTGGATGCATTCGTCTTGGCCGCGCTTAAAACCGCAACGGCAAGATCCGGCGGGTACTGCGTATGCTGCAGGCCATAGCGGAGCAACTGATCGGTCACACAGTGTTCAAACTGAGCGCTGCCCGCGAGCTGAGGAAGGTAGTCCTTGTAGCTACCGAACTGGATCGTCCCAAGCGCGGTCTGCACCGGTCCGTCGTCTTTCAGAGCAGGGTCCGTCTTAAAGAGGCCGTCTCCACCCCACTTGTTCAGACCAAACGAGAACGACTCGAATTGTTTGTGGCAGATGCCACACCGGGGATCTGCCATGCGTGCCTCGCCATAATCCCGCTGGGTCGGGTTCGCGGGCAGAACGCCGGCCACGTCACCCGGCTGGAAGGCTTGGGGTGGAGGCGGCGTTGGAGGAAGGCAGAGCATTTGATCGGCGACAAAGATGCCCCGGCTGACGGTGCTCCCGAAAACCGCGTTGCTCATCGATATCAGCGTCGCCGGATGGGTCAGAAGCCCCATGAAAGGATAACTCGCGGTAGGTGACAGAGGGGTGGCCGATGACGAGGGCTGTCCCGTGATCCACATCGCCGTCGCGCTGTTCGACGCAAAGCTCTCCGTCGTCAGAATGGACCCGATGGGCTGGTCGTTTTGAACGAGCGAGGCGAAAGTCTCGACTGCCGAGCTGACGAACTGAGCGATGACCGTAGGATCGGTGGTGACGTTCCGGGTCGTCGCCCGGCTCAGATCCAGGTAGTCAAGCGCGAACTCTCGAGCAAAGGGCGTCAGATCACCCGCCAGGAGGCGGTCAATCTGCGCTCCGAGCACGGCGGGTTGATGCAGTGTTTGCGCCTTCGCCGTCGCGTACAACGTCTGATCGGGCGGCCCGTTGGTCAGGAAATACGACAAACGCGACGCGAGCTGGTAGTCGGTCAGGACGCTGTCTTCGAACAGATACAAGAACTCCGGGGACTGCAGGAAGGCGCGGCCCAACAACTTGACCGTGTCGTTATAGGAGAGGGTGGCGGCCACGGCCGCGTCCAAGATGGGCTGGAAGGCTTGAACCTCCGTGTCCGCGAGCGGTCTGCGAAAGGCAGCCTCGCCGAACGTGCGGATGAACGTCGTCGCACACGAGGCGGCGGTACAACCACCCCAGCGGGTATGGAAGCTCGGCCAGTCCGCGACGTGATCGACTATCCAGGAGGCGGCGGCGTCGTATCCTTGGATTAGGTCATAAGCCTGCCCCTGCGCAAAGCCGGTATTTCTGAATACGCCGTGCCGGTCTTGCACGGGCAACAGGGCGTCCACACCCGCGACGGCCGCGTCGGAAAAAAGGAGCGTCGCGGAACGCACGAACTGAGCCTGGGTGAGACGAGAGATGGCTTTGCCAGGCGGATTCTGAATGTTGACTGTTGTCAGTCCACCCGCCGAAGGGACGGACTGACCGCCGCCGCCCAGGGAAGGACCTTGCGCCCCTCCCGCGCCAGGCGTGCCAGAAGCGACGCCACCAGAAGAACCACCCGAGGAGCCGGGTGACGCAGCTGGCTTCCCACCGGATGGAACCCCCTTTCCCCCCCCCGCAACCTGACCAGTACAATGCACGGACAGCGAGAAGACCAGCGCGGCCAGCGACACCAGACGTCGATTTGAAACCTCGGCGATCGGGGGCATGTAACTGGGAGTAGCGCGAGGTGGCTGAAACGGGCCAACTACCGTACACGTAAGGATTGCGCGCAACGCTGTCGCGCAATGAAGCGGAGGGACAACCTGATGCGTTACTACGCGCGCAATCAGTCGTAGTCTGTATTGGCGTAATCAGTTGCAGTCTGTATTCGCCCAGTCAGTCGTAGTTTGTGCTCGCTCAGTCAGTCCTAAGTTTGTGCTCGGCACTCGTTTGTCTCCGCGGTCGGTAGGTCTGTCGTCGATAGCCACCGAAGCCGAAGCCAATGCCCGCTCGGCGCGTCGGCGCGTCGGATTGCCCGCGCGTCCGCGGAGTCCGCGGAGGTGCGCGCTCCGATTCCGATGAACGAGGAGGTTATAATGCCGGGATGCAGCCAGCATCTGAGCGACAACGGCGGCCAGAGGGTGTCTCGTGACGATCCGATGGGGGATCATCGGGTGCGGCGACGTCACGGAGGTCAAGAGCGGCCCCGGTTTCCAGAAGGCCGAAGGGAGTGCGCTGGTCGCGGTGATGCGTCGCCGGGGCGATCTGGCCGCCGACTACGCACGAAGGCACGGCGTCCCTTCGTGGTACGACGATGCCGAGGCGCTGATCCACGACCGCGCGGTCGATGCGGTGTATATCGCCACGCCACCTGGCGAGCACGAGCGACTCGCCCTGGCGGTGTGCGAGGCAGGCAAGCCCGCCTATGTCGAAAAACCAATGGCGCGCAATCACGATGAATGCCGCCGCATGATCGACGCATTCGCCAGCGCGCGCGTGCCACTTTTTGTCGCCTACTACCGACGGGCCCTGCCGCGCTTCCGCAAGGCCCGCGATCTCGTCGCCTCCGGTCACCTCGGTCGGATCACGGGTGTCACCTACCGTTTTGCCGGCCCCTACCATCGCGAGGTCGAGGCTCGGGTCAAGGACGGCTCTCCACCGCCCTGGCGATTCGAAGCGCAGCACTCGGGAGGCGGCCTGTTGCTCGATCTAGGCGCTCATACCTTGGACATTCTGGACTTCATCCTGGGCCCGCTCGAGAGCGTGCAGGGGCTCGCCGCCAACATCGCGACTCCGCACCTGGTGGAAGACGCGGTCGCCATGAGCTTCCGCACCGCCGGGGGCACGCCAGGGACCGCGCACTGGAGCTTCGCGAGCGCCGAGCGCGCCGATCAGATCATCATCGCGGGGGAACGATCCGAGCTGCGGCTGTCGACGTTCGGCAGCGAGCCGGTCGAGCTGCGGCATGACGGCCGCTGCGAGTATTTTGACTTGGCCAACCCGCCCCACATCCAGCAGCCGTTGATCCAGACGATCGTCGACGAGCTTCGCGGCAAGGGGCAGTGCGACTCGACCGCCCGGTCGGCGGCGCGAACGTCGGCGATCATCGATACCGTCCTGTCGGGTTACTACGGAACGCGTGCCGACGGGTTCTGGCGCACCCCCGAGCGCTGGCCCGGCCGGCGAGCGATGGTCGTTGGCTAACCGTTTAGTACGGGTAGCCGGGGACGTTCATTTTTAAGGTGAACAGTCCGCTCAGCGAGCCGCTGCCGAGAGTCGTGATGTACAACGTCTTGTGGTCGGTACCGCCAAAGGCGGCATTGCTAATTTGCACCCCGACGGGGACGGTGATCGTGCCCAACATGTTCCCGGTGGGGTCAAGGACGACCAGCGTGTTCAAATTGTTTGCCGCGACGTAGAGATTCCCCGCGCAGTCGATTGCCATTCCGTCGCCCACGGTGATTGACGGAACGATCTTCGTACGTGTTCCCACGGTCCCATCCGCGGCGACGGCGTACCGAAACAGGCCGTCGGCGCCGGTCACGTACATCGTGTTACCGTCGGGGGAGAAAGTGATGCCATTGGGCTTGGTGAGGGTGTCGTCGACGACGGTCGCAACGGTGGCGCCGGGCGCGACTCGATAGACGCGGGTTTTCGCCTGCGGGCGCACGGCGGGCGCCTGCCAGTCGGGGTCGGTGAAGTACAGGTTTCCGTCCGCGCGGAACGCGAGATCGTTCGGCGAGTCGAAACGCATGCCGCCATAGGAAGACACGATCTGCGTCGCCGCCAGGCCGGGCAGCGCGATGCGCGTGATGGATCCGAGCCGGTGGTTGCAGGCCACGAGATTGCCGGCCGCATCGACCGCCAAGCCATTGGTTCCCGATTCGCCTTTGTCGAGAAGGATCGAAACGCCTCCAGCGGAATCCACCTTCAAGGTGCGCGCCGGAGGCGGGTTGATATTGTCGCCCATGCCAATCTCGGACACATAGAGCGAGTCGCCGATCCAGACAGGCCCGTCGACGATGTCAAAGTTGTTCCGGTTGTTGTTGAAGGCATCACTCGGCGGCACGGTCGCGATCCGTGTCGGGACCAGCCCCGTGAACGTCTGCGCCGCAAAGGGTCCGGGGGGGCAAGTGAACGGGGCTGTTGCCGTTCCTCCGCCGCCCCCTCCAATTCCACCGGTCCCGGTCCCGCCCCCGGTCGCGCCCCCACCGACGCCGGCACCGCCGCTGCCGGGCGTGCCTCCGGTGGCGACGCCGCCGCTTCCGACGTTACCCCCACTCCCGCTAGAGCTGCCGCCGCTTCCCGTTATTCCCCCACTGCCCCCACTGCCGGTCACGCCACCGCTCCCCGGTCGACCTCCCGTGCTGGGCGCGCCACCGCCCGTGCCAGCGCCGCCACCCACACGACCGCCGGTCGCGGAGCCGGAGCCCCCACTGCCCCCTGCCGGGCTGCTGCTCGCGCAACCACCGACGACAAACCCAAAAAAGATCGCGCCAACGGCTATGGTCGATGCAGTGGCTAACTTCATTTCGTGAAATCTCCTCGTGCACCCTAACCGGGCGCGCGCGCATACTAGCACTTCGCGTGCTTGGCGAGATCCGGCGCCCGTTCACGGCAGAGTTCTGCCGCCCTGTTGGGCCCTTTGTCTCTTTGGTCTGACCTTGCTCTGCGCCGGCTTGATTCGACCAGGGCATTGGCGTAGGAACGTGAGCCCTTGAGCCCAATCGGAGGAACCCCATGAGTCTTCCCGCTCGTCTCGCCGTGGTCGCGTTGGCCCTTTCG
>JADGRC010000059.1 GCA_017881245.1 Pseudomonadota bacterium
CGGAGGGGCCGCTGACTCGACGACGTTGATGGCCGCCCGGACGATCGCACGCTCCCGCATCAGATCGAGCAGCTGTAGACTGAACGAGGAAAAGATGGTGTGGCCACCGCACAGCCCGACCATGACTGTACAGAGATGGATATCACCTGACAGGTACCGCCTTGGGTGAGGTTGTCAGGCGGCGGTTTTTGACGGGTTTGCAGGTGGGCTCTGGCACGGTGCCCGGGCCGGTCTTGAGCGGATGGTGGCCGAGGTCGAGCGGCGCGTGCCATTCGTTGAATGGCATCAAATCGCGGGGCGGGGGTCAGACCGTGCGCGATATAAGAGCGAGCAGGCATCCCCAAGCTTGCAACAACTGGCAGAAGCGCGGAAGCTCGGCCCTTGGCGGCGAACAGGGTCGCGAATCTAGATGAGCGACATATGAGACGCGTTTGCCGTCCTTTTTCCGCGGAGAAATGATGGCAGAAAATCCCGACGACGACGACCCGAAGCGCCGCTGGCGTGAGATTGCCGAGGCGAAGTTTCGCGACCTACGCACCTTTCTTAACTCAGCCGGATTGAGGGCCCGCGAGGATCACGAGCGGGTCTATGATCCACCCGTCGAGTTCAGAATCGGTTTGGCGGATAAGGTGTCGTGGGAATACAAGGTCGTTGCCGCCACGAAGAAGGCGGCGATCAAGCAGGCCCTTGCGCGTTTCGATACCCAGTCGCTCGACGAGTGGCGTGGGCAGATCGACAACTCGGGCGACAAACCCGACGTGCTTTACTGCGAAGACCCTGACGAATGACAGCCCGTGACCCTACTCCCGCTCGGCGTGCCGTTTTTGACCCATTCCTGAACGGTCAGAATGATGCTGCCCTTCATCGTCGAGAGGTGGTTGCGCGCGACCCGGCCGGTCACCTTCGAGAACTCCTGGTTTGCATGAAGGCGATATCAAGATCGACGGGCCGGTGAGGGTCAACCCCCGCGAACACCAGCCCCAAACTTAAGCTGCTAATCTGGGCGAAGTTTTTATTGCTAGCGGGCACAAGTCACTGATCATTTCGGAGCGCTTGACGCCGCGCCGGTGGCGGGACAAACCAACGCAGAAGCTGGCTCAGCCGTGGGAGAACGAATCGTGAGAGAGGCAGCTCATCCGTCCGCTGGCGACATCCTTTCAGGGAACGGGCTGAGCGCGGACGAGCTTGGCGGCGGTACGCTCGCCGTCCATACGCCGATCGACGGCTCCCAACTGGCGAGCCTCAAGGTCCATTCGCCGGACGATGCCCAGGCCATGATCTTCAGATGCATCGAAACGTTCTGGACGTGGCGCCTCGTGCCGGCACCGCGGCGCGGAGGGCTCGTACGGCTCTTCGGAGAGGAGCTGCGGGCGGCGAAGGCGGATCTCGGCCACCTGGTCAGCCTGGAGGCGGGCAAGATCCTACAGGAGGGGCTCGGCGAGGTGCAGGAGATGATCGACATCTGCGATTTCGCCGTCGGCCTCTCGCGCCAGCTCTATGGACTCACGATCGCCTCGGAGCGTCCCGGACATGCCATGCGCGAAACATGGCACCCCGTGGGGCCGTGCGGGGTCATCACGGCCTTCAATTTTCCGGTGGCGCCCTTCGCGTGGAACGCGGCCCTGGCGCTCGTCTGCGGCGACCCCGTGATCTGGAAGCCGTCGGAGAAGACGCCGCTTTCCGCCCTCGCCACGGCGAAGATCTTCGCGCGCGCCGCCGCGCGGTACAAGGATGCGCCGGAATTCCTGCTTCAGGTACTCATCGGCGGGCAGCGCGCCGGCGAGATCCTGGTCGACAGCCGGGATGTCCCTGTCATTTCGGCCACAGGCTCGACGCGCATGGGGCGGGCGATCGGCCCAAAGGTCGCGGAGCGCTTCGGTCGCAGCATCCTCGAACTCGGGGGCAACAACGCGATGGTCGTCGCCCCCTCCGCGGACCTCGAGATGGCGCTGCGCGCGATCGTCTTCTCGGCGGTGGGCACCGCCGGCCAACGCTGCACCTCGCTGCGGCGGCTCATCGTCCATGAAGAAATCTACGATCGGCTCGTGCCGCGCCTCCTCGATATCTACAAAAGGCTGCCCATCGGCGACCCACTCGCCGACGGAATCCTTGTCGGCCCGCTCATCGACGCTCGCGCTTTCGAGGACATGCAGCGCGCGATCGCCGAGGCCAAGGCGGACGGCGGCCGTGTCCATGGCGGGGGCCGCGCCCTGGAAGAGCGCTACCCGAACGCCCACTACGCCAGCCCCGCGCTCATAGAGATGCCGGGACAAACGGACATCGTCCGCCACGAGACCTTCGCGCCCATCCTCTACGCGTTGAAGTATCGGGACTTCGCCGAGGCCGTCGACCTCCAGAACGCGGTGCCGCAAGGACTGGCGTCCTGTATCTTCTCGACGGACGTCCGCGAGACCGAGGCATTTCTTTCCGCCGTCGGCTCCGATTGCGGCATCGCCAACGTCAACATCGGGCCTTCGGGTGCCGAGATCGGCGGGGCCTTTGGCGGCGAGAAGGAGACGGGCGGCGGCCGCGAGTCCGGATCGGATTCCTGGAAGGCCTACATGCGCCGTCAGACGAACACCGTGAACTACTCCCGTGCCCTGCCACTGGCGCAAGGCATCCATTTCGAAATCTGAGGTC
>JADGRC010000442.1 GCA_017881245.1 Pseudomonadota bacterium
CCGGACGACGGCGTGTTCCCCAACAGCCGACTGCCGGTGATCGTCTATTCCGCAGCGCTGGCCACGCTGCCGGAACGAGATCCGGCGTCGGCATTCGAGGCGCTGTTCGATCGAAACGGCTGGGGTGGATCATCCTGGCGCAATGGCCTGTTTCAAGCCCACCACTATCACAGCAGGGCGCACGAGGTGCTGGGCGTCTACATCGGCCGCGTGCGGATTCACCTCGGAGGACCGCGCGGCCTGGTGATCTCCGCCGGTGCCGGCGACGTCCTGGTGATTCCCGCCGGTGTGGCGCACATGAACGCGGGCGCCAGCGCCGACTTTCGCGTCGTCGGAGCGTACCCGGCGGGCACGTCGCCCGACCTAAACTTCGGCAAGCGCGGCGAGCGACCACAAACGGACGTCAACATCGCGCGCGTCGCGCTCCCGACAATGGATCCCGTGGACGGCAAAGCAGGTCCGCTCCTGACACATTGGCGTCGCAAACCGTAGAATGAATATTCCTTTGGAACATGTCGTGGTGGTGTCGTTGCAGAAAGATACGTGGCGCAAGTTCACTGCACGTGCGAAGTTCCGTGGGACAGATCGATCATAGGAAACCGCACCAAGCTCTTCGGGTCCAAAATGGAGGCTCGGTTTGACACGTCTGTCGCTTTTCGTCCCCCTTTTGTTCCTGACCGTCGGTGTCGCCTCGTGTGATACGGCGGCACGTCCTTATTCCGGGGACGGGGCGACCGGCATCTTCGATGCTGGGGCGCCCCCCGACTCGTCAATCGCGGACATGGCAGCAACGGACGACGCCGGGCCCGTCGCGGATGCTGCACCCGCGGTGGACATCGAATCCCTGGCGGATGCTGCACCCACGGCGGACCTTTCCAACATGGCGGAGACCGGGGTCGTGCCCGACGCCATAGGCGAGCCCTCGTACGCAGCGTGTTCGTTCGGCAGCGGTATCGGACGCACACTGATCGCGGAAAGGGATCCCGTCCGGGATCTCTGCGTCGTTCTGGTTATCTCCCGGCCGGCTTTCGGCCAGCCGAGCGTAGACTCATCCGGTCTGGTAGTGCTTCCCCCAGGAATGGGGGTGGAATACGCTTTCGCGACCACGACCACGGGCTCCGATTGCCGGTTGACGGCCCCGCCGGCCGGCGCGGTATCGGCGATCACCGCGACAGGAGTCGTGACCATGACGAACCGCTTGGTGGACGTCGATGCGACGCTGACGTTTCCGGCCATCGATGGAGGTCCCAACAGTGAGCGCATCGTCGCCACGGCGCTTGATTCCTCGCCGGCGTGCCCAGGATGGCCGGGACCGCCCGTCGCGGATGGCGGTGCGGGTGGTGACGACGGGGCTGCGGTGTCCACACTCACGATCGATTTCACAGACCCTGGCGCGCACGTCTTCGCCGCGCAATGGCTGGTCTTTCAGCCCGACGAAAGCGGAACCGTCAATGTCCAGACGGAAATTGCCTCCTCGTGGTCCACACACCCACGCGCGGTGGAGGCACAGTCGCTGTCCTCGTGCGGCGCCGCGCTGAACGAGGCCGAATCGATCCGCAATCTTGAGGCCGCGGGTTTCCCCGAGTCGGCCAACCCGCCCCTGTCCAACATGCGATCGGTTCAGATCTCAGAGGTCGACCCAATTGCCTTTTGCACGGGCGTGCACCACGCGAGCGGAACTTGGACCTTCATCCATGACCCAGTCCTGCCCACACTGGACGCCGCCTCCGGGTTGGCGATCGGCACCATGACCATGTCCGAGGACGACGTGGACCTGGTCGCCGTGCTCTTCGACGGCGACTCCGTCGTGCGCACTCTCCAGTACCAGACGTCGCCCTGACAGTTCGTTCGTGTCCGCAACGACCAAGTGTGGGCTTACCGAAACGCGCCGGATCGAGCTGCGCGAGGTTCACATGCGCTTGCTCAACGGCCCGCGGCCCACCGGATTCCGTTCACCAGGTGCTGGCGGAACGGAGCCTCGGCGTAGCTCTCGGGGGTGTGGCCAAGGGCGGTGTAGAAGGACCGGGCACCACCGGCGGTCGTGCGCGCCCAGATGATGGGATGATCGGGCCCCATCCCGCCGCCCGAGTAGGTCGACTCGTCGACGGTGGCCAGCACAGTCACCTTGGGGCGGGGGTTGGTCACGAAGGCGTACCACTCGTCGCGGCGTGCCCAGGTCGTGGGCACACCCACCATGATGGGATGGTCGGGCGCCTCCACCCGGACGGTGGCCATCTGGATTTCGGGATGCATCTTGAAATAGGCGCCAATCAGGTCGCCGTAGAACGGCCAGTCGTATTCCGTGTCGGACGCCGAGTGAATGCCCACCGTACCGCCCCCCGCGGCCACCCACGATTCGAACGCCGCCTGCTGGGCGTCGTCGAGGATGTCACCCGAGGTTAGCGCGAAGACCACGACCTGGAACCGCATCAGGTTCGCCAACGTGAACACGCTCGCGTCTTCGGTGGCCTCGGCCTGGTATCCGCCCGCCGCTTGCAAGCTCATCAACGCGGCCACCGCCGTGGGGATCGAGGCATGGCGAAAACCGGCCGTGCGACTGAAAATCAATACGCGAAAGGGCGAAGACGCGGCGGGTCCCTCGGTGGAAACGATGTCGCTCGGCCCGGCTGCGGCCACATCGTGGGACGCCACATCTTGGGCGAAGCCGCCCTCGATCCCGGTGCCGTCGGCTTCGCCGCGCGCGTCAGTTTCGGCAGGGACGAACGTGGCGGCATCGACGGAATCTAGCGCTTCGTCGAGACCGGCATGACCTTCGCCTGCCGTCGGCAGGTCCTCGGCGCCCCGGAGATCCGTCACGGACATCCCCAAGTCGACAACGGTCGTGCTGCTCTCGGGTGTGCTCGGATCGGAACGGTCGGGGATGGCCGCGACGCCGTCCGCACCGGTGGCCGCGTCGACTCCGCTGACAACCTGCTTGTCCCGGCCGCCGCAACCGCCGGCCATGGAACCGAGCAGGATCGCGGAGCAGAGCTGCGCGATTCTGACCATGGCAGGAGGCACCATCGCGAATTCTTTTTACCACCCGCGTGCGGGCCGCGCTTGTGAACCGTCGGGAGGCGCGCCGCACACCAAGTCTCCAGGCGTCCGGGAACCATCGGGGGACAATAGTTCAGCCCGGAACGCGCGCGAACTCCTTATCGCTGTTGGTCACGACCACCAGATCGTAAGCAAGGACCGCGGTCCCAACTAACCCGCCTTGGTCAACACGTCGGCGCCGAGAAAATGCTCGCGGATGTACGCGACGGTGTCGAACAGCGTGTCGGTCGCGTCGCGGGCGACGAAATCCAGATCGCGGGCGGCCTTGGTACTTTCGAAGAACCAGAAGTGGCCCGCCATGTCGACGCTCGCCGGCTCGAAGGGCGGGCTCTTTCCGAAGCCCCGATAAAGCGCCGCCTGCGCATGCGCGGCGAACAGCGGCACCTTGCCGCGCCCCTTCAACAACGGACCCGGTACTTTGCTCATGCGCTCCAGGCGCCCAAACAGTTCGGCGAAGGTCCAGTTGGTGCCGCCCACCAGGTATCGCTGGCCGGGCGCGCCGCGCTCCATGGCCACCGGGAACACCGCCGCCGCGTCGCGCGCATCGACGAAGTTCAGGCCACCCGCTGGTGTCATGGCAATCTCGCGTCCCAGGAACTGCAGGATAACGCGCGTCGAGCTGAGACGATCGTCGCCTGGCCCCAGCAACAGGCTGGGGTTCACGATGACCAACTCGACGGAGCCGCCACAGGCGCGACGGGCGGTCTCCTCCTGGTACAGCTTGCTGGCGTAGTAGGGCCAGCGGCTGATCAGATCGATCGGCGCCGGAGATTCCTCGTCCAGATGGGCATCGGTGCGTCTGGAAACGGCGATCGTGCCGCTGGTCGAGGCCATGACGATGCGACGTACGCCGGCCGCCGCCGCGGCCTGGCACAAAACGCGCGTTCCGTTGACGTGAACGTCGTACATCCGGTGGGCGTCGTCCGGTTTCGACGAGACGAAACCGGCCAAATGGTAGACGCGATCGATGCCCGCCAGGGCCGCGCTCACATCGGCGGGCGACGTCACCGACCCGCGCACGATCTCGACCCCCAGCTCGCCGAGCCAGGCCGGCGGCGGGCCCGACTGCAAGGCGCGCAGCCGCCGCTCGCCCCGGCCCACCAGATCGCGCACCAGATGGGCACCCAAAAAACCTGTGGCGCCGGTGATCAGAGTCGTCGCGTCGGACATCACGGCACCGCGCTCAGCACAGGACGTGGCGCGTTTGGCGAGCGCTGCTCCGCGCCGGCGAGAAGATTCCGCCCGTCCCACCCGCGCCGCGCCGAATCCAGATCCAGACGGGTCGTGATCCCGTCTCTCAGGTTCTCGACGATCCTTTGCGTCAGGGCGGCTATGAATCGCCACGACTCCTGTTGGGATAGCCCGGAAGTCACCGTCCGCAACGATTCGATGGACAAAAACGGCCCAAACGCGACGCCGAGATCGCGCGATCGCGGGATGGCCGCGCCCTTGGGCATCGATTCGAACGTGCCGGCGACGTACGCCGGCAGCAACCCCACGCCCGACCGCAGGGCCAGATAGCCGAGGCTGGGCAGAAATTCGGCCATCTCGCCGGTCAAGGAGCGCGTCCCCTCGGGAAAGACGACCATGCTCTTGCCCCGGCGCAGGACCTGTTCGGCGGTGTCCATCGACTTTCGAATCGATCCGGCGCGCTCCATCGGCACCAGGTTCGTGAAGTTCTTGAAGTAGGCGCGGCGATACCGGTTGCGAAAGAAATAGTCCGCCGCCGCCAGCGACGTGATGTCGCGGCCGGGAGGGCCAAGCGCGACCTTGATCAGGCCCATGTCCAGGTGCGAACAATGATTCGCCGCGACGATGAAGTTCGTGTTGAGGGGGACGTGTCCCTGTCCCGAGACCTTGGACGCGAGCACCCGACGGTAAAACAGTCTCTGCGCAACGCCCAGCCCGCGCTTGCCCACGCTGGCGAGGGGAGCGGGGACGAAGAGATCCGTCTCCGGGGATCCAGCGTCCGCGCGTCGAGGTCGCCCTGCCGGCGGCGTCGCCGCCGGGTCCTGCGCGCCCGCCCTCTTCTCGGGCAGCGCCGAGCGCGAAGCTCGGACCAGACGGTGAAGCCCCTGAACGTCACTCGCTCCCGTGAAATCCGTGCTCTCGGGGACCGAGATTCCGGCACCCTCCAACGCCACGCCAAGCTCCGTGTACATCAAGCTGTCGAAGCCCAGGTGGTCGAGACGGCTGCGCGGGTGAACGTCGGAGCGCGACTTGCCGCTAACCTGGGCAACGATGTCCAGCAGCCAACCAACCCCGGCTTCCTCGGGAGCCGTCTCGGCCACCATGGCTCCATCGGTGACCGCATTTTTTTGCAGGCGCAAGAGCTCAGCCACCACGTCACGCCGCTTGACCTTGCGGGTGGCGGTCGTCGGCAGGTCGCCCTCCCACATGTGGACCGACTTCACGCGTTTCCAGAAGGGCAAGTCCGTCGAAATCTTGCGAAAGTGCTCCTCGATCTTCTGGTGAATCGCATCACGCGAGAGCGTGGGGGCATCGTCATAGTTGGGCGCGACAGCGCATACCACGTGCTCGGCCGCGCCGTCGGGAAGGCCGACCACCGACAGTTCCTTGATGAAAGGGGATTCGCGGTACAGGTCCTCGATCTCATCCGGATACACGTTCTTGCCGTTCGAGTCGACGATGATCTCTTTCGACCGACCGACCAGGTAAAGGTTGCCGTCCTCGTCGAAGCGGCCGATGTCCCCCGTGTGAAACCACCCGTCCCGAATCGCCCCGGCAGTCGCCTGCTCGTCCTGCCAATAACCGGCCATCACGTTGCGCCCACGGGCGACGACTTCGCCCACGCCGGCGCCGTCGGCTTCGTGGATCTTGACCTCGACGCCAGGCAGTGGTTGCCCCACGGACCCGGGCAAGGCTTTGCGCTTTGGCGACGTGACCGTCAAAACCGGGGCTGCCTCGGTCAGGCCATATCCCTCGAAGAAATCAAACCCCATGCCCACGAAGCTCTTCAAGACCTCTTGGGGCAAGGCGGACCCACCGCTGATCAGATATCGAATGCGCCCGCCGAATCCTTCGTGTACAGGCAGGAACAACAGCATTCCCAGGTCCAGTCCCGTGCGAGACCGCAGCTCGAAATTCGCGGTCATCAGGCCCTTCATCGCCGCCTCCAGCAAGGGCGATCGCTCCGAGAACCTCTGCAACACCCGGCGTCGCAAAAGATCCCACAGCGCAGGCACTCCGACGATGGACGTCACGTGACCTTTCTTCAAAGCCGACGCGATGGTCTCACCTGTCAACTCGGTCAAATACGTGATCTGGGCGCCCCGCGCGAGAGGCATCAGCAAACCCGCCGAGAACTCGAAGATGTGGTGAAGAGGTAAGACCGACAGCATCCCGTCATTGACACCAAATGCGAAGATCTTGGAGAGCTCCGACACCATGAACGTGAAGTTTCGATGCGTCAGCATCACGCCCTTGGGCTTGCCGGTGGTCCCCGACGTGAAGATCAAGGTGGCGACCGTGTCGGGATTGACCTTGGTGACCAGTGCCTTCGCCCGTTCGCGTTCCAGTGCCTCGTCGTGAATCTCGAAGGCTTGCCCGAGCGGCCAAACCCGCGTGGCCAGGTTCGCCTCGCCAAGCGCGCGCGCGAGCCCCGCACGCTTTTCGTGCAGATCGTCGCCGATCAAGATGCCCGACGCCCCCGACGCCCGCGCCAGATTGACGATCTCGGCCACCGTCGATTCGTTGGCAATCGGAACCGCCGTCGCTCCCACCTTCAGAATCCCGAAGTAGGCCATGCTCCATTCAGGACCGTTCTTGGCGAGCAGCATGATCCGCGTGCCCGCTTCCGTGCCTTCTCCGACCAGAAACGCCCCGACGCGCGTCGCCAGCTCTTGCAACTCGGAGTACTTGTAGATCTCCTCGCGCTGCCCGCGTTCGATGCGCACGGCGGGGCGCGTGGCGTGCAACTTGGTGGTGGTGTCGAACAGCTCCAGCAGATCGTGATAGCTGTAAACCTGCTTGGGCTTGGGCGCATAGGTCGAATCCAATTCGGGCAACACCCATTTCTCCAGCCCCGGAAAGTGGGTGTTCATCCAATAGTCGTACCAATCCAGATCCTCGGGCCCCCAGCACAGAAGCTGCCGATCGGCCGCCGGCATCCGGTCGCGCAGTGCCCGGATGTTGTCCGCGCGCAGAATGTATTCGTTCTCCAGGATGAACGGCTTGAACAACTCGATGTTCTCGCGCGCCTCGTCCGTGACGCGAACGACTTCGTCCAGCCCCTTGATGCCGCGGTCGATCCACTCGGTCAATCGTCCGGCCCCCCAACGCGGTCTCGTGCGGCCCAGCACCTTCGCCGTGCGCTTGGCGACCCGATTCACGAGCGGCAACGATTTTCGTTCGTAGTCGTCCGGCGTCACGGGACGAAACTCCATGCGCGCGGCCAGCGCGTTCACAAATCGATTGCCGGTCTCCTTGCTCTGAAACCGCTTCCGCTTGTAAAGCCCGGTCAGCGTCACGATGCGCGCGATGCGCCCCGGGTTCAGATCACCGCTCGAAAGCTGATGGACCAGCTTCGGCTGTTCGACCATGACCTGTGCGGCGACCATCAACATCCCCGCGCAAACGTGATCCACTGGAACGATGTCCAGGATAAGCTTGTTAGACACAGGCAGGACGTTCTGCCCCTTCAAAGCCAGGTAAACCAGCGGCGCCGACGTCGTGAAACCCTCGTTCCAACCCTGGAACGGATACGCGACCGCGCTTTCGACGATCGCGGGCCGCACGATTGATCGGAACATTCCCGTCTCGCGCGCAACCAACTGGTCGCCCATGCTCTTCGTGTACGTGTAGATGTTCGGCCAACCCCATGTTTGGGCGCGTTCCACCCCGCGACGCGTGGCCTCGGATCGGATCCACTCCTTGCGCTCGCGCGCCACGGCCAGACGCAGGGCCGATTCATCATCCGGATCCCGGCTCTCGTCGCGCAACCGGTCGCGCGCCTTTTGCCGCAAGCGCGCCAACACCTGAGCGTCGTCCGCCTCGGCACGGATGGCCGCCGCGATGCGATCGCTGTCGGAGATCTCCTGTTCGACCGAAAAAGTCGTTCCCGGCAATTCACCGCGGCGCGGGAAGTACCCGATCAACTCCTCGTCCTCCCACACCTCGCCCGACCGGTTTCCCGCCACGAAACAGGTGCTCGTGTGGATCAGCGCCGGCCGCCGCATGCGCCGCACGAACGCTAGGACGTTCTTCGTACCCTCGACGTTCGTGCGCAACGCTGATTCAAGCGGCGGGTTGAACGTCACGCGGCCCGACGAATTGATCAGCACGTCGATGTCCCCCGCGACACGCGCGGCTTCGTCCTCCGAAAGACCGAGGTTCTTTTCAGTAATGTCGCCGTCGACCACCGCGACCTTGGTTTTCAAGAACGCCGCCAGTCCGTCGGCGCCGCCATGTTTCTCGCGCAGCGCATCGAACGCTGGCGACGTCACCACGCTGTTCCAGAACCGCGCTTCACTGGTCGTGCCCGACCCCCGCCTGACCATCACATAGGCCCGGCCTATCTGCGGAAAGCGATGCAGCAACATGCTGAGCAACACCTTTCCGACGAAGCCGGTGCTTCCGAGGATGAAGATGTTGCGCCCGCGAAAGATCTCCGACGGGGAAAGTGAGGACCCTACGCGGGGAGCGCGCATCACCGATTCGGTGTCGCTATTCGCCTTCCTTGGGCCGGGAACATGAGGCAAACGTTCCATGAATGCGCGCCGTTAGATACCTTGCCCCACCGGCAAATGCCACCGGGGGCGTGCGTCCGGACGATCTGAGCCCTTTGCCCTCTCGCGGGACACTCACCTCACGAGGACAGGGGAATCACCGTGGATGCTCGACTCAATGCCCATCGCCGTCCCGTCGAGCGGCGCGTTCGGCCCCTTTCCCCACGTTCCCCGACACGCGCGGCGATCGAACAGGTGACTCAAGGCATCATGACCGGAGCCCGTCTGCCCATCGGGCCGAGTCCGGCCGAGACGCCTCCGCCTTGGGAGACCGCACCGTCCAGCGCGCGGGTTGGGGGACCGCCGACCATCGGACTTCCGAGCGGGGGACTTCCGAGCGCGGGACGTCCGAGCGGGCGCCTGGCGTATAATGGAACCTGGTCCTCGGCCATGCCGTTCCCCGCTGAAAAAAGCACCTTGTCGACCGCCCATGCACCCGGGGAAGTGACGCCTTCGCCCTCGCCCTCCCCGCCTCTGTTGGATAACGCGGCACTGGTGGCGGGACTGGTACGCGGCGAGGCGAGCGCTTGGAATGAGTTGGTCGACCGCTTCGGCCCCGACGTCGAACGGCTGGTCGGAGGCGCGCTGGGCGTCGATTCGGACCTGGCCGACATCGTTCAGGACGTGTTCGTTCGGGTGATGGAACGCATCCATCAGTTGCGAGATCCGGCGGCGCTGAGGTCCTGGATCGCCAGCGTCGCGGTTTTCGCGGCGCGCGGCCACATCCGCAGGCGCCGCCGTTGGCGTTGGATCCGTTTCCTGGCGCCAGCGGATATCCCGGATGTGCCCGCGACCACCGCCAACCCCGAGAATCATGCGCTGCTTCACTCGACGTACAAGTTGCTCGACACGTTGCCCGAAAACGAACGAATGGCATTTTCGTTGCGGTTCATCTCCGAGATGGAGTTGACCGAGGTGGCGGCCGCCTGCGGCGTGTCTCTCGCCACCATAAAGCGGCGCCTGACGCGGGCCGAGGCACATTTTCTTGAAGGCGCCCGGAAGGATCCGGCCCTGAGTGAGCGGATTGAAAGGGGGGAGCGATGGAGGAGCACGTGAGCGGCTTAGATGCTCTGTTGCGGGATGTTGCGGCGGTCCAGCGGGAGTCCTTGGCTCGCGCGGGTGTGTTGGCGCGGATCCGCGCGCGGCCACCCGTGCCGCGATCGTTGTCGCGCCGATTGATGGCGCGGTTCGCGTCCAGGTTGCCGCGGTTGCGGTTTGCGTTGCCCACACTGGCGGCGGCCGGACTGTGCGCGGCCTGGTGGGTCGCGCGGCCGCTTCCGCTGACGTTCACAGTGGCCGACGGCGGCGCGTTTGTGTCCGGCTTGCCCGCCGAAGGCAACGCAGTGGCGGGTGGAGTCGGCGGAGGAGTGGGCGACCGTCTGGAAGCCCCGATCAACGGCCACCTACCCCTGACGTTCTCCGACGGATCGACGGTGGTCCTCGATCGGGGCGCGCGCGCACGGGTGATGGCGCTCGAACCGCGTGGCGCCACGGTTCAGTTGGAAAAAGGTCGCGCGGAAGTGAGCGTTCGGCACCGGAGCGGTACACGCTGGCACCTGCGGGCGGGATCGTTCGACGTGGCCGTGACGGGCACCCGATTCTCTATCGCGTGGGACGAGAAATCTGACGCGTTGACCGTGGTGATGTCGGAAGGAACCGTCGAGGTGCGTGGGCGCGAAATGGCCGGCGGCGCTCCGATCGTCGTTACGGGCGGGCAAACGTTTCACGGGACCGGGCGTGAATCGCGGTGGACGCTCGCGCCTTCGTCGAAGCCCGACGCGTTATCGCCGCTGGCGCCGGTGGCGGCGGCGGCAACGGCCCCTGTCCCGGATATTTCCGCCGAAGGGACGTCGCCCGGTTCGCCCTCGGAGGCACCACCGGGACCGGAGGCTCGAGTTGCCGCAACGTCGCCCAGCGGCCGGGCCGGCGCGGCGGGGTCGCATTCGTGGCAGGCACTGGCGAGATCCGGTCATTACACGGAAGCTCTGCAGGCCGTCGAACGGTCGGGATTCGAAAAGGCGTGCCGAAAACTCGGCGCCGATGATCTGGTCCAACTTGGCGACGTCGCGCGTTTGGCCCGTAACCCCTCGCGGGCCGAGCAGGCTTACGCCACCGCCCGCAGGCGCTTCCCTGGAAACGACCGCCCCGCTTTCGCGATGGGTTTGGTCGCATTCGAGCAGCGACGAGACTTCCGCGGCGCCGGCAAGTGGTTCGGATTGTACGTACGCCAGTATCCGAACGGTGCCCTCGCGCGTGAGGCGTTGGGACGCGAGATGGAGTCCTGGCATCGCGCCGGTGAGTCGGCCCGGGCGCGTCGCGCCGCCGACGCATACTTGGGCCAAGCCCCGACGGGCCCTTACGCGCGATTGGCGCGCCAGATCGCATCTCCGTAGCTCTGGTACAATCGGCGCCAATGCGTGGCCCGGGGCGGTGGCTGAGCACCGGAGGGGCGCGGGCGCGTGGTCGGTGGTTCGTCGTCGCGGCGTCCCTGATCGGATGGTGCGGCGGGTTACCCTTCCAGAATATCGCGTTGGCCGCCCCGCTGTTCTCCCCATCGACAAGGGTGGTCCTGTTCACACCGGCCTCGTCGGATCCGTTGGTGGCGCGTCTCGAAGCCGAATTGGCGGCCGTCGGGATCGCGGTCCGGCGCGTGCCTTTGCCCGCGGATTCCCATCTGGACGACGTCATCTCCCGTGAAATCGCGGCCGGGGCCAGCGCCGCCATCCGGATCATTCCCCGTTCTCGTGGAACCGAGGTTTGGACGGGTGACACGACGGCTCGTGTGTCCAGTCGACGCTCAATAAGGCCAGCCGCGTCGGACGCCGCGCTTTCCGTGATTGCGCTTCGGACGGTGGAGTTCTTGCGCGCGAGCTTGCTGGGGGTCCGGCGTCGGGAACCGGCGCCTGACGCCGCGGCCGGGGGCGCCGCCGACGAACAGGTCGCCGCCATGCCGTCGTTGCAAGGTCCGGGCGGCGGGCCGCGGGGCGAGGGCGTCACGCCCGAAAGAAATTCTAGCGAAGAGGGGACGCCCATCGCGCGACCAACGTCCGCGGGACCCGCCACGGCGGCTCGGGCTACAACATCGATGGAGGCGGGCGTCCCCCGAGCCACGGAACTCGTCGCCGCCCGACCTGACGAAGTCCCCGCGGCGCGTTCGGCCGACACGAGTCAAGGTCGGCCTCGCCAGCAATCATCGGAACAATCTCGGGCGCCGTCCGAGGCTGCCCGGATCGACGAGCCCACGCCTCCGATTCGCGTCGGCGAGCCGCGCCCCCCTTCGATCGAGCGATCTCGACCGGGGGCTGAGCGCGGATGGCGCCACGTCGATCACTTCGAGATCGCGGTCGGCCCCGCGGTTCTTGCCAGCCCCGGAAGGATTGGGCCGATTGGCGCGATCGCGGCCATCGGCCGCGGACAAGTCGTCGGCCCCATCGGCGTCGAGCTGATGGCCGTCTTCCCGGTGATGCCGGCGCGCGTCGGTACGGCGGTGGGAACCGAGGACATCAGGGCGGCGCTTTTCGGCGCGGGGGCCACCTGGCGATTGACACCTGCTCACCGTCCTTGGTTGACGGACGTGGCATTGGGGGGATCCGCGACGTTGCTGCGGGCCGTGGGCAGCGTCGTGGGAACGCAGTCCGTCGCGGGAACCACCGCGTCGACCGTGAAGATCACCGGCTACGCGCGGCTCGGGGCTGGATACCAGATGAGCAGCTGGCTGGTCGGCCGGATCGACGCCATCGCTGGCGTCGTCGCATCGCGTACGCTCATCGGCCCCGCCAACAGCGACACGTCATGGGGTCCCCTGTTTGGGGGAGGCGTGCTGGCTTTGCAAGCGAACTGGTGATCGACCTACGCCGATGGCATTCAGACGCGAAGTTCCTTGTCGGCCGGGTCCTGCCCTCGAGTGGTATCCTTTGACGATGGGCGCCGTGTTGAATTCGACCCTCGCATCGAGTCTCGCGCGCATGGCCGCGAAGGCGCCTGGGGTGCGCCTGGTGCTGCTCTTCGGCTCGGCCGCCCGGGGACAGGCGCGACCCGGCAGCGACGCGGACATCGGCGTGCTAGGCGGCGAATTTTGGGCCCAGATGCAGCTGGGCGGCGAGCTGAGCATGGGATTGCGCCGCGAGCCGCACGTCGTCGATCTGGCTGAAGCCTCGGACTGGCTGCGCTTCGAAGCGGCTCGCGATGGGATCCTGATCTACGAAAGCGAGCCCCGGCTTTGGTCCGAATTCAAGGCGACAGCCATGCTTCGGTATTTCGACCTTGCTCCCATCATTTCAATCTGCGCCGAGGGCGTCCGCCGCAGGTTGATTGCCGAAGCGGGCGGGCACGCTCGTGGGTGAGCATCTTCTGAGCAAGTTGATCCTGTGCCGCGATCGGGTCGAGAGGATTCGTCGCGCGTTGCCCGCGAATGCCGAGGACGTGTTGAGCGACGAGCGTCTGGAGGCTTTCATCGCCTTCCACCTTTTCCTGTTGGTTCAGGATGCTGTTGATCTGGCGGCGCACGTGGTCGCCGAACGTGGATTGGGTGTCGCCGGATCCCTACGCGAGACGTTTCAGCTGTTGTCGAACGCGGGCCTGATCAGCCCCGATTCGGCCGCGGCAATGGGCGGACTGGCGTCGTTGCGCAATCGGATCGCACATACCTACGGCGGCATCGATCCCGTCAGATTGGTCCGGGAGGCACCGGGTGGACTCGACGCCGTATCGCGTTTCCTGGCTGAACTCATCCAGACCACGGAGCGTGGCTAAGCACCTCGATTGTCGAGCCGCGCGGCAACAATCGGCCACGGCACTCACGACCCTGCAGTGGCGACCAGCGTGAACACGCTCACGTCGGGCCGCGCGTACATGCGAAACGGCAACTCGACCATCCCGAGGCCCCGCGACACGAACAACCGCGTGTCGCCCACGTCGAACAGGCCAGCCGGAAAACGTCGACCCTGCTTGCCGTGAACGATGACCGGGCCCGACGGCAAGGCAATCTGGCCTCCGTGGGTGTGACCACACAGCACCAGACCGACACCCTGGCCCGCTAGGAGCGGCAGACCTTCGGGTGAGTGCACGACGCCCAACCGAAGCGCCGCGCCAGCGGCCTCTCGCAGCGCGGGTTCCGCCACCGGATGACCGGCGAAGGGATCGTCCAGGCCAATGATCGCGACGTCGTCGAATGGCGCGGGCAAGCGCGTCGCTTGGTTGACGAGGACCCGCACACCCGCGCGCGCAAGGGCCGCCTCTATCAGATCGTGCTGGGTCCACAAATCGTGATTGCCCAGCACCGCCAGCTTCACCGCCGCCGGAACCGCGGCCACGCGCTCCTCGAGCTCGCGGGCCATCGCCGGCGTGGCGTCCAGGAATACGTAGTCGCCCCCCAGCACGAGAACGTCGGGACGCGCCGCGGTCAGAAGGGCGAAGGCATTGTCGAGAAGCGCGGGCGAAGTCAGCGGCCCGATGTGAAGATCCGACGCGAACGCGACGCGAAGCGACCGGGACGCGCGGCCTGCTCCACCCGGTAGAATGGCAAACCGATGCTCGATCAGGTCGACGGTCGTGCGACCTGGCACCAGGCCCCAGGCGCGCCCGGCCCAGCCGCCACGATAAACCACGCGCGCCACCTTCTCCATCACCGCCCGCTTGAGCGAGAAGTTCACGCCGCGTCCTACCGCCTTCAACTCATCTCCAATCAAGCACCGGCCGCGACGAACCACCCGGCGACGCACCCGTGACTCCCGCCGCGGCCGCCGCGGCCGTCCCCGCCGTCACTCCATGTCCATCATGACGATTGGCGGATGGTGCATGAGCGTAATCTCCGGCGATGGACCCACCGTGCTCCTGGCCATCGCCAACGCCTCTGTGACCGATTCCGCGCGCTCCCAGCCGAGCATCGCCGGCACGTGCGCGTTCTTGGCGCCCGCGACGATCACGCGGCCGACGTGTTGGCGGCCATTCTCGCCCCAGTACCACATGAAGAATGGATGGGCGCCGTGATACGCGTTCCCCCGTCGGTACATCTCGATGTAGCTCGGGTTGTGCGCGAATTCCTCTTCGTACTTGTGGCGTAATTTCACCGCGTCCCGCGTCTCGGGCAGCAACCGATTGAAGAATTCGATGTAACTCGGATGGTGATTGTGATCGAATTCGTCGTAGCAGGGGTGCGTGATAATCATGACGCCCCCCTTCTTCAGCACGGGATTGCCCCGGTACATGTTGTGGAAGTAGCCGAGCGCCATCACCTGGACCAACAAGGGATTCAAGATTGAGTTCACGTTGTACGGCGAGATGAACGGAATCCCGCACAGGAGGATGTCCGCCTGCCCGCGCACGTTGACCGCGTATTGCTCGAAGCACCGTTCCAGGATTTTCTCGTGCACGGGCTCGGTCTTGCCGGCGTGGCACGCGATCAACTGATACTGGGCCGGTATCGAATGGAACAGCTTGCGCTTGGCGGCCGGTGGCATCTTCGACAGCGTCCACCGCATCGCCTCGAACTTCATGCGATCGAATTCCGTGAACTCGTCCTCGTTCTTGGCCAGGAAGGCCGTCGAGCCGGCGTACATCCGGTTATTCAACGCGGTCTCGACGTGAAACACGTTCATGTGCTCGTCGACCAGCGCGCCCATGCGTTCGACCTTGGTATTCAACATGGACGTCTTCGGATCCATGTAGCTGTTCGAATCGCGAATCGTCTGTGGTTCGTGGTGCGGGCGCAGGCTGTCGTAGTCGCACAACCCCACCGTGACCGATTTGTGTCCCCCATCCATGGGAACCAGGTTGATGTTCACATAGATGACCAGATCGCTCTCGACGGCGCGGCGGTTGATATTGACCGGCTCGTCCATGGCGGTGACACCCAAGTGCACCATGCCGTCGGGATCCTCGGCGTCGTGACAGTAGTAGCGGTCAGGATAGAACGCGTCGAATATCTTCGTCCCTACCATCCGCTTCATCTCGGCAGCCGTCATTTTCCGGTGCAGCGAATTGGCGACGATGATGTGAACGTCGTCGACACCGTTCGCGTCCAGCAGCTCCAGTAAGATCTCGATGATCGTCTCGCGAACGTCGGGGCGGACCATCGGGGGCAACGGCAAGCTAATGTCGTCGACCGCGATGGTGACGCGCATCCCCGGCACGAGCTGCGCGTACAGGGGCTCGGTCCCCAAGGGATGGTTCAACGCATAACGAATGGCGGCGCCCGGGTTCGCCAGACCCTCGATCGGAGGCTTCGGATACACGACACGCGTCCCGACCGGCAGGTCTTCCAGCAGCAGATCCTCACCGGAAAACAAGATCCGTGGCGCCGAATTGGTGTCGATGTAGACAACCTGATCGTCCTCCTTGCGACGAGGCGTCGGCCCACGGACGACTTTCGCTGCACGCTCTCTCATTGGTTTCGTTGTTTCCTTATCGCAGATCCAGGATCGGCCAGTCGTGTTGGCGGGCGGTCCCGCGCAGACGAAAATCGGGGTTCACGGCGGTGGGATGACCGACGACCGATAACATGGGCAAGTCACTCATGCTGTCCGAATAGGCGTAGCAGTCGGACAGGTTCAAGTCTTCTTTCTCGGCATAGATCCGCATCCAGCTCGCCTTGGTTGCGGCGGCCATGACCGGGGGAAGCAACCGGCCGGTCGCGGCACCGTCCACGAACTCCAAGCGATTGGTCACATAGTCGTCGATTCCCAGGTGCTTGGCGAGCGGCTGCACGGTCAGATCCAGGGCGCCCGTCACCAGGACCTGACGCAGCCCTAGGCGCCTCGACTTGTCGATCAACTCGTACGCGCCCGGGAAAATCGACGGTCGAATGGCGTTTTCGAACAATTCATCGGCCAAGTAACGCAGGCGATCCTCCGATTCGCCTTTGTACCGAACGAAGAATACGTCGTTGAACAGGCGCCGGTTGTACAGATCGGCCCCCAAGAAAAGGGGTACGCTGGCGAACGTCCCGATGGTCTTGACGATACTCTTCAGGACGCCCTGTTGGTTCTTGGCGTTGTACAGAAACGCGTGCACGAGATTCGTGCGGACAAGCGTCCCGTCGAGGTCATAGAAGGCAGCGGCGCCCCGGGGCATGGAGGCGCCTCCTATATCACACGCCCGCCGCCACCGCCCGGTCCAGGCGATCCCGGAATTTCGTCGTTCCGCACACCGACGACGGCTTTTTCGGGCGTTTTGCCCAATCCGGACTGGCCAGAGGGTGACGTCTCGGAGCATCATTCCAGGGATCGCTCATGGAATGGCTTCTCGATCGACTCCGCTGGGTTTGGGATCGCAAGGCCCTGCGCACGATCACCCTAGCGTCGCCAGTCGACCTGACGATCGTGGGACGAACGTTGTTGCACGCGGCCATCGTGGGCGCGGCGGCGGGGCTGTTCGGCGCGGCGTTCTTCGCGGGGCTGGAGTACCTGCAGCGCATCGTGCTGGAAGATCTTGGTGGCTACCACATCCTTCGGGCGGCTGGGGAAAATTTTCTACCGCCGCCATCCCGACCGCACGTGTTCCGCCCCTGGCTGCTGGTGCTGCTCCCCGGGCTCGGAGCCCTTGGCAGCGGCCTCATTTCTCAACTGGCGCCGGAGACCCGGGGCGGAGGCGGCGACGCCATGATCGACGCCTTTCACCACCACGGTGGGTTCATCCGACGTCGCGTGATCTGGGTCAAGGCGCTGGCTTCGCTCCTCACGCTGGGCAGCGGTGGGTCGGGTGGACGCGAGGGACCGACGATGCAGATTGGCGCGGCGCTCGGGTCGCGGGTGGGATGGTTGCTGCGAGTCAGCGCGGCCGAGCGACGCATCCTGATGGTGGCCGGGGTGGCCGCGGGCATCGCCGCCGTCTTTCGGACGCCGCTCGGGGCCGCGCTGCTGGCCGTCGAGGTGCTCTATCGAGACGACTTCGAATCCGAGGCGCTGATTCCCGCGGTTCTGGCTAGCGTGGTCGCATACTCGATCGTGATCTCGATCTTCGGCGAATCGACACTGTTCGCACAACCGAGTCGCTTCCCCTTCGTCCCGCGTCACTTGCCCTTGTACGGGCTGATGGCTCTTCTGGTCGCTTTGCTGGCCAACCTCTTTCTGCGGACCCTGCGCACTGTGCAAGGGATCAGCGCGCGCCTGGCGGTGCCCGAATGGGCGAAGCCGGCGCTGGGCGGGTTGGGGTTGGGGGTGTTCGCCGTGCCCTTGATCTTGCTGGTCGGGTGGCAGGTGGGCCAGCCCGGACAGGGCCTCGGGCTGCTCGGCGGCGGGTACGGCGCGGTTCAGCTGGCGATCAGCGGAAACTCATGGCTCCCAGGCGGCTGGGGCGCGGTGGCGTTGCTGGCCGGGTTGTGCATCGCCAAGCTGTTCGCGTCGTCGCTGACCATCGGCACGGGGGGCAGTGCGGGAGACTTCGCGCCGTCGCTGGTCATTGGTGGGTTGTTCGGGGGCGCATTTGGACGGACCGTCCAGCTGCTTTCCCACGACCCGCGCATCAACCCGGCGGCGTTCGCGCTGATCGCCATGGGAACGTTCTATGGGGGCCTCGCCCACGCCCCGCTCAGCTCGCTGATCATCGTGTGCGAATTGGCCGGCAGCTATGACCTCTTGGTCCCACTGATGCTCGCCGAAGGCATCGCGTTCATCGCTTTGCGCAAATACAGCCTGTATCAAGCGCAACTTTCAACGCGCCGGCAGTCGCCCGCCCACAGCGACGACTCCGGCCTCAGAGTCGTCTTGCCTGCCGCCGTGGCTGTCGACGAAAAACAAGTTGAGGCCGTGGTTGCCGAAGACCACCCGCCCGACGGAACCACCAGGACGACCGGGACCGAGCAGTCCAAGTGACAGTGCGCCGATCGGGGCGCGGTCTCGCATCATGATTCGCGTTCCCGCCTAGCGCGGCTGCGCCGCTCGCGGGAGGGCTAGAACGCGGGCGGAACCTGTTCGAGCGTTCGGAACGTCGCGCCGGTGGCTCGGATCTCGGCCAGGGTGGATTCAAGCGCCTGGAGCTTGTGGGCCAGCGAACGCCGGAGATCGGGCTGACGCGCGACCAAGGCCGACGGAATCCCATCCGTAACCGCATCCGCCAGATCGATTCCGTGCAGCTCAAGGTTGAAGAAGCGCCGTCGCACCGATGCCGCCACCAACCTCTTGCGAATCCATTCCGGGGCCGCGATGAGGCTGGTGCCGATGACCGGCAGGCGCAACCCGGGCGTGACGGCGATAGGCAACTCCAGAATCGGCAAATCGCCCCGGCGATAGGGATCCCCGGCGGCTGGGTGGTATGGAACCGTCGGCGCGGTCAACACGCGCGGGCTGCCAAGATGGCTGCCCGACGCGCGACCACTGACGCGCATCGCCGCTATGATGGTGGCCTTGGCGGCGTAATACGGTACCGACGGAAAGGTGGACGAGTCATAGAGATACGAGCGCGCGCACAGCAGGTCGCTCACCTGCGCCGATATCTCGTATCCCGGAGCCCGGAATCCCACCGGCGCGCGACCGGAACACGATGCGAGCGCGTCGTGCGCGCGATCAATTTCGTCCGCCATCTGGGTCGCGGGCAGGCGCGCGAGCTCGTAAGGATGCGTGAAACTGTGATTGGCCAATTCGTGCCCGTCCCGCGCCAGGTCGGCGAGCAGTCGACGACCATCGGCGTCCTCGACGAGGTCGTTCCCGACGACGAAAAATGTGGCCTTGACGCCAGCACGGCCAAATAGATCCGCGAAACGGGGCAGGCAACAGCGCAGAATCGCATGCCGCGACTCCTCGGGCGGCGCGCCCGACAGCGCGTGGATGCGCCAATAACAGTCGACGCCGTCCAGATCAACGGACACGGAAACAATGGTGTCTTGCGAGATCATCCCAACCTACGGCGCGCGGTCCCCGTCGTGACTACCATGAACGACGGCGACGAGCGATCCTTCGAGTTACTATCGCGTGACTTCCAGATCGACCGCGGCGGCAGGCGTGTGGCCATCGGCCCCGGTTGAGAGCGCGGGAAGGTAGTGAATGATCCAAATCCCCGGAGCGAGGGGCCACGAAGCGCCCGGTGATAGGACAGCCTCGTCGAGGATCACCCTGCCAGCCGAGGGGGCGCCTTGCGGCGTCTGTCCCTGCCCGCCGATGTAGCTCCAGGCAATCGGCTCGAGACCGTTCGCCTCGGTGGGCACGTCGGCGGTCGCTCTTGGATACTTGTAGACGCCGATCCGGTCGTGAGCGCTCGGCATTGGCACCCCTGTGAAGGAGACCCCTATCGTCATGCCGTCGCCGCTCACGTAGCTCGGCTGGTCCGTCGTCAGCACGATCTGGCCGTGGCAGCCGCCGACGCCCGCAGCCGGCGCGGCGGGGGGCGTGAGCCATGCGGGGGCGCCAGCAAAATCGAACATGTCGAGAAGCGCGTCGCTGTTCGCATCACGCGAGGTCAAGGCCGGCAAATCAAACACCACCTCGATGAAGCGCGTGATGGCAGTGTGGTCCTCAACGACGTGCGAGACATGATGGGGGCGGGCGTATGGGGAGATGACCGCCAGCGGCACCCGGACGCCCAGTTCCACAAACGCCGCGTCCTTCGAATTTCCGGGGCGTGCCACGCACGCGGTGTTGGGCGGTGGAACGTGATCGGCGAACCCGCCCGCCTCGTCGTAGGTCCAGATGATCGCCAGCTCCGGCCACAGCGGGCTCGCCGTGGCGGCCTGGTACACGACGCGCGTCCATGATTCACCCACCTGCACGTCGGCGGTCGGGTGCTCGTCCTCGACCCAGCCGATTCCATCGACAAACGCGACCTGCGGGAGCGTCCCGTCCTGCAAGACCCTCTGAAACTCTTCGAAAGTGTGGACGCCGCGATGGGTAGCGGTCCACCCGAGACTCCCGTCGAACGGTTCGCCGTCGGTGTAGGCCCCCCATGTCACGTCAGCCGCGTCGAGGTTGTCGAACAGCGTGGGCGTGGACGGGTCGGGGAAGGTGCAGAAGCTGCACGTGACTCCGTCGGCTGTCCCCAGCAACAAGAAATTGCGGTTTGGCCAAGTGCCGCTGCGCTCCGACGGAAAGTGCCGATCGTTGATGGCGAATGTATTCGCGAGCCAGTAATAGAATGGCAGGTCGCTGGCCTCGTAGTTGCCCATCACCACATGGCCATCGCCACCGGTCGTGTCGGCCCCGTTTGTCACGAAGCCGTCCATAGCCCCACCATTGACCTGCCGGTGCATTTCGGCCCACTGGTGACCGGGATCCACGTTGACGCACGTGGTGTCGAGGTGAAAGGGCGCCACGGACGCGTCGGTCCGATCCTTGTTGGTGAATGATGGTGGAATCGGATCCGTGTCGGACTGTCCGAATGCGTTGAGATTGCCGAGCAGGTGGTCGAAGGCGCGGTTTTCCTTCATGAGCACGATGATGTGCTTGATAGGAATCGCGGCGCGCGCGCTTCTTGTGATCGGCAGCGTGGATGTGACCTTCGCGCCAGTACCGAACGAGCAGGCCGCGCGCTTCTCGGCGAGCGCGAGCGGGTCAACGTCGCCGCCGGCGTCTTGAACAACCGGTGCGGCTCGATCCTGGCAGCCACAGAGCGCAAGGATCAGCACCGACGAGACGACACAAGGGAAAGCCAATTGCATCAGACCAGGCATTGGGTAACCGTACCGTGAACTCGAACCGCCGCAACAGCGAGAATGACGGCGTCGACCACGCCCACCGAACGTTCTTCGCGCCCCTTTCCAGCCCAAGTCCCGGCGCTCCATCCCGTGGGCGCTGTCGTCGAGGCCGGGAACTCCCACGGCGGTGATGGTATTTTGCGGATCATGCCCTCAGCCCCGCGCGCTCCCCGTCAGGTGACCACCACGACCGCCGGCGAAGAGCCTATCCACTACCGCGTCGGCATGCCGGACCCGCAATCACACGAGTATCACGTCCAGATGATCGTGCCCGCGTTGCCGGAACGCATGACCGCGACGATTGTCTTTTCCGCTTGGGCGCCCGGCAGCTACATGATCCGCGATTTCGCCCGGCACGTGTACGGCCTGGAAATCACCGATCGCCAGGGCGCGCGTCTCGGTTATCAACGACTCGACAAGCAACGCTGGAGCGTCACGACGGCTGGCCGCGCGTTCATGGTGACATATCGCGTGTTCGCGTTCGAGGCCAGCGTTCGCACATCGTTCCTGGACGACAGCCACGCGTACTGGAATGGCACCAGCCTGTTCTTCGCCGTCGACGGTGCCACTACGCGCCCGTGTCTGGTCAGCGTCGTGGCGCCACGCGCCTGGCAGGTGTCCACGGCCTTGCGCCGGGTTCCGGGCACGGGAAAAAAACAGGACAACACCTTTTGGGCGGCTGGATACGACGAGCTTGTGGACTGTCCCTTCGAGATCGGCACCCACGAGTTGGTCACGTTCAAGATCGACCGGACCAGGTTCGAGCTGGCGTTGTACGGGCGAACCAACGCCGATGTGCGCCGCTTGGTCGACATTTTGCGCCGGGTCGCGCGCGCGACCGCGACGATCTTTGGCGGGTTTCCCTTCGACCGGTACCTGTTCATCGTACACGCGCTGCCCGTGGGCAGCGGCGGCCTCGAACACATGGCGTCGGTCACGATGGACATCACCGGGCTGTCATTCGAGGACGAAAAAGGATACCAGCGCTTCGCGGATCTAGCGGCGCACGAGTTCTTTCACGCATGGAACGTCAAGCGGTTGCATGATCCCGCCCTGGGACCGTTCGACTACACGCGCGAGAACTACACGCGAATGCTTTGGTTCCACGAAGGGTTCACCGACTACCTCGCGAACATCATTATCCTGCGCGCGGGTGTCACCAGCGAGCAGGATTTCTGGGGGTGGATCGCCGAGGATTGGCCGAAATACGCGTCCCGGCCCGGCCGCGGGGAGACTCCCCTCGGCGAGCTGTCCTTCGAGGCCTGGATCAAGCTGTACAAACCGGCGGACAATCATTTCAACCATTCCGTCAGTTACTACGAGAAGGGACTGTGGGTGGGCATGGCGCTGGATCTGGAATTGCGTCTGGCCACGGGTGGACGGCAGGGGTTGCCGGAGCTGTTCCGTCGGCTCTGGGATCGCGCGGGCCGCAGGGAGGCCAACGTCAGCGAAATGGACGTGCGGCGGGCGGCAAATGAAATCGCTAGTCGGTCGCTGGATCATTTTTTCGACAAATACATCCACGGCACCGACGAATTGCCACTCCCGGCCCTATGGCGCCGGGCCGGCTTGAAGATCGCGTTCATCGCCCCCTGGGCACCACAAAGTGGCGAGAACGACCCGGTGAAACGCGCCCGCGCGCGGGGCTGGTCGGGGGCGTCAGTTCAGGCCCAGGCGCATGCCCCCGGCAGCGAGCGTGCCGTGGTCAAGAACGTGTTGCCCGGCTCGCCGGCGGCCGCCGCGGGGTTGACGTTCGGCGACGAGATCGTCGCGATCGACGGCGATCGGGTAAACGCCGCATCCTTTCCCAGGCGTCTTGGCGATCACCGCCCCGGGACGACCGTCACCGTGACCTATTTTCGCCGGGACCAGTTGCGCGAGTCCCGATTCACGGTCGCTGTCTCGCCCGAGCGGCGGGTTCAGATCGAGGCCGCCCGACGTCCGGCGGCGAGCGCCCTGGCGGTCCGAAAGGGATGGCTGGGACATCCGCCGCGCAAATAGCCGCCCTAACACTTCTTCACAACCGCCCACGCAGTCCCTTAACGATCGGGTCGCATGGTTACCCGGGGCCAATCACGGCCCCAAGGAGGATGCGAACATGATCGGTTGCTTGATTCTGGGAACGTTCGTGGCGGCGGGCGCCGCCAGGCTGATTCGTCACCGCTACGGATGGGCCGGCCCATGCGGGGGCCATTGGCGCGGCGGATTCGGCGGTCACTGCGGGGGCGGCATGCACGCGTTTCACAGGCACGGCTGGGGGGCGGTGAGGGGATACGGCGGTTGGGCGCCCGACCCCGGCGACGGGTATGACCCGGGCCTTAGGGATCCGCTCGGCAACGACGGCGACCACGAATTCGAAGGCCATCGCGGCTGGGATCGTTTTGGTGGAACCCCGTCCGCGCGTGGTGGTGGCTTCATCGTGGGTTCCATCGTGCGGCATGTTCGCGCGACCGCCACGCAGGAACGTGTCATCCGAGCGGCCGTCGACGAATTTCGCAACGAGATGAAGGACGTCGGCGGCGGCGAGGGTAAGCGTACGCGCCAGGACGTCGGCGCCGCGCTGCGAAAGCCACACTTCGACGAGGTGTTCATGGGCGAGCTGTTCGCTCGCCAGGACACCGCCATCGAGCGGACGCGCAAAGCGTTCGTGGGATTGATGGCCCGGGTCCACGAGACTCTGGACGAGGAGCAGCGCGGACGGCTGGCCGAGCTGGTGGAGAAGGGGCCCCGGTTCTGGCGCCGCGGGTTCGGCTGGTAGAGTAACCACCGTGGCGATTCGGGTCCTGTGCATCGACGACGATCAGCGACTGTTCGAATTGCTGGCCAGTTACCTGGGGCCGAACGGCGTGACCCTGACCCACGCGCCGGACGGACCCCGGGGACTGGCGGCGTTGAAAACGGGCCTGTTCGACGCGGTCCTGTTGGATGTGATGATGCCTGGGGTCGACGGCCTGGAAGTTTGCAGGCGCATTCGTCAGACCAGCCGCGTTCCGGTGATCATGTTGACCGCGAAGGGCGACGAGGCGGATCGGGTGGTGGGTCTGGAACTGGGCGCCGACGACTACGTCGCCAAGCCCTTCTCGCCCCGCGAGTTGCTGGCACGCCTGCGCGCGGTCCTTCGCAGGGCGCAGCCCGGGGCGGTCGACAATGAAATCGTGGTGGGGCGCATCGCCATCGACGTAGGTGCCCGCCGGGTACGTGTGGACGCGCAAGCGGTGGACCTGACCGGTCTGGAATTCGACATCTTGATGGCGCTGGCACGGCGGCCCGGACGCGTGGTTCCGCGCGACGCGCTGATGGCCGAGGCTGGTCGCGACGACGTCACGGTGGGGGACCGCGCCGTCGATGTACACGTGTCGCACTTGCGGCGAAAGCTCGGCGACGATTCGCGGGTCCCGCGCCTCATCAAGACGGTGCGCGGGGTGGGCTATGTTCTGGCCCAGGGGCACGAAGCGTGAGCCGTCACCGCCGAGGGCCGCAAGCCCGAGAGCCGCAAGCCCGGGGGCCCGAGGACGGCCGGCCAGATGGGCCGCAGGAAGGATGGGACTCCCAAGCCACGGCGACGGAAGACCCGGAATGCTGGCCCGCCGCACGCAGGTGGGATCGCGACGGAAGTCATCAGTTTCGCGACCGACGTCCCACCGGCGGTCCGCGCGGATTTCGCGTGGATCGCGGCCCCTGGGATCGTGTCAACCAGGAGGTTCGGGGCCGGCGTCCGGGGTGGCGGCGGCGCATTAGAAACGAGGTGCGCCTGTACTACGGGGCGCACCTCCATCGAAAGATCTTCTTCTCTTTCGGCGGAATCATCCTGTTCACCGTCCTGGAGATCGCCCTCATCAATCACTTCCTGGGCGTTTCCGTGGCGGGGCGTCCCTGGCGCGCGCTCTTGTTGTTTGGCGTACCCACTTTCCTGTTGTGGACAGCATCTGGGCGGGTGGCGCGGCGGATGTCGCGCCCCTTGTACGAGCTGACACGCGTGGCACAGAAAATTGGCGGCGGGGACTTGTCGGCGCGCGCACCCACGGGCTGGATGCCGTCGGGCGAAGTCGCGGTGCTGTCGCGGGCCATCAACGACATGGCGGCTCGGATCGCGCACCAACTCGCGGAACAGCGCGAGCTGCTGGCGGTCGTCTCGCACGAGTTGCGCACCCCGCTGTCGCGCATTCGGCTGCTGATCGAGATCGCGCGTGAAGGACAACTGGGGCCAAGGACGCTCGACGAGATCGAACGCGAGACCGTCGAGATCGACACGCTGGTCGGCGAGCTGTTGGCGAGCGCGCGGCTGGAGTTTCAAGCGTTGACAACGCGGGCCCTCGAGGCTACCGAGGTCGCGCGACGCGCCTTGGAACGCGCGGGGCTTGGCGCGGACAAACTGCTGGCGCCGCCCGCGCCCCGCCCGTTCACCGCCGATCCGACGCTGGTAGCGCGGGCGCTGGCCAACCTGATCGACAACGCCCGCAAGCACGCGGGCGGCCTGGATACTCTTGCGGTGGCCGCCGAGGGAGGATTCGTTCGCTTCGAGGTTTCGGATCGCGGTCCGGGCTTCGCCCCGGGGGACGAGACCCGCATCTTCGCGTCGTTCTATCGCGGGCGGCAGAGTGAGCCCGAGGGTCAGGAGCTTCCGGAAAAGGGGCCGTCGCGTTCTCACGGCTCGCTGGGACTGGGCCTGGCCCTCGTGAAACGTATCGCCGAGGCACACGGTGGCGACATCGCCGCCACGAATCGCGCGGGCGGCGGCGCGACCTTCACGCTGCGCCTCGCAACCACGCCACCTCCCCGACAGCCTGCCCGGTAGCCTGCCCGACAGGACGGGACGGACCTAGGAACGGCGTAACTTCTCCAGCGCGGCGAACGGGTTGTTGAACGGTTTGTTGGACGCGGGCGGCGGCGCTGACGGGCTGGCTCGCCCTGCCTGGCCTGCCGCCCTTGGAGTGCTCGGGCTCGGGCCCCTTGGGCCGTTCGGGACCGTCCGCTCGCGCGCCTGCGCCGGGCGCATCCCCTCACCGACGGCGCGCTCCGCCTTCATGGTCAAGGCGATCTGCTTCTTGTCGAGGTTCACTTCAAGAACGCGCACCGAAACCCTGTCACCCGCGTTCACGACCTGGCGCGGATCCTTCACGAAGGTGTCCGCCAGTTGCGAGATATGGACCAAGCCGTCCTGATGCACGCCGATGTCCACGAACGCGCCGAAGTTCGTCACGTTGGTGACGATGCCGGGGCATATCATTCCCGGCCGCAGATCTTGCAGCGTGTGAATGTCAGGCCGATACGCGAAGGCCACGAAGCCCTCTCGCGGATCGCGACCTGGCTTCTCCAATTCGCGAACGATGTCGTCGAACGTGAACGCCCCCAACTCGTCCTTCAGCGCACGCGCCTCCCGGACCAGCTTCACCCCCGCGCCGAGGAGGCCCGACACAGGGAGGTTCAACTGTCCCGCCAAACGCTCCAAGACACCGTAACGTTCGGGATGGACACCCGTGTTGTCGAGCGGGTTGTCACCTTCAGCGATGCGCAGGAACCCTGCCGCCTGCTCGAAGGTCTTCTTCGAGAATCGCGGAACGTCCAGCAGCTCGGCGCGCGAACGAAACAGCCCGCCCTTAGCGCGGCGCTCGACGATCGCCTTGGCCAGGCCGGGCCCGATGCCCGACACGTGGCTCAGCAAATGGTACGAAGCCGTGTTCAGGTTCACGCCGACCTGGTTCACGCATGAATCGACCACGCCATCAAGGCTCTTCTTCAGCGCGTGCGGCGACACGTCGTGCTGGTATTGCCCGACGCCGATGCTTTTGGGATCGATCTTCACCAGCTCGGCGAGAGGATCTTGCAGCCTCCGCGCGATCGAGATCGCCCCGCGAATGGTCACGTCGAGATCTGGAAATTCCTCGCGGGCGACGTCGCTCGCGCTGTAAACGCTGGCACCCGACTCGCTCACCATCGCGACGGGTACATCGATGTCCAAATTCGCCAGCTTCAACGCTTCGCGCACGAACGTCTCGGTTTCGCGACCGGCGGTGCCGTTGCCCACGGCCACGGCGCGGATGCCTCCCTTGCGCACGAGATCGGCGAGCACGGGCGCGGCGTTGGCCTTTCCCGACGGAGACTCAAGGTGCATCACCCCGCTGCCCACGTATTTTCCGGACCCATCGATGACGGCCAGCTTGCAGCCGGTGCGAATACCCGGATCGACACCGAGCACCGCCTTCGGGCCAAACGGCGCCGACAGCAGTAGTTTTCGAACGTTCTCGGCGAACACCGCGATCGCCGCTTCATCGGCCACCGCGCGCAATGCCTTATGGACCTCGTTCTCGATCGCGGGAACCACGTGCCCGCGCAAAGCGAGTTTCGCGCAGCGCTTTAAGATCGGCGCCCCCGCGAACGCCGGGCGCGTGCAGGCGAACGCTTCGAACCTGGCCTGCAGGAATTCCAGCAGAGGATCGACGGGCGCCGGCGGCTTGCGGGCGCCCGCCACGCCTTCATCGCCGGCACCGTCATCCAGGGGCAACGGCCCGCCCAACGACAACACCAGCTCCTCCTCCATCCATCCGCGTCGCATGGCCAGGTATCGGTGCGAATTCTGTGGCTTGCGCAACTCCGCGACACGTTCCTGGTAGGCGAAGTAGTTCTCGAAGCGGCTGTCGGATTTCACCTTGTCGCCCTTGGCCTTGCGGGTGCGAACGAACCCATCGTCGAAATAGGCGACGCGCACGCGTTGTCGCAACGGCGCCTCCTCGGCGATTCGTTCGATCAAAATCTCGCCCGCGCCGTCCAGGGCCGACGCCACATCAAGGACCCCGGTTTCCCCGCTGCAGAAGGCCTCGGCATAGGTTTCGGGCGCGTCCGCCGCGCCGGGCTCGGTCGCGCCGTGGCCGCAGTCCCAAAGCCAGTTCGCCAGGGGTTCGAGGCCGGCCTCGCGCGCGATCGCCGCCTTGGTCTTTCGTTTTTGCTTATAGGGAAGGTACAGATCCTCGAGCGCGGTCAGGTCGAACGTCGACAGGATCTGATCCTTCAGCGACGGTGTCATCTTCTGCTGGCGCTCGATCTCCTCGACGATGAACTTCTGCCGGCCCGCGATTTCGTCCCAAAGCTCCTTGCCTTCGATGACCTGCCGGATGGCGACCTCGTCCAGGTTTCCGGTCTCCTCCTTTCGATACCGGGCCATGAATGGCACGGTCGCTCCGCTATCGGCCAATCGCAGCACCGCGGTAGCTGATGGCAACGGAATCGTGGGGTGGCGTGATGCGAACCAGGTCGAGAACGTGGTGGTCAGCGACATCGTGGGTTGCGGTACTATGCGCCGATCGCGCGGGACTCTCCAGCCCATGCGGATGATGCTCGGACGATCCTCAAGTGGTGCTCGCTTATTTGTTGCGACGCCGACGCTCGAACGACATCCAATCCCTCGTGGTGCTGCGAACGACCGCTCGGTTGTGGTGTTTTCTGGTCCTGGCAGCTTCATGTGGCGTGGCGACGTGCGTAAGGACAACGCCGCGGCGGAGCCTCGCTTCACCTGATCGCGTAAATGCGCCTTTCCCGGGAGGCAATCCCGGGCAGAAAGTACCCATGACCCTGTACGACCTTTCGACCGATCTCTTGGATGGTCACCTGAAGAACCTGGCCGACTTCAAAGGACAGGTGACCCTGGTGGTCAACACGGCCTCCGAATGTGGTTTCACGCCGCAGTACGAAGGCCTGGAAAAATTGCACGAAACCTACAAGGACCGCGGTTTCTCGGTCCTGGGCTTCCCGTCCAACGATTTCGGCGGCCAGGAACCCGGAACGGCCGAACAAATCGCGACGTTCTGCTCGACGCGCTTCCATGTCGCTTTCCCGTTGTTCAAGAAGGTCAAGACTAAAGGCGAAGGCCAGTCTCCCGTGTTTCGATTCGTCTCGGAGGCGGCAGGTGAACCAAAATGGAATTTCCACAAGTATCTCGTCGGAAAAGACGGACACGTCATCAAGGGTTTTCCGAGCCGCGTCACGCCGCAATCCCCAGAACTGACGGCCGCCATCGAAGCCGCTTTGGCGCTTTGATTCCTACGTGCGTTTACGCAGGTCACGTCGCCGGGCGTTTCAGCCTTTCCCAGCATCGGTCGCGTCGTGATTGGCGTCGCTCGCGCCCGTGCCGTCGCCAGCCGCTCCGTCGGCGCCTGCATCCGCGCCAACGCCGTCCAGCGCGTCGGCCGCCCGTGGGGACGTCACGATCCGCTGCCGGTTGTATTCCTTGTCCAGGAACTTCTCCCAGGTGAGGCTGGGAACCGAAACACTGGTCGCCGTTCGCGAGCCGATCAGGCGCCCGAACATCCCGTCAATCGGCAGACTGTCTCCGTCGGTGGACACGAACGGGGTCACCACCTGGTTGGGATCAAACCCCATCGCGTAGAAGCGGCCAGGCCTCAAGGGAATCGCCAGGGGGCCACTTGACGCCCAACCCTCGCAAACACCGAAATCGATCTGGACGTCGGTCAGCTTAGTAAATGCTGCCGTGCGAGACGTCGCCTCCTGAACGGCGATGGTCAGGCGAGTGCGAGGTAGATCCGCCCGCATGTAGATGTCCACCCGTTCCAGCAGGCTGGGTGATGTGACCTCGAAGATGTTCACCCGCCCCAACGACGACGACGCCTTTGCCGCGGGCGCATTCGGCCCGAAGTCGTCAACGCCCGCCACCGTGCCACCGTCGTCGTCTTCCGGACCGCCATCCACGGGGGGACACAGCACCGCCATCGGCTCGTCGGAGCCGTCGGTCGCCCCGTCGGCCGTGGTGCCAGCCGTGCTCTTCTTGCAGCCGGCAGCCGCGGCGAAGATCGCCGCCGCGAGGCATCCAATGTGAAGGAACCGATTCATGTGCCGTGATCACCCACCTGTGGGAGATCTTCTCGTCAGCTGGCCCCGATTCATTGAGGCCGGGTGTCGAAAGAGCTGACCCGAAGTACAATGAATACGGCATGTCACGGCGCGACGACACGTCCGGCCCCCGGGGCGGAACACCAGGGCTGGTGGTCATATACGGCACCGGGTTGGGAAGGATCTACAACCTGCCCGTGAAGGCGGCGGTCATCGGGCGCTCGCCGAACTGCGAAATTCGCGTCAATCACGAATCGATCTCGCGGAACCACTCGAAGATCGTGAACACCGGAAAATCCGTTCTCATCCGCGACCTTGGTTCGACCAATGGAACCTACGTCAACGATCAGCCGATCGAGGAACACGTGCTGCGCGACGGGGACCTCATCAAGGTCGGACGCACGATCTTCAAATTCCTCTGCGCTGAAAGCATCGAACGGGCCTATCACGAGGAGATGCATCGTCTTCTGGTCGCCAACCAGCCAGACGAGAGAGCTCCAACGGTCCGCAACATCGGCCCCGGCAAGCACGGTCCTGACCGACCAAACTAAGGCCCCCAGAGCCGACGAGTCTCTCGCTTACGCCGGAGACGCGGGCGCGAGGCGTCCTGTTTGCCCCCCGACCACCACTCGATCACTCGACGAAATTTGAATCAACTTTCGGTCGGTCTGACTTGCCGCGCGCCTTGTCCGGCGGGTAGCGCTCCCGGTTCACAGCGAGCTTGTCGGACATTGCCTTGGTCAGGTCCACGCCGATCCGGTCGCACAGAAGAACCAACGCGATTCCCACATCGCCTATCTCGGCGGTGATGCGCGCTCGGGAATCGGCAGCGGTCGAGTGGGCGTCGGACGCCGTGTTTGGGATCCAGCGATACTCGGCCAAGAGCTCGCCGGCCTCGGATGCGACCAGCATCGCCAGGTTCTTGGGATCGTGGAACTGCTGCCAGTCGCGCTCGGCGGTAAAGGCGCGAAGTTCGGTCACGATGGCGTCGAGGGTGGGCATGGCGGGAGTGTATCGCGAGCGGTTTAGCGACAGCCTCAGTTCCGCCGCACCGAGACCGCCAGGCGCGCGACGCTTTTCAGGACGTGGGGCACGCGCTTGACCAGGTTGATGGACGGGGGGCGTTTTTCGCGAACCGTGAACGGAATCTCCAGCACTTTCTTGCCCTCGCGGTGCGCGCGAATCACGAATTCGCTGGCGAACACGTCGCGGTCGAGGACACAGCGCCGCGCTGTATCGGTCAGGGCTTCGCGGCGGAAGGCTTTCAGCCCGTGCGTGTCGGTGCCTGAATACTGGCAGACCGCGCGCAGCATGCCGTTGTAGACCCGCGTCGCCATGCGACGGAACAGCGGCCGCTGGTCGTTCGATCCCACCATGGCCTTCGAACCGACGACCAGCTCGGTGTCGCTGCGTTCGAGCAACGCCAGCGCGCGTGCATAAAATTCCGTGTCGCACAGATCGATTTCGTCGCAGATCACGAACGTGCCCCGCGCCTCCAGGATGCCGGTCTTCATGGCCAGTCCGTAGTTCGGCTGGCCGATGGACAGCATGCGCACCTGGGGCGCGTGCTCGGCCTCCATGTGCTTGCCGATTTCGACGGTCCGGTCGCGAGACCCGTTCTCGCACAACAAGATCTCGTAGCTCCAGCCGAACGGCTTCAGCTTCTGCTGGAGCTCCAGCACCGACCCCTGCAAAATCCCCTCCTCGTTGTAGACGGGGATGACGATGGAGACGTGCGGCGGCGCGGACGTGGGCGGTGACTTGGGCGGTGTAACCGATTCGGACATTCAACTCCTTTTCGGACCGGCGGGAAGGGCGTCGATCGTGGCGGCCACCTCGCGACCGGCAATCACGCAGTCTTCCATCGCGTTGTACGTCCAGGCACCATAGCGTCCCCGGGGATAGATGTCGTTGGCTTCCAGAAAGCGAAAGATCTCGGTCGTGCTCGCATAGTAGTGATGATCGAACACGACGTATGCGTATTGAATTTCCTTGGGCTCGGCGAATACGACGTCTTCCGGTCCGCGAATCGCGCCGGCCTCGGTCAGCCCATTCAGCACGTCGCGAACGCTGCTCTCGGTCACCGGCGCGCGGTCGGCCAGCTCGACATACAACGACGACCCGCCCGGCGGAGCCATCGACGCCATCGCGTTCGTAAAAATCCCGACGCGATAGAACGGGTAGCGCCGTTCGGGCACGTAGATCCAGTGCCAGTCGGCGGCGGGCGCCGATCGCGTGGCGACATTCAGATAACGAAGCGTCGTGCAGCGCAACCGGGAGGCCGCCTCCGCCACGGACGCCGGCAGCTCGGGCATGCGGCGCAACAACTCGGGCAAAGGAATCGTCGCCACCACCGCGCGATAGGGGATCCGCTCGCCGCCAACGACGATCTCGCGCCGTTTCCAGTCGATTGCGTCCGGGCTGGTCGCGGTGCGGACGTCGCCGCCGCTCATGCGTGTTTGCAGCGCGCGCGTGAACGTCTCGATGCCGCCCTGTTTCGGATACAGAAAACTGACGTTGTATCCCAGCTCCGGTGGGCCCGCGCCGACGGCTCCGGCGATCACCTGATCGAGGTTGGGCAACGGAACGAAGCGCTGACACCAGTCGGCGGTGATCTCCCGCGGCGGTACGCCCCAAATCCGCTCGTTGTAGGGAATCATGAAGTGCTTCGAAATGCCGGCGCCGAAATGGCGCAGGCAATATTCCTCGAAATTCGTCGGCGGGGAATCACCGGAACCGGCACCGGCGGGACCGGCACCAGCGGCGGGGGCACCTCCGTGTTGGGCTGCCTCGGCGCGCCGGGCTTCCGCGATGCGCGCCTCCACCACGCCGACCAGACATTCCTTGATCACGTCAGGCGGCAGGCCATGCAGGTTCGCCTGAAACGGATACCGCGTCAGCACACCGTGCGAGAAGATGCGAGCCTTGCGCGCCACCGCCTGCATCTGTCCTGGCAACAAGTCGGCCACCAATTGTTTCACGGCCGGATCGCGCAAGTGCAACCAGTGCCCGGTCTTGTCGAACCGATAGCCCTCGCGTTCGTCCGTGCGGGCGTGACCGCCCAGGCGAGCCTCCTTTTCCAGCAACACCCACGGCGAGCGCAAGTGCACCGCGGCGGATATGCCCGTCAGCCCACCGCCTAGAATCACGGTCTTGCGCGCGTCGCCTGTCACGTCGAGGTCCAACGCCTTTACCACGGAAGAAGGAACGCCGGCCACGCAGCCCGACGGGCCTGAGATATGGGGCGGCGGCCCTGGCGGGTTCCGGCCGGTCCCGTCACAATGTCGGCTTGGATGGCAAATCCCCAGATCGCCCGACAAGTCCCACAGCCGTCGCGACGGCGCCGCGCGCCGATGTGGACGCGACCGAGCGCACGAAGCACCTGAACTTCGAGCACAGATCACGTCTGCGCGGAGCTCTTCGGGCAACGCTGCCGCTCGGCTTCCTGCGGACCGCGTGGCGCAGGTGGTGGACCCCCACCCTGCCGGCAGCGGCGGCGCCCGTTGCACACCCGGTCCCAGGTACCGTGGCACTGACGTTCGTGGGTCACGCCACCGTCATGATCACGACCCCGGCGGCGCGCGTGCTGACCGATCCCATGCTGGAGAATTCGCTCTGTGGCCTGCGGCGCGTGCGAGCCGCCGCCATCGACGCACGCGATCTGGCCGACGTGACGCTGGTCCTGATTTCGCACCCCCACCGCGATCACCTTTCGCGAACGTCGTTGGCGCGCCTGCCCGGGACCGCGACAATCGTTGTTCCTCCGCGCTGTGAGTCGCTGGTCGCCGACTTGGGATTCTCGCGCGTCGTCGAGCTCGGGGTTGGCCAATCGTTCCCGTTCGAGGATCTGGAAATCATCGCCGTCCCCGCGCACCACTCGGGAAGCCGAGGTCCTTTGGACCGACGCCGCCGCGGAGCCAGCGGCTACATCGTGCGCACGCAAGGACGATGCGTGTACTTCGCCGGAGACACAGGGTACTTCTCGGGGTTCGCCGAGATTGGACGACGCTTTGATCCCGATGTGGCGTTGCTGCCCATCGCGGGCTACCAACCCGCGCCGTTGCGCGCGGAACACCTCTCTCCGCTCGACGCCCTGTACGCGTTCGAGGACCTCGGCGCGCGCACTCTAATTCCCATCGCGCACGGCTCGTTCGAGCTCGGCTACGAGCCCATCGCCGAGCCCCTGACGTGGTTGCGGGCGCTCGGACAGGAACGAAAGATAAGACAGGCGCTGGTGGCCCTGGCCCACGGACAGACGTGCCTCCTGCGCTGACGGTACGACAGTTACTTGAGACGAATCCTGCGTGGTCGCATCGCGAGACGAGGGAACGCCCGCACAACCGATTCGTCGAAGGTGGCCAGGGGTACGGCCTCGCGGTCGGCTAGCTCTACGAAGAGGGCGTCGTAAGCGGCGATGCCTGATGCGTGGGCGCGTGCGAGTGCACCACCCCAGAGGCTGCTCACAGCGACAGACCGAATTCCCAATCCCTTGGCGAGCTCCAGTCTGTGTAAGGCCTCCGGCAAGTCCACGATGTGCTTCCGTGTAGCCATCCATAGGACATTTGTGAGCTCTGCCTCCCAGGAGGCGGGGGCGACAGGCTCATGTACCTCGCGCCAAAAGCGTTCGCACTCCTCGCGAAAGTCCTCGGTGCCGAGCAGAAAATAGGCGATGACGTTCGTGTCTACAACCGCCCTCACGGTCGTCCTTCACGGATCCAGGATTCCACCTCCACGGCGGTCGGAGCTCTTTTTTGACCTACCCAGGACCGAGTAATCTGACTGATCGCGGAGGTCCGATCGGCAACTTGACCTTCGATGATCTCTCTGACTTCTTGCTCCATCGAACGATGATTGCGTTCAGCCTGAGCCTTTAGGGCTCGGACAACCTTTGGCGCGACATTCCGGACGGTTAGAGTTGGCATGACAGCATTATGCTAGCATTCATGACGCCGTCTCACAAGGCGCATCGCCACAGCCGCGCTTGGGCGAGCCCTTCCTCGCCGTCGTCACCCCTCCCAAACTACCCCAAGCTTCCTGAAGGAGTCGCGTGAAGGCGAGGGGATGCGCCTCATTCCCGGCGGGACCCCGCCGCCGCCGACTTTCGGGCGCCCCTGGGCGCGTGTGGCGGCGAAGCGACCGGCGAAGCCGCTCTAGACCTACCCCCTCCCCTTGGCTAGAGTGCCGCTTCCCGTGGACAAACTGCGTCGCGTGCCGGCCTGGACCTGGGCCTTGTTGTTCTCGGCGCTCCTGTGTCTGTCGCGCCTGGGCGTCTTCGGTCTGTGGGAGCCGTGGGAGTTGAACCTCGCCGACCGCGCGCGGCGCATGGCCGAAGGCGATCTCTCCCTCGGCACGTTTTTCGGGGCCGCAGCCCGGGGCGATCTCGAACCGGCCCTGCAA
>JADGRC010000443.1 GCA_017881245.1 Pseudomonadota bacterium
GCGGCGGGCCCGCCGTTTCGCCGAGGCGCGCCGCGCGACCGTTGAGGATGAAGTCCGCGAGACCGGGCATCCCTTTGTACACGCCCACGTCCGCGTTCTCGTACAGGCCATAAATGACGGCACCGTACGCGGCATAGTACTGAGCGTTTTCAGGCACGATGATCAGCTGATCGATGGGAACGTCCTGGGGGTACGCGTAGCCTCGATCGCGCCACGTCTCGGGAATTCGTTTGCGCCAACAGTCGCGCAAAAATGGCAGGTACGTGTTGGGTCCGCCGAGCAGCAGCACCTTGTGTCGCAGGGTATTGCCGCGGGTGAGGACCGACAGGTTCTGCATGACGATCGCGTCGGCGAGCGAGTTCATGATTTCGAGCGATGGGATGCCGTTCTTCACCAGATTCACGATGTCCGTCTCGGCGAACACGCCACACTTGGCCGCGACGTGGTGCAGCTTTGAATCGTCGAACCCGATCTTCACGACGTCTTCGTTCGGCAGGCCCACCTTGATGACGCATTTGTCGATGGTGGCGCCAGTACCCGAAGCGCACTTATCGTTCATCGAGGTGATGGCGGTCTTTTGCCCGGTCTCCTCGTTCTTTTTGAAGATGATGATCTTCGCGTCTTGGCCGCCGAGCTCGCACACCGAGCCGACGTCGGGATGCAACGTCTCGACCGCCAGGGTGACCGCGTTCACCTCTTGAACGAACTTGGACCCGATGTGCGGGCCAATCGGGGAGCCACCCGACCCCGTAATGAACGTGCGAATCCGTTCGTTCGGGAGATTCGGAAATGCCGCCGCGATGCGCTCGAGAAAAGACAGGACGAACTCCGCCTGCTTGGTCTGATGGCGCAGGTAGTCGCTCCACAGAATTTCCTTGGTTACCGGGTCCACGACGACCGCCTTGACGGTCGTCGAGCCGACGTCGATTCCAATCGCGACCGCTTCGGTGCGGAGATTCACTGGCGAAGCTTCTACGGTCACGCTTGCTCCTGGAAGAAGTAGACTGACATCTCAGTTCACTCTTGAACGGGAACAATGTAGAGACCAAGAAGCAAAAGAGCAAGGTATTTCGGGTGCGGCGGCCGAAAAAATTGCGCGGCCGGTTCTGAATCTTAGATAGTAAAAACAATGCGTTACGCGTGGTGATTACCTTGTTCCACTCATCGCGTAAAAACGACGCGTTACATGGGGCGCGATTCGCTCTGCTGCATCGCTCGGTCGAATCGTTGGTCAGCCACGTGGGAGACCAACGTCCTTGGAGCCGGGGGGGCGATTAGCTCTGCTGCATCGCCGGGGACGTGATGTGCAGGATGGTTCCGAAAACGTCGCCGCTGTCGGGGTCGATCCGCGGATCGACGAAGATTCGGGTCACGCCGAGGAGGCGCATCGCGTCTATGCCTTCGTCCGACACCAGATCCTTGGAGGCGACGCCGATCGCCTCGAGCGCGAACGCGGTCCCCATAACCGCTGCGAAGGCGACCGCGGCTTCACTCGAGGTGAAGAAGAATCCATGCGGTCGTCGACACCACATGTCCCGCCCGCTGTGGGTCAGGTACCACACGCGATCAGGCAGGTACGAGACAAAGTCGGGTATCTCGGGCTGCGTCGTCAGGTCAAACAGCCTCTCAGGATGTAAGCGATCATTTCACGCCCCATGTGCTTGATGTCCGTGTGCATGGGATCCTGTTCAACGAACGCCCACTGCACAACCTCCTTGATACTGCCGAGGATGCTGCGCGCCACCACTTGAGGATCGCAGGGCCGAACAAGACCTATTTGCCGCCCGGTGTTGAGCGCGCTCACGATCATGGCGTCGATGCGACCGTAGAAATCGGACAGCTTACGGTCGAAGTCGGTATCGATTCCGACCGCTTCGCGAAGCAGAATGCGCGCCATCTCGCGATTGTCGAACAACGTTGCCAGGACCCGATCCACGGTCGCATTCAACTGGTCCACCGGCGCGGGCGCGTCGGGCCCCACTTCGATGCGCCTCACCTGGGCCTGCAACGTCGTGACGAGTCCATCGAGCAGCTCGTCGAAGATGGCGCGTTTTGACTCAAAGTAGAGATAAAACGTACCGCGCGCGATGTCAGCGGATTCGATGAGATCGTGGATGCTGGTGGCGTGATACCCCTTGCGCGAGAAGATCTGCCGCGCGACTTTCAGTACCGCCGCTCGGCGCGATTCACGCAGGCGTCGCGCTCGCGACACCCGGCCATCGAGCTCATTGCCAACGGGGACCATCGGGGTGGAGTTTACCATGTAACTACGACCACTTCGCGTCCATCGCGATACCAGTGGGGAGGCACGAGCTCACACCAAGGACGACGCGGTCCCCTTCGACCGGCGCGAGGAACGACGCTCGACAGCTCGCACCGGCCACTGGGGAAACAAGGTGCCGCGCCGCCCGCACGTTGGTATTCGGGACCAACCGGCAAGTCCACGTCAGGGCGGCGGCCCATCAGGGCGCGCCGGAGGCAGATCGCAGCCGCGCGGGCCAGAGCTCGGCGTCCGCGAGGTGCCGTCCACCCGGCAGAACCCGTCGGTACCGCGCGAGCGTGAGAACGGCACTATCGAGAGAGGTGCGCGCCTCGATCTTTGCCGCCCCCAGGAGGGCGCTGAAGTAGGCGTCGTCGACCACGTCGATCTCCAACACGCCGGCGGACCCGTCGAGCGCGAGCGCCGCCTCGAAATCGTTCACCGCGGCGGAGTACTGTTCGAGCCAGGCGTACGCGGTTGCCCGTTCGACGAGCGGAGCCGGGTCGTCCTCGTCCCGTTCGAAGGCGCGCGTCGCCTCCTCGACCGCCTCTGCGTACTTACCCTGCTCGATGAACTTCGCGGCGAAGGTCATCCCGTAACGTCCGGCCATAAAGAGCTTCCTCCAAGAAGAGATGAACGCTACCACGCCTTCGTGACCACCGTTGACAAACGACGGCTCGTCAGGCTTGCTGGCATTAACAACATGATGATGAGCACTTTCACCGACAGACTGCGCGCGTTCGCCCACCGCAAGCTCGAAGGCGAGGGTACCGGAGAAGGCCACCCGATGGTGCAACGGGTACGCGAACTGGCAAGCACGGTGAATGATCTCCTCGGCAAGCCGATCCGCGCGGTGGACGAACCTCCCGTCCCGCAGCCAGCCTCGCACGGCAACGGGTTCGCGGCAGCCGCGACGTCGGCCGCGACCGCGCCCGCCCCGGTTCTGGTTTACTTCGATGGCAAGGACCACCGCACCAAAGCGAAGGTGGAAGAGTTGCTGCGGGCACAAGAGATCGCGTTTCAGGTCCTGGACGTCAGCAACGACGAGGCGGAGCGTTCGTGGATCACGGCCGCGGCCAAGCAAGACGAGTTCCCCATCGTCGTCATCGCCGGCGTTCCCGTGGGTGGCTTCGCGGCGCTCACGCAACTCGACGTCGACGGCGAGCTAAGACGACGCGTGTTCGGATCACGATAGCGCAAGGCCGGTGAGGGCAGCGGCGCAAGGCATGTCGTCGGCATGTCGTCGGCTGCGTCGTGATAGAACGGTGCCATGAGCGCGGCCGGCCCGCATCCGCACTTCGTCTCCCCGCATTCCTGGCACACCACCCTCGCCGAGGGGCTGGTGGCCGCCCGCGACTCGAAGCGGGCGGTGCTGCTAATTGTCGGCCGACAATCGTGCGGAGGCTGCCGCGCACTGGTGGAGAAAACAATCGCAAAAGAAGAGATCCACGAATACCTCGACGCCCACTATGTCTGCGTGGCCGGCGATGCCGATACGCCCGAACCCGCTGTGGCCGCGCTGGTCACGCAGATGGTGCAGCACGATCGGACTCCGCTGTGCCTGTATCTGTCTGCCGAGGGAAAGCTGTTGCATTCAACCTCCGGCGGTCGCCCTCCCGCGGTATTCCTGTCCGATATGCTCGAAGCGCCGCACCGGAGGGCCTAGGTACCATTGCAGCCAGGAGTAGCCTCCCGGGCCTCATGCCGCCCACCGCGCAAACCGTTGCATTCACGACTCTGGCGCTGATCGCCTTCGCGTCGAACTCGATCCTGACCCGCCTGGCGCTGGCCGGGCGGCACATCGATGCGGCGAGCTTCACGCTCGTGAGACTGGTGGCCGGCGCCTTGACGTTGGCGGTTCTGGTTCGCATGAGGGGTGGCGCAACCCGTCCCCCCGTGCAGCGGGCCACCCTCGCGGGTCCTCTTGCGCTGTTTGCGTACATGGCGCCGTTTTCCTTTGCGTACCTTCGCATTGGCGCGGCTCTGGGCGCGCTCGTCCTGTTCGGCACCGTGCAGATCACGATGATCGTCTGGGGTTTCGCCCGCGGAGAGAGATCCGGGCGACGCACCTGGGTCGGCTTGACTTTGGCTATCGCGGGTCTCGCCACACTGACGCTTCCCTCCGCCTCCCGTCCCGATGCTTTCGGGATAGTACTGATGGTGGCCGCCGGGATCGCGTGGGGCGTCTATTCGCTTATCGGAAGGACGACCAAAGAGCCGCTCGCGGCGAATGCTCGCAGCTTTCTTTGGGGCGTGCCACCGGCGCTCGTGCTGAGCGCCGTCAGGCTCCACGACGCGTCGGCCACCGCCATCGGCCTGGTCTTGGCCATCGCATCGGGCGCCGTGACGTCGGCGCTTGGCTACGCGGCGTGGTATCGGGCCCTGCGCGGGCTCACGGCCACGCGGGCGGCCATCGTGCAGCTCGGTGTTCCGGTGATCGCCGCGCTCGGGGCCGTGGCCATCCTCGGCGAAACGCCGAACGCGCGCATCGTGTTCTCCGGGGCGGCGGTTCTATGCGGCGTAGCTGTCGGCATCACCAACCAACGCGCTGGCGGGCCGCGCGCCAATTGAAGAGCCGTTCTGCCCCATCAGATCGGCCGAATCCGTGTTACAAGGGAAATTCGGTCGCAGCCTTCACGTTTTCTTCCCGAGGCAAGCGTCGACATGAGCCATTGCCCCTCCTCGATGTTGCGCGTCACCATCGCGTTCTTGGCCCTTGTGTTGCAGCCGCTTGGGGCGCGCGCGCAGAGCACGGAGGACGAAGCGGTCGACAAGATCACCCAACTCAACAAGGACGCGATCACCGCGTATCAGGCCAAAAAATACCAGGACGCGCAGAAGACCCTGAAAGAGGCGCTCGACATCGCGTCATCGGCGGGGCTCGACGACCATCCGGTCGCGGCCCGGACGCACATCCACCTCGGCATCGTGATTATCGTGGGGCTCTCGCAGCGCGATCTCGGCATCAAGCAGTTCAGAAAGGCGCTCGAGATCGAGCCTGAAATCAAACTGACCAGGGCGCTTGTGACGCCCGACCTCGCCGACGCTTTTGCAGAGGCGAAAATGGGGGGCACCGCGCCGCCGAGCACTCCGCCGACCGCACTGCCGGAGACGAGGGAGACGAAGGAGGCGAACGAAACCAAGCCCGCCGCTCCGCCGGAGACGAAGGAGACGAACGAGCCCAAGCCCGCCGCTCCGCCCGCCACCCCGGCCATTCCCGCCAGCCC
>JADGRC010000444.1 GCA_017881245.1 Pseudomonadota bacterium
AGATACGCGCCATCGTCGGCGGAGTAGATGCCCCATCCGTCCCCCGAGAAGATGACCTCGCGACTGTTTGCGGAGAAACTGACTTCGACGGGAATCTCCACGGAGCGCACTGGCACCGACGCCGAGAAGTCGGCGGCCACGCGCCACAAGAGCGAGTTGGGCAGCGTGGAGCTGGCGGTGGCCAGTCGAGATCCGTCCGGCGAGATCGAGAGAACGGTTTGTGAATTGGACGGGGTGCCCGGCGATTGAGGCAGCGATCCGAACAGGCGTCGTGCGGTGGGATTCCCGTTTTCCCCCGTGGCCGCCGCGGTGTGCAGATCGTCGATGTAGGACAGACCGGCGACGAGCATTCCTGTCGCGTCGATCGACGAAAACAACTCATAGTCCACCGCGGTGTTCGTCCAGTGCTTGTTCGAAGCGATATCGACGACTTCGTTGCCCAGCAATGCCAGGGCACCGGATCCGGAATAGGCGTAGGGGGGCCCGCTGAACCCCAGTCCGTCGGGTATGCGAAACGACTCGAGAAGCTTGCCATCGGCGGACCACAGGGTCACGAAGGTTTCACTGGAAAAGGTTCCATTGACATCGGACAGGGGGCCCGCGAAGGTGTCGCCTCGCGGTGAGATCCACAATCCGTCCTGGGCCGGAATTGTAGCCGTTGTGGGCAACATCTTTCCCGTCGGCACCTCCAGGGTGACTTGGGTTTGGTCCAGACCCGATAGCGACCAATTCTTCACGCTGGGTGGAAAGCCGAACTCCGCGGTCAGAATGCGGCCATTTTTCATGCCCGCCGAGCTGAAGTCCCCCGCCAACTGACCGACGAGCGCGCCATCGCTCGCCTGCCACACGCACAGTGACTTTCGGTCCCAGGCGAGCACGTGGGTACCCTCCGCGGAAAATCGCACCGCGTCGCCGGTGCAAGAGCTGTTCACCTTCATGTTGCGTACCGTCGCGCCGGTCGCGACATCGCGCAGGCGCGCCACGCCCGCGGCCACCTCCGCCAGGCTGCCGCCGTCCAGCGAAAACGCGATGCTCGTCGGTGGTGTTCCCGCGGGACGTAACAGCTTCGGGGCCGCGCCCTCCTGCCGGGGGTAAAGCAGCACCCGTCCATCGTCATAAAGGACGGCCAGGGCGTCCCCGGCGGGCGGGAAGATGGCCTGCAACGCGCTTCCCGTCATCGGTGGAATCGAGCCGCACGCTTGCCAGCGCCACAGACGCGATATTTTTGAATCCACCGGGACAAACTTGACCGGTCCCGCTTGCCCTCCTGCCGCGGCCACGCCGCCTGTCCCCGCGACCGTTCCTCCCATCGACGCGGCGCCCGCGCCGCCGTCCACGACGGTCGAGCCCCGGGCGCCGACGCCTCCCGAACCAGCGGCGCCGCCCGTTCCCCCGGTTACACCTCCCGTGCTTGGCGAGCCTCCCGTCGGTCCGCCGGCGTCCTGGCGACTGTCGAGGAGGCGGAAACGCGCGCCGTCGCAGGCAAGGCCGCCAATCTCCATCGTCGCCAGGGTCCAAATCAGTAGGGTGGTCCGATTGTCCATGTCTCCCCAGTATCCATCTCTTGGAAAGAGAGTCAGTCTCGGTCATGCCGGGCGCTTTTTGATGGTTTTCGCTGACCCCGTTTTCGGTTGGTGGATACTGGGAGGGTGGTGCTCCGCTTCGCAAAGAAGAATCTCCCCGCGAACGACGTGGGTCAGGGCCGCGAGCCACGGGACGAGATCAAGCTGTTGGCGCGGGCCGCCCGATCGGGGGACGTTCGTGCCGCGCGGACGCTGTTGAACGCGCTCGGTCCCGCGATGCTGCGCGTGATTCGCAAGGTCGTGGGCGAATCACAAGCCGACGCGAACGACGTGTTGCAGGACGCGATGTTCGGTTTGATGAAAGGCCTCGCCGGTTTTCGCGAGGAGTGCTCGGTGACGCATTTTGCTTGTCGCATTTCCGTGATGACGGCTCTTGCGGCACGACGACACCAGCGTCGGCGCGCGGGCGATGAGGCAGCCGTGCCTTTCTCGGACCTGGATGGCGTTCAGACGAGCGTGCCGGATCCGGCGGCCGAGGCGGAAGCGGCTGCTCGCCGGGCGGTGTTGTGGAGGCTGCTCGATGAGTTGCCCCCGGCGCAAGGCGAGGCCCTGGCACTTCGTTGCATCGAAGGTTTCAGCATCGACGAGATCGCCGCGGCAGGCGGTTGTCCCGTGGAAACCGTGAAGAGCCGTCTGCGCATGGCCAAAGCGACCCTTCGTAACAGGATCGCCGCGGATCTTTCGGCCCGCGATTTGTTCGCGAGGGAACCTTGACACCCGACGCATCAGGAGGCCGCGTGTGTGATCTGGGCGTCGGCTTTCGTCGCGGGCCCCTGTCGCACGCCGAGCAGGGTCGGTATGACGAGCACGTATCGTCCTGTGACGACTGTCGGGTCATGGCGCGCCTGAATACCGATATCGATCCGCTGGGAGATGTTCGGCCGGGAGACGAGGCGGTCGTGGCGGCCGCCGCCGACCTGGCCCTGTCGCGCCTGAAACGCATCGAATCGGTTGAAAAGCGCCGCGCGATACCGGGCCTGATGGTGGTTGTGTTGATACTGGGCACCAGCGCCGGCGCCGTGGCGGCCAGGCAACAGCTGGTTCGGCTCGCGTCAACCGTGGCCGAGGCGCTGTTCCCGGCCCGACGAACCTTGCGCGGAGACCAAAGGGTGGCGCCTTCGGTCCGCTCGTCGAATCGGGCGCCCAGCGCGGTCGCGCCGGTAGCCTTGAATCCCGCCGCGAAGCCCGCGTTGGCGGCGACGCTCGTGGTGCCGATGATTGCAACCGCGCCGGCAACGGTGCCAGCAACCGTGCCGGCAACGGTGCCGGTCGCGATGCCGGTCCGGGTGCCGGTTGCGGTGCCGGCCCCGGTGGCGGTCGCCGTCGCCGAACCGCGGCGCTCGCGGCAATTCCAACAGCGCGATGTCGCCGAGCTGGCGGTGCGGCGTGATGTCCCTGGTTCGCGATCCACCGACATGCCGGTTGTTCCCAAGCAGGTGATGCCCACCGAACCTCCGGTGTTGAACCAGGTTCCCGCTCCGGTGGAGCGTCGGATGCCAGCGCGTTGGTCCGTGCCCACGGAGAGGCCTGGACAATCGATCGCATCTCAGCCCTCGCCACCACTTCCGACCGCCAGCGCCTTGCTGGCAAGTGGGACGGCGGCGCGCGCGCGTGGAGATCGAGCCGCGGCCGTGATGTTCTTTCGGCAATTGCAAATGCAGTATCCGGCGGCGGCGGAATCCCAGGTGGCCCTGGTTTCTTCGGGGCAACTGCTGTTGGACGGGGGCGACTTTAGCGGCGCGCTGGCGGCGTTCCGTGCCTACCGCGAGCGCGTCCCGGCCGGACCGCTGGTCGAGGAAGCGCTGGACGGTGCCGCGCGTGCCCTGGCTGGCCTCGGTCGCCCCAACGAGGAGCGAGCCGTCTGGCGGGAGATAATCACCCGGTTTCCAGGATCCGCATATTTGCCGCGGGCAACTCAGCGCCTTCGTGCTCTTCGGTGACGCCCGCACGCCGTCCCGTGCCGTCGGGGGTGCGCCTACGCGTGCGCCTGCGCCTGCGCCTGCGCCTGCGCCTGATGGTGATCTCATCGTTGTCGGGCATGTGCGCACTTTCGGGCATCGGCGTTGTGCATGGCGAGGTCCCGCCAACGACGCGGGCAATTGTCGCCGTTACCCTTTTGGGTGAGCGCGGCAATTCATGGCGGATGGCGCGGGCGGTGGACACCCTGCTCGGTCTCGAGGGCATCGCCGTGGAATGGCGGCGGTCGCAAGTTGATCCGTCCCCAGGCGATTTAGCGATCGATCGCGTGTCGGGGATAACGCGCCGTCGCGTACTCGTCGACATTCGAGATTCATCCAACGTGATTCTTCGCTGGTTGACTGTCGGGGACACGGCGCCCGCCGCCCGGATTGTTGCGGCGGCGACCTTCGACGAGGCCAACTGCGAGGCGATCGCCCAGATTCTTCGTTCCGTTTTGTTGGCGCCGCTGGAGGCCGGGGGATCCGCAGTCCCGATCCCGGCTGCTGCTGCGAGGTCCATCGTTTCGGCCTCGCCCTCACCCTCACCCTCACCCTCATTGCCGCGCGCGGCCCGTGAGCGAAGGGTCGACCTGAGGTTCGGCTACGTTGCGACGGGGGAGGGGGGCGATCCGCTGTTTCTCGCCGGTCCAACGTTGGCTGGTTCCTGGGCGGTCACGGGGAAGAGGCGGGCAGGCTCGCCCACCGTGGGCCTTTCGGTGACCCGCGCAGCTTCCGTTTTCGCCACCGAGGCTGCTCCGGCGGACGCTTCGGTAGTCATTTGGTCATTGCTTGCCGGGGTCGGATGGGAGTACGCGTGGGTGGACTCGTGGTGGTTGGCAGTCGAGGCAAACATTGGGCCTGATCGGATCGAGGTCACGCCGCGCGCGAACGGCGGCACGACCGGTCTTCCGCTGGCGTCCTCTCAAAGCGTGGTCCGGATTGCGGTTCGGCCCGTGATCAGGGGGGAGGTCGGGCTGGCAGGTCCCGTCGTCCTTTTTCTTCAAGCCCAGGCCAATCTGACGCCCGGAGCCCGGGTCGATTTCAAGGACGCTGACACCAGCCGCAGCACCGTGATCGAAAGTCGAATCATGCTGGGTGGTGCCATCGGAGCGGCTCTCCGATGGTGAGCCGCCTTGGAAGTGTGGGAACAATCGCCAGGCCGCCTTCCGGATTCAGACTCGCTCGGCGCCGTCGACCTTCGCCAACTTCTGAGCAAAGGTCCCGACCGGCAAATGACCGGCCTTGCGAGCAACCTCGACAATCATGCAATCGGCAAAATCACGCCCTTTGCCTGTCCGATACAGGTCGACGGCCGATGCCGCGACCTCGGCTTCCTGGACGGTCACATGTTCCTGCTGGAGGAGCATCTCGATGGCCGTCGCGATCGCTTTCCGATCGAATCGATAGACCGAGTCCAGTACCCAGGCGAGCTCGACCAGTACGATGTGTGAAACCCAGGCACCACCCTTCGCGATGAAAGCCTGCGCCGCGGCAACCTGGGTGGCGTCGTCCCGGGTGGCCAGGCGTACGATGACGTTCGTGTCAACGGCGCGCATGTTTCTTGCGGATGTGCGCACTGATCCCCTCGCGCAGCTCCTCCTCGCTCTTCCGAGCCGGCCGTTTGGGGAACAGCGCGTGGTGCAAGTCTTCCATCGTGTACTTGGCGGCGCGGCGGACGACCAGCATCTCGCCTTCTTGTTCCCACTCGATCAGGGAACCAGGGCCGATGCCCAACCTTCTTCGCACTTCGGCGGGAACCGAAACCTGCCCCTGCACGGTCAGCCTGGATTGAGCGAGCGCCATACCCTTCGGTTAGCATGATTTACCGGGGTAATCAACCCGTCTGGCGGCGAGAACGAGAAGCCTCAACCGCAACTTCGCACCTGAGCCGGTTCGTTCTCGTCAACGCTCAGGCCGCTTCCGCCGTGAAAGGCCCCGGCGATCGGCCTACGCGACACGCGAGGCCTGTCGAAGCGCCCCAGCCCGTTCCAGACGCTGATGAATCGCTCGCGGGCTCAGCT
>JADGRC010000445.1 GCA_017881245.1 Pseudomonadota bacterium
CGAAACACGATTCCGACCCGACCGCGGCGGTGACGGGGGCCACCTGGCGGAGTCGGACGGCTCTCCGACCGAAGCGCATCGTGGTGGGGATGGATTTCTCGCCCGCATCAGAGAGCGCCCGCCGGTTGGCGTTTGGGATCGCGCTTGCCGCTGACGCGTTGGTCGACATCGTTCATGTTCTCGATGCGTTCACCGAGGCGTTCCTGCACAAGAACCCCGACGCCCTGGCTACGGGCGACGCCCTGTTGACCGAAATCGATCAAGCGCTCGTTCGACGGCAGAGAATGGCGCAGTCGCAGGGAATACGATGCGTACACACCTGCCTGGTTGGCGCGCCGGGAATCGAGCTTGCCATCCACGCCGCAATCACCCGGACCGATCTCATCGTGCTCGGTGACACGGACGAGCAGCCGGGGCGTTTCGGATGGACGTGGGGACGACGCGCCGCCGAACAGATTCGCAACTCCTCACACTGGCAGGGCACGGTTCTTCTTCGGCCCGTGTTCTAGAGCGGCTTCGCCGCCGCAAGGGGCCTGGGAAGGCCCCCTGCGATCAGCGACGGACGAAACCGATCACAATTTCGAGAACGATCAGAAGCACGATCGAGATCTCCAACCAGACCAGGCGTTTGTCGCGCGCGATGTCCGTGACCAACTCCAGCGCCTCTTGCACGCTGCGCAGTTTCAGCTCAAGGGCGTGGTGCCGATCCGCCAGATCGAACTCCACCCGCAGTTGGCGGTAGATCTCCTCGGCCCCGGAATCATCCCAGGCGGCGTCGGGCTTGTCGAAAAGGTGCAGAACGGACAAGACCTCGCTGCGGGTCCCGATGGCCGCGCCGATGAACCGGTGTAACGCCCGCGTGAACACCGGCATGGTCCCCGTCTTCTCCAGTCGATCGACCAACCGATCCGTCTCGGTGAACATCTGATCGACGATGCGTTCGTAGTACTCCATGGCCGCGCTCTGCGCGATCGACACGGCCACCACGCCCGCGCGTTCGAAGCTCAGCTGGTCCAGGATCAACACGCCACCCTCGATATCGGGACGCGCCCCAGGCACCTCGCGGACCGAGAACTCCTCGCTCAGCACCTGCGCGTCACTGACCCTGGGCAAGGCCCGCCGCAAGCGCAGCACCTCGGCCTCGCGGCCGGCCTGTCCGACGTTGTGGAACACCATGGCCCCCGACGGATACATGAACACCGTCCCGCCGGTGGCCGCGGGAAACCAAAGGCTATGGTGGGTCCGCTTGGCTTCCGGATAGCGTGCCGCCAACTCTTTCAACGAAAAATTCTCGACGAAAGCCAGGGCGTGAAACGTGTGCACCGGATCCCCCATGCACCTGGAGTGTAAACCAGACCGGACGGCCTCCGCGCGGGTCCGAGCGCTGCGCTGCGCGCGCGAACAACCGCGCCTTCGGGCGCAGGCCGAGCTAAAAGCCCAAGGACTCGGCGTTGCGCTGATGCACTCTGTGCACTAGGCTGAGGGGGTGCCGACCGTTCATCGACTCGGCCCTATTCGCATCTGTGTCTACGTGGACGATCACAACCCACCACACTTTCATGCCCTGGTCGCTGGCCAGGCCGTACAGATCAAGATTGCCGATCTGACGGTTCTCGCCGGCTCGATCCCAGCCGCCGAACTACGTCGCGTATTGGACTGGGCGGCGGATCATCAGGATCTTCTGGCCTCTGAGTGGGTCAAGCGCAACTGAGTTGGGAAGGTCACCCATGTCACATCGAATCGATTTCATTGAACCCGATCCCCAAAACCTGAGGCTGACCCTGCACTGGAGAAATGGCGCGGTCACCGTGAAGGACCTGCGAAAAGATATCGCGCGGCGCGCGTTGTTCGCCCCCTTGTCCGATCCCAGCGTGTTCCGTCGGGTCCGCATCTTAGACGACGGCTACGCGATTGCGTGGCGAGGGACCGCCATCGACCTGGCGGCGGATGCGCTCTGGTACCAGGCCCACCCCCGCGAAATGCCCTATTCGGACGAAGTGATGACGCCGGGGGAATTTAAGCGCTGGATGCGGGGCCAGGGACTATCGCTCTCTGGCGTTGCAGAGGTTCTGGATCTGTCGCGACGTTCGGTGGCGTACTACGCAAGTGGTGAGAGGAAAGTCCCGCGCGTCGTATTTCTTGCCTGCATGGCCCTGACCAGTGCACGGCGAAAAACACCGGCCGCCGCCTGACCTCGTGAATCACGCCGCTGCCGCCAAGAGCTCCGCAGGGCCGCCTTCGACATCGGAGGGCCAGGCTTGGCTTGCGTTCTCGGCCTGCGCCGCCATCTGGGGCAGCACGTTTTTGGCCATCAGCCTGGGAAATGACGATTTGGCGCCCGTCTGGGCGGTCACGTTGCGGCTCGGGTTGGCGGCGCTGCTGCTGACGGCGTGGGGAATGGCGCGCGGGCGAACGTTGCCACGAGGTCCTGCGTTGCGCGCGGCTTCATACTACGGGATCTGCCAATTTGGAATTCAGCTTCCGCTTCTCTACTGGGGCGAAAAGCGCGTTCCGTCTGGCCTGTCGGCCGTGTTCTTCGCGACGATTCCACTGTCGAGCGCCCTTTTGACCCGCGCGCTCGGCATGGAGCGCCTCGCGCCGGCGAAATTGGCCGGCGCGATCATCGCGGTCGCCGGCGTCGCGTTATTGTTCAGCAGCGGCTTTCGCGCTCACACTTCCCCGATCGGCATGACGGCGATCCTGGCGAGCGCGACCGTCGCTGGCGTCGGGTCCATCTTGCTGAAAAGGGGCCCCCGTCAAGATGCGATCGGCGTGAACGCCATTGGCTGCGCGATCGGCGCCGGGATGGCCTGCTTGGAAAGCTGGGCCTTGGGCGAAACGCACCGATGGCCGACCAGTTGGGCATCCCTCGGCCCTATCTTGTATCTCACGGTGGCCGGCTCGCTGGGAGCCTTCGTGATCATGTCTTGGCTGATCAACCATTGGCCCGTTTCGCGCACCAGCTACGTGAGCGTGATCGTCCCGGTCATCGCCCTCATCCTCGGCAGCGCCGTTCGCCGGGAACGTCTCACGCTGATCAGCCTTGCGGGCACGGCTCTGGTCCTCGTGGGTCTGGTGATGGGAATGCGCGCGCCGCGCAGACCCAGACTCTGATGCCCACGCTTCGGTCCTGCCGGTCCACCGAGCCTGCTCGACGAAAACGCACCCATTGGGCAGACTGCGGTCGTGACCCGACGCGTCCGTCGAAGAGTTGACCTTGGCGCGCCGTTCATTCTTGAAACTGCGCCTGACACTGTCGATGTCGCCATCGTGGATCTGGACCACGACGGAAACGGGATCGGAACGCTCGCCCAAGCGGCTGGGCACACGGACGCGAACGAGAGCACGAACAAGGACACGGACACGGACACGCACGGCAGCGGGGACACGGGCGCGAGCGGAAGCGCGAACACGGACGCGGGCGAACCAGAGCCGCCAGTATCGGTGCGGGTTCCATTCACGGCGCCGGGCGAGCAGGTTCGGGCCCGGATCTGGCGGCGCGATATTGACGGCGCAGCCGCCGATCTCGTCGACGTTCTGTTTCGCTCCCCGGACCGGGTGACGCCGGCCTGCCCGCTGTTCGGGACCTGTGGTGGCTGTCAGCTACAACACTTGAGCTACGGCCGACAGCTCGACTGGAAAACCAAAGTGTTGCGCGATCTCGCGGCGCCGCTCGGCTGCGCGGACCACGTCGCGCCTTGCGTCGGCTCTCCGCGCCACTTTGGTTATCGGTCCAAAATCACGCCTCACCACGACCGTCCACGCCCGGGTCAACCGGTGTCGCTCGGCTTTTTGAAGATGGGACGACGGCACGAGGTCGTCGACGTCGAGCGTTGCCCCCTGGCCACCGACGGCATCAACGCCGCCCTTCCCGCCCTGCGCGCGCGGATAGCCGCGTCCGCGCCCCTCGGCCGCCTGGGGGCGTCGTTCTTGATTCGCGAGGCGGCGTCAGGCGTGACGACCGACCCCGACGCCCGCGTGACCGAGCATGTCGGCGGCTTGAAACTGGAATTCTTCGCCCGCGAGTTTTTCCAGAACAACCCTTTCCTACTGCCGGCCCTGGTCCAGTTCGTGGTCGACGCGGCGGCCGGCGGCGGAGCGTCCGTTCTGGTCGACGCCTACGCGGGAAGTGGGCTGTTCGCGCTGGCGGCCGCGTCACGATTCACCGAGGCAATCGGCGTCGAGATCAGCCCCGGCGCGGTGCGGGCCGCTCGAGACAACGCGGCCAGAAACGACATCGCCAACGCGCGGTTCGTGGCCGCCGACGCCACGCGAATTTTCGCCGTTGTCGGCAGCTCGGGCGACTCCACCGCGGTGATTCTCGATCCCCCGCGAAAAGGATGCGGTGACGAGTTCCTCGCCCAGCTCATAGCGTTCGGGCCGAAGACCATCGTCTACGTATCGTGCAACCCCGAGACGCTCGTCCGTGATGTCGCCGTCCTCATGAAAGCGGGATATTCACCGACGATCTTGCAACCGTTCGACATGTTCCCGCAGACGCGGCACGTGGAATGCGTCACGGTGATGGCTCGGCAGCCCGCGCCGGCCACCGGCGCGTGATCTACGACCTTCGAGAATCGTCCTGCGGGCCGAAGATTCTTCGGCGTACTCGAAGAGGGCGAGCGCAGGTGGGCTTTGCCCGCCGGAGCGAGGTGGGGTGCGGGGAGGCGCGAGCGGCAGCGAGCCGCCTTCCCGCTCTGAGATCGGTCCCCTCACGACAGCAGGCGCGTCAGGAAATCCGGGTGAATGCCCCACTGGAGAAATCCCGCCAACCCAAACAGCACTCCCAGCCCAGCCAGAAACGCTGCAAATCCCAGTAACAGCCGCTTCCGCGTGAGCGCCGTGATCCCGAACAGCGCGATAGCGACGGACATGAGCGCCTCGGCCAGATCGAACTGATCATCGTGCAGGTTCAACCGGTCGTAGTCTCGCTGAAAGTCCTCCGCCTTCGTCTTGATCTGTCCCTTTTCTTGCTCGTACTTCTTCACGCCGGCGGCGTACTCGGCGATCTTCTTGTCCAAGCGTGCGCGCGCGTCGACGGAAAAGTCAGGTCGGATTTCCCGTTCCAAGCTCAGCTGATCGAACATCGCCTCGGCCAGATTCTGCTTGGTGCCCTTCGCCTGATAGTAGGACCACTGGTCGACGGCAAAGGCCTGATCTTGCGCCATGGCCTGAACGATGTTGCCGTCCTTGACATTGCACAGCGCCATGAAGGTCGCGGTGATAGCCACCGCCAGGGCGATGATGGAGTTCAACCGCCCTTCGGAGGCGCGCTCGATGGTTTCGTTGACGACGTCCGCGATTTCACTCATGGAAAGTTTCCAGCTTCAACCACGGCTGATCTGGTGGACGATGTCCCCGCCGCCCGGGATTACGCGGACGCGGCGCCCGCCTCGGGGGCTTCCTCGTCCGCGCTGTAGTCGCAGTCCGACTTGATGCAACGGATGCGATTGCCCGCCTTGCTGACCTTCTTGACCAGGAACGGCGCCGCGCACTTCGGACAGACCTGGGGAAGTGGCCGATCCCACGACACGAAGTCGCACTTCGTTCGCGAATAGTTCGAACAGCCAAAGAAGACCTTGCCGCGCTTGGACCGCTTCTCGGTCAAATAGCCGCCGCAGTCGGGTTTGGGACACGCCACGCCCAGCGAGAGAGGACTGGTGGTCTTGCATTCGGGGTAACGCGAACACGCCTGGAACTCCCCGAATCGCCCGCGCCGAATCACCATCGGCGACCCGCAAGTCGGGCACAGTTGGTCGGTGGGCCGGGTGCTGGGCACGATTTCGAGAGTGCCGTCCGCCCTCGTCGTGTACTCCTTGGTGTTGCGGCAATCGGGGTAGCCGGTGCACGCCAGGAAATGGCCGTTGCGGCCCCACTTGATGACCATCGCCTTGCCGCACTTCTCGCAGATCTGATCGGTCGGCTTCTCCTCGCGTTTTAAATCGCGCATCTCGATCTTGGCTTTTTCCAAATCGATCTTGAACGGCTCATAGAACCTGTGAAGGAGCTTCACCCAATCGGCGTTGCCTTCCTCGACCTGGTCTAGTTGCTCTTCCATCAGCGCGGTGAAGTCGGTGCTGACGATCTCCGGGAAGCTCTTGACGAGCAGGCTGTTGACCATCACGCCAAGCTCGGTCGGATTCAGCCGACCTTCCTTTTTCTCCGCGTATCCGCGATCCTGAATCGTCGACAGGATGGCCGCATAGGTGGACGGGCGGCCGATTCCTTTTTCCTCCAGCTCCTTGACCAGGGTCGCCTCGGAGAATCGCGGCGGGGGCTGCGTGAAATGCTGTTCAGGCCGCACCGCCAGCAGTTTCAGGATCTCGCCCTCCCTCACCTCGGGCAGCGCGCCGGTTCCTTCATCCTCGCTCACGGCGCCGTCTTCCACCGTCTCGGCGTAAACCTCCAGAAACCCCGCGAACTTCATGACCTGGCCGCTTGCCCGCAAGCCCACCCGTCCGACCTCGATGTCGATGCTGGTCTGGTCGAACACTGCGGCCACCATCTGACACGCGACGAAGCGGTTCCAGATCAGCGCATACAGCTTCAGCAAGTCTTCGTTCTCGCGCTCGTCGCGCCCGCCGCCCTTGCCCGTCGACCACAGCCGGCGCACGGTTTCCGGATCGTACTTCATTCCCGTCGGGCGAATCGCCTCGTGTGCGTCCTGCGCCTGCTTCTTGGTCTTGTAGACGATCGGCTGCGCGGGCAACGATGCCGGCCCGAACTTCTCGGCGATGTAGGCGCGCACTTCGCCCAACGCGTCGTCCGAAATGCGGGTCGAATCGGTGCGCATATAGGTTATGAGACCGATCGGCCCCTCGTCGCCCATCTCGACGCCCTCGTACAACCGCTGGCACAACCCCATCGTGCGCTTGGGCGAGAACCGCAGCTTGCTGGACGCCTCCTGCTGCAACTTGGACGTGATGAACGGCGGCGGCGCGTTCTTGCGGCGCTCCTTGCGCTCGACCGATGCCACGCGCGGCGGCGCGGCCTCCAGGGCATGCACCACGTCGCGGGCCTCGCCCTCGTGGTGCAACTCGACCTTGTTGCCATCGAGCTTGACCACCCTGGCCACGAACGGAGGCGGGTTGCCGCCCTCGACTGTCGTGTCGACGGTCCAGTACTCGACCGGGAGAAATGCCTTGATTTCAGCCTCGCGCTCGACGACCAGGCGCACGGCGACGGATTGCACGCGGCCAGCCGATAGACCGCGTTTGACTTTGGTCCAAAGCACGGGGCTTATCTGATAACCGACCAAGCGATCCAGGATCCGGCGGGCCTGTTGCGATTCAAACTTGTGGATATTGAGAGCCATCGGGTGGCTGATGGATTCCGTGATGGCCTTCTTGGTGATCTCGTTGAACAGGACTCTAAAGATGTTCGCGTTCGACGGACGAACCTCCTCGGCCAGGTGCCAGGCAATCGCCTCGCCCTCGCGATCGGGGTCGGGTGCCAACAACACGCGCGATGCCAACTTCGCGGCGGCGGTAATTTCGTCTAGAACCTTCTTCTTGCCTTCGATAACGACGTACTCGGGGGCGAAATCGTGCTCGATGTCGATCCCCATCTTCTTCTTGGGGAGATCCTTCACGTGTCCGACCGACGCCTTGACGACGTAACCCGCACCCAAGTACTTCTTGATCGTCTTAGCCTTGGCGGGTGATTCCACGATCACGAGGGTCCCCCCCGAGCCCCGCGGCGCCTTTTTGGGCTTGGCATCGGCCATTTCACCCGTGGCCTCCTCGGAATTGTCGGGGCTGCCCACGTCGTTGGCGGCGACGGCATGCTTGACCAGCCGCTTTTCGTCGGGCGCCTTGGCCTTGGTTTTGGCCTTGGCCTTGGCCTTGGCCTGGACTGTGGGCGGGCTCTTCTTCGTGCCTGGTTTGGTGGTTGGCTTGGTCGTGGGCGTCGCGGACTTGACCTTAGGCGGTGAGGCCGTCTTCGCCGACGGCGTCACGGGCTCGCCGGAGGCGTCGGTCGGCGAAATTGCGGCCTTCGCCGAGGGGACGGTTGCGAGCTTGGTTGCGACCTTGGTTGTGGAAATGGGGGACGGCTCCTTGGCTTTCACGGCGCTCTTTTTAGTGGCCACGCGACGCCTCGAATCTTGATTTGATCCGCGCCTCGAACTTCGCGCCGGCCAACCGACCGACGAAGCCCCGAAGCTCGGCCTCGCAGAGAAGCCCAAGGGTCTCGGCGAGAGACAAACCCAGGCGCCCCGCGAGCGCATCGGCCGCAACCGGCCCATCGCCGAGGGCCCGCAACAAATTGTCAAACGGCGCGGGGACGGCGGGTGCCCGAACCGGCCTGCCCGCGAGCGCTTCCAGAACATCGTCGGCGCTTTCGACGGCCACGGCGGCGCCGCGTGAAAGCAGTGCGTCCGTCCCAGCGCTGCCCGGAATCGCGAGCAGCGTGCGCCCCAAGCCGATCGCCAGCCGCGCCGTGATCAGCGCGCCCGAACCGGTCCGCGATTCGCCCACGACGATGGCACTGGCCAGCGCCGCCACCAGCCGATTTCGCGCGGGGAACTGGCCCGGCCGTGGGGGCGTGCCCGGGGCGTACTCGGACAGAAGGCCACCGCCCGCCGCCACGATTTCATCGAACAGGCGTGCGTGCCGGTCGGGATAGACGACGTCGATGCCGCAGCCGAGAACCGCGTACGTCGGCCCCTTCGTCGCAAGAGTCCCTCGGTGGGCGGCAGCGTCGATGCCCAACGCTCCGCCTGAAATCACAGCCCAACCAGCGGCGGCCAAATCGGCGGCGAGCTGGAATACCCTGGACGTGGCGGCAGTCGTCGCGGCCCGCGAACCCACGATTGCGATGGATCGACCGTGATCGCCAGGTACCCCTCCCGCCACCCAGAGCGCGCGCGGAGGCACTGCCAGATCGGAAAGCCGCGCGGGAAAACGCGCATCTGAATGCTGCACGACACCGAAGCGCGTTGGCAGGTCGACTCCCATACCCAACATTGTCGAGGTTCGGACGGACGAGTTGTGGCCCAAGTTACCCAACATAGGAGGCGGTGGAGATACCCTCCTCGGCCCCCCTGGTCAAGCAACCCCCAGTAAAACACTGCAAGTTCAATCACTTGCATTGCACGCTGAGCAGACGTTCACCGCATCTGGCACAAGCGGGCGCCGGTTTCGGGTCGAAACTCGAAGGTTTCGGGAAGGCGAACTCTGGGCAAGGTAGCCGTTCCCGGTCGGCATCGTCTCGGCCTTTCCTGGTCGGGCAAGGGCAGTGCGGGGGTTGGCGGCAGTCCGATCGTGGTCAGTAACCGCGACGCAAATCCGCCAGGTCGCCCGTGTGCAACTCGCGCGTGGCGCGCGAGATCCAGCCGACGGTGGTCTCGTTTTGCACGTCCACCGCCAGTATTTCGGCGACCGCGTGCGGAGGGAAACGATGATCGCTTGCCTCCCAATCCTCCATGACGCGCTTGATTCCGTCGCCCTGTCTCAACACCAAGAACCGGTTTCCGATCTCGACGCCATGGCGCCGTCCTCGATTCAAGACCACGAACATCTGATTCGCGATCAGCATGTTGGGTTCAACGGAGGCGATGATCCGCGCGGTCATATCGGCCAGGTTCTGCTTCGACTTCACCGACCTCAGTTGGCGAAACACGGGTCCCACGCGATAGCCACGTTCGACCGGCTCACTCAGACCGATGAGACGGCCGTTCGCGATCGCCCGGTCGGTCAAGTTGTCGATGACGACTTCCCCGTAGACGTGGACCAGATACCCAAGAACCATTTCGGATTTTGGTTCCCGCAAGGGGTGTTCCATGTCGACCTGATACACGGCGTAGTGCGTGCCCCCCTTCGGAGGTTTTCCGGCGGGAAATTCCACGTAGGCGTGGTCACCGCTCGCCAGCAACTGCTTCTCTTCCAAGGAGCCGTTGATGGTTCCCGCCGCTTTGAGATTGTCGTCGTCCACGAAACCAAGCTGGCGTAAGTCCCGCGTGTCCGATGATGGTTCGGCGACCGTCGGCGCTGGCGACCGTTGGACGCCCGGTTCGAGGGGATCGCTGGGCGGCGGTGACGCCTCCGTCGCAACCGCAAGTCCTGGCGGGGTCTCGTCGCGCAAACGGACCATCTGACCGGGAAAGATCCAGTGCGGGTTCGCGATCTCGGGATTCAGGGCCCAGACCTTGGGCCATCGCCACGGATCGTTGAAGTACGAGCGCGAGATGTCCCACAGCGTATCTCCCTTATGAACCGTGTGAGTCGTCGCCCGGGCGCCCCGCCCCGCGGCGGTACCCTCGGCGGGTGGCACGGTTTCCGTTTCGTCGTCGGTGTCGAGTCCGTAGATCCCGGCTGGCCCTTCGTCGTTCGTGAGCTGGGCCACCGCAGGTGATGGGAAGCCCGCAGGTACGACATGGCCGATGAAGGCAACCAACAGAGCGCGCCTCATCGCGCACCCGCCGTCATCGGCGCACCCCAGCCATACGGTGCAGCTCGGCGGGATCGGCGGCGGTGGACGGCCGTGCGAGCGGCAAGACGGTGCCGAACGCAGCGGGCCCTCCGGCCCCCATGGGCGAGGCCTCGGGATGCGCCAAGCGTTCGCTGGCTAGCCGCGCGGCATCGTGCTTGGGAAACGCGCGTGCCAAAGACTCTAGAACCGCGCGGCCGCCGGTTTCATCCCCCATCGCTTGCAGCGTGAAGCCCAGCTTCAACATGGCGTCGGGCACTTTGTTGCCGCGTGGATATCGTTCGACGACGTTGCGGAACGCGCGCGCGGCGGCACCGAACCGCCGCGAGGCGTAGTGGCACTCGCCGATCCAATATTGAGCATTGTCGGCGTAGTCGTGCACGGGATTGGCGTCGAGAAAGCGGTGAAACTCGGACAAGGCGGCGTCGGGGCGACCAGCGCGCAGCGTCTCGAGAGCGTCGCGGTAGAGGCGCAGCGGGTCGGGCGTCGCGCGACCGGCCGAAACGAGCCGCGCGTCGGCCCCGGGCTCGGGAGCCGTGGCGGTCGTCGTCACCAGGCGCGCCGAACGTTCCCGCGCGGCGGGGGTCGACGACAACCGAAGCAAGGGGCGCGGGGACCCGGCCGGGTTACGCGTACCGGGCGCCGCGTCCCCCTGCGCGGCGTCGCCCGTGTAGTCCACCGCGTGTTCCGCGACGATCGTCGTCTCGACGGTGTCGGGCCCGTCGTCCTGCGAACCGGAACGCCCGGCCCCCGTGGATGAGATCGCGGGCAAGCGGGAGGGCAGGATCGACGGCAAGACCGACGGCAAGACCGCGGGCGCCTTCTGCTCGGTCGCCAACCTCCAGCTGTCCAACTGATCCTCCAGGATGAATACCCGATTCTCCAGCTCTTCGATCTGGCGCACGTAGCCGGCGTTCTTGGCCCGCAACCCCAAGACCACCCGCTCCTGCTCGGCCGTCGCCGAGGCAGCGGCGCGGGGGACGGTCGCGCAACCGGTGTTGGAGGCCACGCCGAAACCAAAGCCGAGACCGACGACCCGCAGAATGCCGGCCCTCCAGCGAGAACCAAGACATGGCTTTCGCGGCGCCCGTCGCGCCGGCCACGGTGCCCCTTGCTCTTGCATCGACCTCGACATCCGCATCGCGCCGCGCGCACCCAATCTGCCACGCCCGGCTGCCGTGGATCGTAGGGTGCCCCCCCGAAGCGGTCAAAAAAACACGTGATTCAGGCCAGTTCGGCCAAAATGCGATCCGCGCCTCGGGCGAGCAGGCGCGCGGCGAGGGTCGACCCAATCTCCGGCGCGAGATGAGCGGGACCGCGCTCCTCGTCCCTCAGGATCAGGCTGGCGTCCGGGCGCCCGACCAATCCGCGCAACACCATCCCGCCCGCGTTCACGATCGCGTGACCAGCCACGGGCGTGCGACAACCGGCACCCAGACCCGCCAGCAGGGCGCGCTCTGCGGCCACGGTCAGCTCCGCGTCGCGGTCCGAAAGCGCGACGCACAACGCGCGGACGCGGGCGTCGTCGGCCCGGGTTTCGATCGCCAGGGCCCCCTGTCCAATCGCCGGCAACATGTCGTCGGGTGACAGACGCTCGCTGATGCGGCCCGACAACCCCAGGCGATCCAACCCGGCCGCCGCCAGGATCGCCGCGTCGACGATGCCGTCGGCGACCTTTCGCAGGCGCGTGTCGACATTCCCACGCAACAACTCGACCGCCAGGTCGGGGCGCAGCGCGCGCACCTGACAAACTCGCCGCAGGCTGGACGTGCCCACCCGGCTGCCGGGCGGCAAGGACGCAAGGCTCTGACCACCGCGGCTGACGAGGACATCTCGCGGATCGGCGCGTGGGGGGATGGCCGCGAGCACCAATCCCGCGGCGAGCTCGGCGGGCACGTCCTTCAGGCTGTGTACCGCCAGGTCGATCGTTCCGGCCAGAAGAGCCTCCTCGATCTCTTTGACCCACACGCCCTTGCCACCGAGGTCGATGACCGGCCCGGTTTGAAAGCGATCACCGTCGGTCACGATGATCTTCTGCACGATCCGCAGCCCCGGATGAAGACGCCCCAACTCGGCGGCGACGTGATCGGCCTGCCAGCGCGCCAAAGCGCTGCCACGAGTGCCGATGACCAGCTGCGCCGGCTCTTGGGACGCGCCGGAGGTGCTCACGTTCCCCCCAGCTTTCCTGCCGAGGAAGCTTCGACGTCGGATTCCGCAACGGAGCCCTGCGCGGCGTCCGCCACCTCCAGTTCGAACAAGCGCTGAACGGACGCGACCAGCGCCGCGCCGTCGATCGGATCCGCACCACCCTTTTTCAGAACCACCTGTGGTACGTGCAACAACTTCTTGGCGATTCCCTCGGCCAGATCCAGCATCGCGCGCCGTTCTCGCTCACCCGCCAACGCCAGTCCGGCACCGCTCAGAACGCGTTCGGCCTCGGCGCGCGCCACGGCCAACACATGAGCCCGCAAGGCCGTGATCGTGGGGCCGACCCGACGTCCCCGATACGCTTCCAAGAAGCGCGCGACCTCGCCTTCGACCATGGATTCCGCGCGATCGGCCTCGCCGCGACGTTCTTCACGATGATCGTCCGCTTGTTTTTGCAGATCGTCGATGTCCGCGACGAAGACGTCGGATATCTCGGCGCAACCGGCCTCGACGTCACGAGGAACGGCGATGTCGATGAGAAACAGCGGCCGCCCGCGCCTCTTGCGTTGCGCCCGCGCGACCAACGCGCGCGTCAACAGGGGCTGGCGCGCGCCCGTCGATGCAATCACGATGTCCGCCCGCACCAGAGCCCCCTCCAAATCGTCAAAGGCATGCACGCGGCCGCCGATCCTCGCCGCCAGCTCATCGGCGCGCGCCGCCGTCCGATTCGTGATCAGCAATTCCGCCCCCTGGCCCCGCAGCGCCCGCGCCGCCAGATCCGCCATCTTGCCCGCGCCCACCAGCAAAACGGTACGGTCAACGAATCCTTCGAAGATCCTCCTCGCATAGTCGATGGCCACAGAGCTGAGCGAGACCGGGTTGCGGGCGATCTCCGTTTCACGACGCACACGCCGCGCGATCCGGAACGCCCCCGTGAAACACGCCCCCAACACCGGTCCCGCGGCGCCAGCGGTCACCGCGACGTCGTGAGCTTGTTTCACCTGACCCAGGATCTGCGGCTCGCCGACGACCTGTGAATCCAGGCTGGCCGCCACACGAAACAGGTGGTGGACCGCATCTACGTCGACCCGCACATAAAGGTGCGGCCCGAGATCCGAGTCCGTGATCCCGGCGCGCTCGGCCAAGTCCTGGCGCAGTGCCGCGATCGCCGCGTCGGGATCCGGCGACGCGACGTAGACCTCGACGCGGTTACATGTCGACAGCAGCGCCGCCTCGCGTACGGACGGCAGGCGAGCCAGGGCGCGAACGGTCTCAGCGACTTGGTCGGGCCCCACCGCCAGACGCTCGCGCACCACGAGCGGTGCCGTCCGATGCGAAAGGCCCATCACCAGAAAATCGATTCCCCCGGGCATGCCGGTTACCGCGCCTCCCAGGCTGCGAGAAACGAGGCCATCTAGACCGCGTACCTGAGGACGTAGAACAACAGGACCACCAGCGTTCCGCCAAAGCCGCCCAGGGTCAGCCAGGCCGCCCGCCGGCCCCGCCAGCCGGCTCCGACACGCGCGACCAGCAACACGCCGAACGCCAGCCAGGCCGCGACGGCAATCAGGTACTCGGGACGATGCGCCTCGGAGGACGCGACGCCGCCCAGGCGCGCGATCCAGATCGCGCCGGTCACCAGCGCCACCGTGAACACGGGAAAGCCGACCGACACGCAACGCAGCGCCAGGCGATCGAGCGTGGCCAGGGGCGCCTCGCGCCCGACCCTGTCAAAGCGCTTGTGTCTCAAGCGCCATTCCTCGACCAGATACAGAACCGCCAGCACGGCGGCCAGCGCGAACACGGCGACACCCAGCGTCGCCAGAAAGACGTGTATGCGGCCCAGCGAGCCCATCCGTGGCGCATCCGCCTCCGCAGGCACGACCCGCGCCAACATGAGTAGCATCAAAGATCCCGGAACGGAGAACGCACCCGCCGCGGTCAGCTTGTAGCGAAAGCCCGCAAGCAAAGTCGCGGACGCGATTAAGAAAGCCACGAACGCGACCGCCTCGGGCGTGGACGACACGGGATTCTGTCGGGCAAAGCACCGTACGCCGATGTCGGCCAGTTGCGCCCCCACGCCCACCGCCAGCGCGGCGCGCGCCATCCGCGTCACCGGGCCGCGTGCCGTGAACAGGTATCCGAGGTACAAGGCCGACGCGAGGGCGTAGGCCAGAATCTGCACCGTCGTGAGTATGGCCACGACTCATTTTTACCACGAGTCCGGCCCCACGCCCTTCGCCGAGGCGTATCCCAAATTCAATGACACGTCCACGATCGCGTGCTAAGCAAAAGCGACCATGGCAAGCGCGAACCTACTCGAAGTCACCGACACCAACTTTCAAACCGAAGTTCTGGCGTCGAAGAATCCGGTTTTGGTCGATTTCTGGGCCGCGTGGTGCGCTCCATGTCGCGCCATCGCGCCGCACGTGGAAGCCCTGGCCACCGAATACAGCGGCCGTTTGCTGGTGGGAAAGTGCGATATCGATTCCAACCAGGGCATTCCGCAGCAGTACGATATCCGCAGCATTCCGACCCTGCTGATTTTCAAGGACGGCAAGGTGGTCGGCCAGCTGGTGGGCGCGGTGCCGCGCGCGAAGATCGAGGACATGGTCAAAAAGGCCCTCTGATGCCGCGGGCGGGCGCCTGGTGCCCGCCCGATCCGAGGGGTCGCGGTTCCCATTTTCCGAGGCGAGCGTTCGGCTGGGCGCTGACCCCCTCGGCCACGGGATTCAACGCCCCAAGCGCACTTTCCCGGCGCTTAGTCCGACTGGGCTGCTATCGAACGGGCGCGGTCGGATCGCGGCGCGCTTGCAAGAATTCACGCGCCGAGCGTGCCGTCTCGACGTCGTTGCCCGACCCGCGCGCTAGCAATTCGAGGCGGTCCCACGCCGCCGCGGCGTCGGCGCGATCTCCAAGCGCATCCGCGGCTTTGGCCTTCAGGAACAAAGGGAATGGACCGTCGTTGAGGAGCTGAAGACTCCGTCCGGCGCTGAGCCGAGCCGAATGCGGGTCGCCGCCGTCCAGCTGCACCGCCGCGAGGGTCGCCCATCCGTTGGGAGAAAACGGTTCGATAGACAGGGCGGCGTCGCACGCGCGCGTCGCCTCGGCGGTGCGGTGGAGTCGCACCTCGGCCTGCGCGGCGCGTAGGACCACGCGAAACGATCCCGGGTCTATCTCTTCAGCGCGATAGAGCGCGGCCAGCGCGCGCATCGCTCCCCCTGCTCCTCGATCGTCGCGGAGTGCGCGCTCCGCCGTACCAAGCAAATACGCACCTCCGAGCCGTCTGGCGGCACCGAACACCGCGAAGGTCAGAAGCGAGATCGCCAGGATCGCGGCCGTCCAGACCGGCAATCTTCGCCGACGGGGGCCAGGCTCCACGCTGTCTGCGGCTGTTTCCGTCGTTTGCGCTGTTTGCGTTGTTTGCGCTGTTTGCTCGTCTTGCCCGGCCGACGAAATCAAACCCAATGCCAGTCCCGCGAACGTCAGCGTCGCCGGCATGGCCAGCGGGAAACCCGTGACGCCTACGACGACCAGCGCCACCAGCGTGCCGGCCGCGGCCACGGTCCCGATCCGTCGCGCGGAATCGCGAGATGCAACTCCTTTCCGAATCGCCCCGCTCGCGGCGACCGCCAAGATCAGCAGCGACGCAAGACCCATCAAGCCCGTCTCGGTGAGGCATTCGAGCAAATCGGAATGGGCGTGTCGTGGCGCCAATGTATAGGTGAGCACGCCGTCGGCTGTCGCGCCGGGTTCCGCGTGACTGGGAAAAATCACGGGCCAGTTTCCCGGGCCGATTCCCAGAAATGGGTAGGCGCGGAACATATCGAGGCTGCGCCGCCAAAGCCCGATCCGTGTTCGCAGGGCGGTCGACTCGGGATCGAAGCTGGTCCCGACCACGTCGAATCCCCCGGCGAGACGTTTGGCGTCGGCCGCATAACGGGGATTCGACCTTCCCGGCAAGAGCGCCACGAGAATAGCCAAGGTACCGATCGCGACCCACGGTAACCACACCGCCCGCGACCACGACGGTGACCGAGCCCGCCACCAGGCCTTCCGATTCAAGATCGCAACGGTGGCGATTCCCATTACGCCACCCAGCCACGCCGCGCGCGCGCGCGTGGCGGCTAAGTACAGCAACTGCAAGGCAAGGGCGGCCATCACCGCCCGACGTCCCCTGCCGGACGCCGTCAAGGAGAATGCACCGAACCCGAGGGGCAGAGATAGGGCCACCGCCTCGCCCGCCAGATTTCGATTCCCAAAGGTGGATCCAGGCGTGCTGATCACCGGTATGGGCAGATTGACGAGATCGATGTGTTGCAGAAGACCGATGACGCTGACCACCCCCATCGAGGCCGTGACCGCCTGGAACAGGCGCGCGCGCATGTCGGAATCCCCGTCGCTGGCCGCCACGCCGCACGCGACACCGAACAGGGAGGCCCAGCGAAGGAATGCCGCCAAGGCGTACGGTGCGCCGAATTGCGAACGGGACGCGGCCGCCGCCGAGAGTGCCACGCTGCCAAGCAGCAGCAACGCTCCCCAGACCAGCGCTCCCGCGGGAGGGGCCCAGGCGCGTCGCGTCCCGCCATCACCAAGCTCACCCGCGTGATTTTCCCCCGCGCGCCGCCCCCATGCGGCGCAGCGCAAGAGGAGCGCGCCGTATCCCAAAGCCGCGGCAATCTGCAAGGCGGCGTCCTTGGGCCCCGTGAACGGAAACGCGGAAGCGGGGACGTACAGCAACGGGACCAGGACAGCGGGTCCAGATGTGGCGCCGATCGAGAGAGCCCGCGCCGCGATCCCGGCATTCCACCGCGAGCTCACGATCGAACGGCTAGCCCTTCGCGAGCACCCGCGTTTGACTCGTTCCCCGAGATCTCCAGGCGGAGGGCGTCGAGTCGGTCGGAAAACCGTCCGAGAACGCGGCGCCGGTAGTCCGACAAATGCAGCTTCAGGATTCCATCCGACAGCACGACATCGGGATGTCGCGCCTGCGCGGCGCGACGACCTATGTGGAAACGCCACGCCGCGCGCAAACCCCGCTCCAAAGGGCCGAGTCCGACGGCGAGGACCATCTCCGAAATCCGTTGCAGCGTGGGTCGACCGAACATCGCGGCACCGGCTCTCCGCGTGAACCCCGGGAAATACCTATGTACCCAGCGCTCATTCGCCGCGCAGAACGCCGCGTACGTGTCGACGCCACCGAGCGGACGCGCGGAAACCACCTGGTTCGCCGTGAACAAATCGCGATGGTACGCGATCAGAAGCTCGCTCTCGTCGATGAGATAGTTCGGACACACCACGCTGCGAGTGCGCGTGAGCTTGGTCAAGAGAAAGATCAGCGTGTAGGCGGTGTACAGGCTCCCTGGCGCCGTCACGACAAACAGATCGATGTCGGGCTTTCGACCCGGATTCTGGTGTGCCGTTCCGCCCGAGTAGGCGAGCATGCGAACGAACGGCAGGGTCGCCAGTAACTCCAGAATCGGCCGGTGACGTTGAAGAAGCAGCGCGGTGCGCGCGACCCCGTCCTCGCGTCGCGGGACGAGTTCGTCCCGTCCCGTTAGAACCAGATCGCCGTTGGGGTGCAAGGTGACGTATCGCCCGAGGATGGGATCGGAGACCAATTCGCGAATCCGCGCGACGTCGACTGCGACCCCGACGCAAGCGGCTTGCGCTTCCTCGATGGGCAGGGGTGCGTCGAACAAATCGGCGTAGGTCACCGCGGCCAGCAGCGCCCACTGCGCCGGGAGCAAGCCCGCCGGGGGTGGTCCGACCGGGGGAGGCGCAACCGGGGGCGAGTGCGAATGTGAATGCGAGAGCGAATGCGAATGCGAAATGGGCACATTCTTTCCGGAGATCTCCGGGTCCGCTGGTTCCCGCGACGGCCCCAATTCGTGGCCCAGCCTCCAGAGATGCTCGGCGGTCCGCGTCCAGGAGAAACGCCGGGCACGCGAAAAGCCGAGCCCCCGCATCCGCTCGGCGCGATCCGGCTCCGACAGCGTCCGCGAGATGGCCGTGACCAGGGCCGGCACATCGCCCGGGGGCACCAACCAGGCCGCGTCGCCCGCGACCTCTCGGATCGCAGCCACGTCCGAGGCGACGACGGGGGCACCGCAACTCATTGCCTCCAGCACCGGCAATCCGAAGCCCTCCAGCCGAGACGGATAGACGAAAAGCTGGGCGCCGCCGTAAAGCGCGATCAGATCGTGCTCGGACACGTAACCGAGCCAATGAACGCGACCCTTTTGGGTGCGGGCTTCCAGCTCTTCGAGTAAGCGGCGGTCACGCCATCCGCGCCCCCCGACGACGACGAGATCGATGTCCTGCCCGCCGCGCGCCATGACCTCGTCGAACGCGGCCAACAGCGTCAGCAAGTTCTTGCGCGGCTCAATGGTACCGACGGTCAAGATGTACGGGCGCCCAAGGCCGTGCTTCGCCCGCACCGCCGCGACCGCATCCACCGGCACCGGCCCGCAAGAGGGATGGGCCGCTCCCGGAAGCAGGACGACGCGCTCGGGGGCGACGCCCAGGCGTTCGATGATGTCGCTGCGCGACGCCTCGGAAACCGTAGCCACGGCCGCCGCCGAAACGACCGAGCGGCCGAGGAGCGCGCGCGTAACAGCGCGCTTGCGCCAGGTGAAGAGCTCCGGCGTGCGGTAAACCGCCAAATCGTGAACGACCGAAATCGTCGGGCAGGGCGACGCAAGCGGCACGATATAGTTGGGGAACGCTGCGACATCCGCCTGGGCCTCGGCCAGCATGCGCGGAGCGTCGGTTTGTAGCCAAATCGCCCGGATTGCGGCACCCCCGATTCTCAAGTAGGGAGCCCAACGCTGCGCCAATTCGTCGGCGGGAGCCCGGTTCGAGATCAGGATCAGCTCGTCGTCGGGCGCGCGGGTCTGCAGCAGGGCATCGACCAGGTGCTCTGTGTAGTAACCGATTCCCGCCCGCAGGGACGTGCAGGTGGTGACTTCGACCGCTAGACGCATGGCGACCCTTTCATGGCTACTGCATAATGCGCGACACGATGTCGCCCGGAAGTATGCGGTCGCTGTCCGAAGCGATTCGGTCGACGACACCGGTCGATGGGATCGCGCGTGGCTTGTTGCTCGCCACGGCCGCCGGATTGCCTTTCGAAGTACCCATCGTCAGGCTCGGACCGGTAACGGTCACGACGGTCGAGTGTTTGATCTATCTGGTCATCGGACTGGTCCTCGCAGCCTCGGTCTTGGATTTCCTCGGCCGCGTGGCGCGCGCGGGCTCCTTCGGTGGCGCCGCGGTGCTGGCTCGTCGGGCCCTGGCCGCGCCCGGGCGGGATTCCCTCAACCAGGCCGTCGTTTTGTGGCTGCTTGTGATCGTTGTATCCGCGGCGTTGGCGCCAGCGCATCGCGTGCCGGCCTTGAAGTTCGCGCTGCGGGCCACGGGAGGGGGGCTGCTGTTCTTCGCGGCGCGCCACCTGCTTCGCTCGACCTCCCACGTGCGCGCGATGGGGCTCGCGATTCTTTTGGGAACAACCGTGTCCGCCACGGGAGCTCTCGTCGAGAGTGTGTTTCCGAACACGGCGGTCCTTTGGCATGCTTTCCGAACTACCACATTCACGGTCACCGGCCTGCCTCGGCCAAGCGGACCCTTCGGCTACCCCACCATCGCGGCCATGTACTGGGAAGCGACGCTGCCGCTCGCCGTAGCGATTCCCCTCGCCGCTCGCGACGGCGCGCGTTCGGTGGCGACATCGGCGCGCGCGTGGATCGGCGCCGTGGTGGCCATAGTGATCGCGGGCCTCTTGATTGCGGCCATACTTTTCAGCGCGACGCGCACCGCTCTCGTGGTGGCGACGGCAGCCAGCTTGGCCATGAGCGTGCTGACCTGGCGCGGCGATCGCCCGATGCGCGTGGCCGCCGGGGGCGCGCTCGTCCTGGCGACCGTCGTGGCGGGATTGACGCTCGCCAACCCCGGAGGGGCATCGCCCCTGGCGATACGGATGCGCTGGTGGCAGGACGGCAGTTGGTACTTGGCCCGGTATACGGTCACGGACCCAGTTCTCAAGATGGACGCCGGCACTCTGAATCAGGTTCCCGTGACCGTCGAAAACACAGGTGGGTTGATCTGGCCTCACACGGGAGAGACCGCGGTCCGCCTGTCGTATCACTGGGAAAACACCGACAGCCGAGGGGCGCACCTCGACTTCGAGGGGCACCGGTCGCCCCTGCCCGTTGACGTTCCGCCCGGATCCTCGGTTCGCGTTCTCGGGACCGTGCAGGCTCCCCATGAACCCGGGCACTACCGCCTGCGTTGGGACTTGGTGCGGGAGAACGTCACGTGGTTCAGCGAGCGCGGCAACCCCACGGCAGATCAGAGCGTCGACGTTGAAAAGGCCGCGGCCGGAACCCGCCCCCGGCGACGTTCGTCGATCGTCGATTCCACGCTGGAGGACTTCGTGCTGTCGTATTCGCCCTCGCGACCGGAGCTCTGGCGCGCGGCCCTGCGTCTGTGGCGAGGCCACCCATTTTGGGGCGTGGGCCCCGACAACTTTCGACGCGTCTACCCCGAGGCCCTTGCCTCCCGCCCAAAAGATCCCGACGCGGTCTTCGACCAGCGCATCCACGCCAACAGCCTGTACTTCGAGACCCTCGCGGATCTCGGCCTCGCGGGGATCGCGGCGTTGCTGCTGCTGATGGTCGCGATCGCGCGAACCGCGTGGCGGAAGATCTCGCCGCCGGTGGTGGCGGTGTCGGCGGCCTTGGCGGTCGCGGTGGGAACGTTTTTCGTTCATGGCTTGCTCGACTGGTTCTCCGAGTTCACTCCGACGTACGCACTTTGCTGGTTGCTGATCGCGCTTCTGGCGGCTGGGGCGGATACGCGGAAGCGCGCGGCGCCCAGCCGAGCGTGAGGAGGCAAGAGGCCGTCAGCACCACCTCCGTGCCCACTGTCGACCAGGCGGCCCCCAGCCCCGCGAAGCGCGGGATGAGCATGAGGTTCGCTCCCAGGTTCAATACCACCATCACGATCGTGAACGCCAAGTTGTATCGTTCGAGCCTGCGCGCAATCAGGAAATGCGTGAGCCCGTAGTTCAAGAACAGGATCGGCACCGCGAACGCCAACACCCGCAAGGCTGGCACCGCATTGGCGAAGGCGGGACCGAATGCCGCGCGGATCGCCAGGCCGCTCGCCAGAAAGATCCCTGCGCCCACGACCACGCCAAGACCGAACAGGGCCATCCCGAGACCCACCTCCGAACGGCGCCGGTGCGACGAATCCTGGTCATGCGCCCTGACCAGCGCGGGAAACGATGCGGCCATGACGATGGAGGGCAGGATCATGGTGGCTTCGAAAATCTTGTAGGCGGCGCTGTAGGAGCCAACGGCCGCGTCACCGGCGAAGAAGCGCAACAATACGGCATCACCCTTGAAATAGACCAGGGACATCAGCGTGGCCAGCCACAGCGGCAGTGCCTCCCTGATAGCGGCGCGGGCCAGCCGGGGATCGAACGGCGCCCCACGTAGGGGCGTGGGCAAGCGGTAGCGGCGTCGGATGATGGCAAGGCCATAGCCGGCGGCGGCGATGGAGCCCACCATGACACCGGCGGCCAAAGCCACGACCGACTGGCGGCACGCAAGCGCCGATAGCCCCGCCACCGCGACCAGCAGGGCTCTCACCACATTCAAACGCGCTTCGTCCCGCAGTCTTTCATAGCCGCGGAACACGCTTCCGCAGTATTCGACGAACGCCCCCGCGAGCGCGGAGACGCCGAGGAAACACAGCACGGCTCGCGTGTCGCCAGCCCCGACCGCCCAGGCGGCCGCCGCGACGAGCACGAGATACGGCAACGCCGCAAGTCCACGCACCCACAGTCCCGTTCCCACGATCTCCGCGGCGCGGTCCGGTTGCCCGCGCGCCAGCGCTCGCGTCGTCCAGATTCCAAGGCCCAAGTCCGTGCCCAGGACCAGAAGGGCAGTCACCGTGTCGGCGAACTGAAAACGTCCAAACGCCGCTTCCTTCAGCGCGCGCGCGGCCACCGCCAGCATCGCGAAGCGGAAGATTTTTTCCAGCGGCACGGAGAAGGCCTTCGCGGCCATGTTTCCGAGCGCTGTTCGACTGTTCGCGCCGAGTCGCATCACGCCGGTACTAGCGCCTCAGGCCGGAAGATTCATGAGACCGAAGCGATACCCGGATCGAAATTCCGGTCTGAGGCACTAACGGCGGAGCTCGCGGCGCGTGTCTCGCCAGACGGCGTTCAACGTCAGGGCCAAGATCAGCAGGTCCTTGGCGGGATTCCAGGTCCTCACGTATTCCAGGTCGAACTGCAGCCGTTCGGAAATCGGCCGGTCACCGCCGCGCAGGCCGTGAATCTGGGCCCATCCGGTGATGCCGGGTCGCACGACGTGGCGGTCCGCGTAACCGGGCAGCGTGGCCTCGTACGCCGCCACCAGGTGCGGCCGTTCCGGACGCGGCCCCACCACGCTCATGTGGCCGAGCAACACGTTCCACAGCTGCGGTAGCTCGTCCAGGCCCATGGGACGCAAGAGCCGACCCATGCGCGTCACGCGCCCGCCCTGCCCTGCGCGGCTTTTGCCTTCGTTGGTTTTGCCTTCGTTGGTTCTGCCTTCGTGCATGCTCCGCAGCTTGACCAGGCGAAACGGCCGGCCGTCGCGCCCGATTCGCGTCTGACGGAACAACACCCGGCCCTTGGAATCGAGGCGAATCAGCGCCGACAGGACCACCACCAGGGGGGCGGTAACCACGATCCCCACCAAGGCGAACACGATGTCGCCGCAGCGTTTGGTGGCACGCAACACGACGTGCCCGCGGCGCGGCGTGGCGGCCAAGGTGTCCGCTGCGCTCCTGGCGCCGAGCGTCACCTGGCCGGTGCTCGCGCCGCCCAGCGAGACGGTCATCTCAGATTGGGTCACCGCGACAACCTCGGCTGGATGGACCCTGTCATGCCAGCCCCAACCTTTGATCTCGACCGGCATGCGCTAGATCGGAGCGCCTTCGATCGGCACGCGCTCCGCCAAAACGGGCGTCCCCGGACGCGGGACGGTCGCGATCGAGCCGGGCTCGCGAGACAGCGTCGAGAAACCGGCGTTGAAAAACCGCAGTGTCGAATCGCCGCGCTTCTTGACGTAGGCGGACCGGGTCGAAGCGATCACCGAGCCACAAAAGGCGATCGAGCGCCGCCCGCAGCGCGTCCACCGTCGGGGAATCGAAGAACACGCCCGTCTCGTCCCGCCGAACGATTCCCGCGGCCCCGCCTTCGCTCGACACCACGACCGGTTTTCCAGCGGCCAGCGCCTCCACCATCACCATGCCAAAATCGTCCACAGCCGGATGGATCACGGCGCGACATCCAGCGTACAAGTCGACCAACTCGGCGTCGCTGACCCAGCCTCGAAAGGAGACATTTGGCCCGGCCATGCTCGCGAGGCGCGCTCGCTCCGGTCCCTCGCCCACCACGATCAGGCGTTCGGAACGCCCCCGCATCGCCTGGACGGCCAGCTCGACGCGCTTGTAAGGCACGAGCGCGGAAACCACCAGGAACGGGGTATGCCGGGCGTCCGGCCCGTTCGGGGTCGGGCGTTCAGCGACTGGCGCGGCGCCCCGGCCCTCGAAGCGCCCCGTGTCGATGGGGGGCTCGATGATCTCCGCGTCGCGGCGGTAGTAGCGCCGGATGCGGTCGCGCGTATACGCGCTGTTGGCGATGAGCACGTCCGGCCGCGCGGACGCCGCTTGGTCCCAAGAACGCAGGTACTGGGCCATGGCCCGAAAAGCCAATCGGCCCAGGATCCCGCCACCCACGTTCGCCTCGTAGGCGGCGCGCGCCTCCCACGCGTATCGCATGGGCGAGTGCAGGTACGCCACGTGAAGCGAGTCCGCGGGGGCGATCACGCCCGCCGCGACGCAGTGGCTGCTGGAAATCACGAGATCGTAGCCGTCCAGCCGAAAAGATTCGGCGGCCATCGGAAACAGCGGCAACAGTCCGCGAAACCGCCCGCCCAGCACGGGCGTCCGCGCCCACTTGTCGATGAACGATGTGGTCACCTTGTGTCGGGCGAGCGCCGGCGAGACCTGGGTGCGGTCATACCGAAGGGTGAACAGATCGGCCGCGGGAAACAAAGCGCAGAGCGACTCCAAAACGCGCTCTCCGCCTCTCATCGCGATCAACCAGTCGTGAACGATTGCAACCCGCTCAGACATTTTGAAAGGTTACGCTAGCACACGCAGTGGGCGTACTTGGAACTCAATTGTTTCAGGCACACGGCCAAATTGTTGAGTCCCAAGCAACAACCGGTGGTGACCGGCCCCTTGGGCAATCGGCGGTGCTAGCATGCGATTCGTGCTGTCCGCCACCCAGATCCGATCGAATCTGTTGGTCAGACTGGGTGAGCTCACCGACCGGACCCACGCCCTGCCCATTGTCCTTTTCTCCCCCACGGCGCGCTGCAACTCGCGCTGCGTGTCGTGCGATTGGTGGCGCGCCGACGGGGCGTCTGACCTGACACGCGAGGAAATCCAAGGGCTTGCGAGGAGCCTTCGACAATTCGGGACGCAAGTCGTGGTCTTCACGGGCGGCGAGCCGCTGGTGCGCCCCGATGTGATGGAAGTGGCCGATGTCTTTGGCGAACAGGGGTTCCTGCTGCACCTTTTGACGAGCGGCCTCGCCCTCGAGCGTCTGGCCCTTCCGATTGCGGCGCGTTTTCGAGAAGTCACTGTCTCGCTGGATGGCGACACGCCCGAGCTTTATCGCGAGATCCGTGGCGTGAACGGCCTGCACGCGCTGACCGCTGGCGTGCGAAAGCTGCGTGCCTTGGCCCCCCAGATTCCGATTCGGGCCCGGAGCACGATTCACCGGCGAAACTTTCGGATCATGCCCGAGCTCATCGCCACGGCGCGGCAGCTGGACTTGAATCAGATTTCGTTCCTGGCGGCGGATGTCACGTCGGACACGTTCAACCGAGTGCCGAGTCTGCCGCGGTCCGACACGGATGCCACGGCCCCCGGCGCTCTTTTGCTGCGGCGGGACGAAGTCGTCGAGTTCGCGCAAATCGTAGAGTCGGTCATTCGAACCAACGAACGGGCGCTCGCCGAGCACAAGATCGTTCCCGGCCCCGATGGACTGCGCCGGCTGGTCCAATACTACCGGGCCCACCTCGGTCTTTCGCCTTTCCCGACCGTGGACTGCAATGCCCCTTGGACGAGCGTGGTGATCGAGGCCGACGGCTCCGTGCGACCGTGCTTCTTTCATCCCGCCGTCGGCAATATCCGTGAGCGCTCGTTGGCGGAGATCTTGGCCACCGCGATGCCTGAATTTCGCCGTGGCCTGGACGTGGCCGCCAATCCGACGTGCCAGCGCTGTGTCTGCACGCTGAAGGTGGGCCTGCGCTCGAAGCTGTGGTGACCGTCCGATGCCCAGGGGGACTTCTTGAGCCAGTTGTTCCGGTGGCCGATTGGCCGATTCGAACGCATCGTCCGACGGGTTTATTGCAAGGCGATGCGGACATGGGGACTGGTACCCGTCATCATCCCCGCTCAAGGTGCCCGCTTCATCGTCGACGCCCGCGAGCACATCGACCGCGGTATCGCGTTCGACGCGATCTGGGAAGGGCCGCAACTCGAGGATCTGGCGACCGTTTGCAAAGGCCGCGACGTCGACTACTTCATCGACGTCGGGGCGAATTCGGGCTTCTACAGCGTCATGTTCGCGACAAAGAACCTGGCCTCGACGATCATCGCCTTTGAACCCGATCCCGGTAACTACGCCCATCTGGTGGCGAATCTTCATCTCAACGGTCTGGTGGGTCGGGTCAAGGCGCTCGAGCTCGCGCTCGGGGATCGTGACTGCCAAGTGGTGCTCTACGAAGGGCACGAGTCCAATCGCGGGGAATCGAGCATCGCGGTTCCCGAACAAACCCCAAGGCAAAAGACCCATTTGGTCCGGCAGGTGCCCTTCGACGATCACTATCGACTGGCGACGAAATCGATCGTGATCAAGATGGATGTCGAAGGTCACGAATTCAACGCGCTGGCCGGGATGGCACGAACGCTCGTGGACAACGCCTGCTATGTGCAGGTCGAACTTTACTCGGAGCGGTTCGACGAACTGAAGACGTTGTTCGCACAGTTTGGCTACCGTTACCTGCGCACCCGGGGGATCGACCACACCTTCACGAACATGCTGGGCATTGCGTAGGCACCGGGTGTGTCGGCGTCGACAAGCCAATGACACATGAGAGGTCAGCCGTCGGCATTGTGATGCCGACTCATGGTGACAACCGTTTCTTGGCCACGGCCGTGCAAAGTGTGATTGCGCAGACTTTTACGGACTGGACGCTGGTCATCGTTTGCGATGGCGTCGCCCAAGAAACCGGCCAAACGGCGAATGATCTCGCGGCTCGAGATCCGCGGATTCGGGTCGTGCGCCAGCAGCGGCTGGGTGTGGCGGCCGCGCGGAATCGGGGGTTGAGGGAGCTGGGGCCTCACGTGGAACTCATCGCCCTGCTTGACCACGATGACCGATGGCTTCCCAGTGCCTTACAATCCTTGGTGCGCGCTCTGACGAACGCCCCTCTCGCGGTGGGCGCTCATGGGCTGGGGCGGTTCGTCGATGAGGCGGGTACGCAAGTTCGAATCGGCGAGATGGAGGGAGGCCTTCGGACGCGCGAGGGACTCGAGAACGGCCGCGGCGTGGAATGGCCCCTGGACCGACCAACGACCTTTGCCAACTTGGCGATCTGCAGCTGCATCGCCGTGGGAACGGCGCTCATGCATCGGGTTGCGTTGGAACGGGTAGGTTCATTCGACGAACGCGCCGTGCCGGCGGACGACTACGATATGTGGGTTCGGCTGTCTCGAATCGGAGACTTCGCGTTCGTCGATGAGGTGGTGATGGAATATCGCCAACACGTCGCGCCCACTTGGATTCGGCCCCGGGGTACCGGGCGCGGGCTGCCGTATGTGCGCCAAAAGATCATGTCCTCGCCCGACAACACGCCCATCCAGGCCCAGATGGCGACACAGGGCTATCTGATCTGCCAGGCGTCGATCGTCAAGCATGCGCTGGCCGAAGCCGTCAGGTCGGTCGGGCAGCGTCGCTACTCCGCGAGCGCGCGCCATCTTCTGCGAGCCGTCCGCCACGCCGGAGCCTATGTCGATCGGTTGACCAGACGGTGGATCGGGTCAAGGTGACCGCCACCAGGCGGCGCGCCACTCGACATCTTCGAAGACGAAGGTCGCTCGTCCACCGCGCGGCATCGCCTTGAGTGGCCCTTCCACCAGATAGGCCGCCGGACGATGATAGGTGACAAGACAGGCGCGACCGAGCCGTGACATCTTGCGAAGTATCCCGGGGATGTCCTTGAAGTAATAGATGACCTCGCAAGCGGTGACGATATCGAAGCGAGCCAGGTCATTCGCCCAGGGCTGGTCGTATAGATCGCCGGCGATGAACTCGGCCCCGGGAAGCCGGGCGCGACCTCTCGCGACCGCGTCGGCTACTGGGTCAATGGCGGTGAGCCGATCACAGAGTCGGCTGAAATACTCGCTCTGGTGACCCTCCCCGCAGCCGATTTCGAGAATCGACCCAACCCTCGATTGCGGCGCGATGAGGCCCGCGGCCAGAATGCGATTCGTCTCGGCAAAGCGAAATTGCTCCTTCGGCGAATCCATTTTGAAGGGATCCGTGACCTGGTATTGCGTATCCAGAGCTTGACGAGCTTCCGCGTCCGACATCTCGTCTTCCACAAGAGAGGTCCAAGCCCGACCAAACGTGGTGTCGAGGCGCTTGTACAGCTTTCGGGCGAGCGTGCGCGCGAGCTTCGTCGGACGATCCACGAGACTCATGGCCTTCATTCCCGTCCAATCACCGTTTGCTCCGTGGGTCGCGCCGATCGCCGGTAGGCTCTCAACTGGTTCAGCAACCAGCCCCAAAGTCCGAACGCGCCGTAGACACGCGGGTAGGCCAGCAGGGCCGCCCAACCGTTTTGAAGGTGGGAAGAAGCGTAATACCTCTGGGGCGCGCAGATCAGAATGGTGAATCCAGCCAGCACGGCTCGAGACATGACGGAAGTCCGACGTCGAGCTGCCCTCGACCAGGCTATGACAATGCCCGGCAAGATCAACATGTAGTGGTATCCCTCGCCGATGGGCGCCGTGGCGACCAGCAGGGAAATAAACATTCCCAGCGTCAGCGCGCGTTCCTCGAACTGGTCCTCCGTCAACCGATGAAAGCGAACGGAAAGGGCAAGTACCGCGCCTTCAATCACCAGCGTCAGGCCGACTGCCAACATCGGCAGATGTGCGATCGGATGGGGGTTCCAGGTCGCCTCGTACACGAAGAGGTGACCGGTCAGACTGTTCAAGGTTTGATAGGCGGTGACATGATTCGACGGTTCCGATGCCACCCAGTGAAAGGCATCATTGAGATAACTGCGCCAGGTTTCCCACCCCATGAAAGCCGACGAAGCGAGCACCCCGATCGCCGCCGTGATCACGGCGGCCAGAACGATCCGCGATTGCCGTGAAGCCGCAAGCGTCAAGATCAGCCAAAGTCCGGCGCTCTTGAGGACGACCATCCCCCCCAGCGGAACTCCCGCCCACCACCACTGCCGTCGGTTCGAGCGGAGCAGTATCGCCACAACCAGCGATAACAGCGAGAACAACAACACGTACCCCTGGCCCTGTCGGAAGGTTTCCGCGACGGGAGGGTACGCCGTCGTGAGAGAAGCGAGCCAAAGGGTCGAGGGGATACCGTAGAATCGCGGCAATTCGAGACCGCGCGCCAGGAGCGCGATTCCCGCCAACCAGAGCACCAGGCTGGACGCTATCCACGCCGCTCGGGCTCCCGAAGGTGTCAGCCAAGCGAAGGGTAACAGGATGAGGCTCATGGTGGGGGGTTGCCCGTGGGTGATCTCCTCGACGTGACGACCGAATATCTCGTCAACGCGACGCTGGAACCAGACGTCGTCGTAGATGTGACGAATTTGTCTTGGGTCCTCGACGAGGATTCTTGACTCGGTGTAGAGCGCAACGAACCCAACCGTGTACGGATTGCGCGCGGCGGGCACGATGACCCCAAACAAGAACATAGTCAGGGCCAGGCAACACGCCGCCCACACCAACGCCTTGCTCGGTGGTTTCATCGCTGCGCCGAGCTTAGCTTCCTCGGTCGATCTTGTGTGACTTTGACCCCCCGATCGCGGGCCGATACCCTTCGTCCGCGGATGCGCCCCGACGTGACCATCTCCCTCGATTTACCGCGTAGACTGTGCCGCCGCATATTCGGCCGGTTGTACGGTCCATACGCCTCGCGGCGGATCGCCCGCGGAACGGAAGTCCGCCTGCGCGGGCGGCGCCTGCTCACGGATCCGGAGGTCCTGCACCCGATCCACTTCCTTTCCACCCGAGTCCTGATAGACACCGTTCTCGGTCTGGATGTCGCAGGGAAGCGCTTCCTTGACATGGGCTCGGGTTCCGGGGCAATCGGGATCTTCGCCGCGTCCCAGGGGGCGATTCTCACGGCCTGCGACATCAATCCCCGTGCGGTGGCGTTGACTCGGAAGAACTTGAGTCGCAATCAAATCGACGCCGTGGTGATCGAATCCGACCTTTTTTCCGCTTTGCCGGACCAGGCCTTCGACCTGATCTGTTTCAATATTCCCTTCTACGACGGCGAGCCTCGAACGCCCTTCGACGCCGCGCTGTTCGGTGGTAAGGACCTTGCGACCACGCGCCGGTTCGCCATGGGGTGCCCCGGCGCCCTGGCTCCGGGCGGTCAGGTGATCGTCGTGTTTTCAGAGGACGCCGACCGAGGTGGGATTCTCTCTTGCTTCAGGCAAGCAGGCCTTGCTGTCGTCGATGAAATGACGTCCCGTCGGTTCTTCGAGCGGTTCCACGTCGTGAGGTTTCGGGAAATCTCTCCGAAAGCGGACGTATGATCCCGCCTCTGAGTGACGGGGCACTCTCGATCGCGATTGTCAGCTGTTCCTTCGATTCCGACCTGCGAGATCCGGAAGAACTGTTCGTCCGCTACCAACCGTTGGTGTGTTTGGTCCGGTCCCTGGTCCGGGCTGGAACCGGTCGTGTGACCGTGATCCAGCGCTTCCACCGCGACGTGCGCATCCCACGTGACGGAGCCGAGTACCGATTCGTGTTCGACGGGGGCCCATCGCACGCCCCGCCCAGGTATTGGGGCAATCGCGTGGTCAACGCGGTCCGGGCGGCTCGTCCGACGGTGGTCCACGTCGATGGGATGGTCTACCCTCTGCTGGTCCGTCACCTGAGGCTCAGCCTTTCGGGCGACGTCGCGATCGTGGTGCAGGACCACGGCGGCATTCACGCCGGCTCGCCCGGGTTTCGAAGTTGGCGTTGGCGATCGCTCTTTCGGTTGGGTCTGGGGGCGGCCGACGCCTTCCTGTTCACAGCCCGCGATCTGGCCGCGCCTTGGTTGGCTTCGGGCATCATCCACCCGGATCAGGGCATCTATGAGGTCTTGGAAAGCAGCAGCGACATGGCTTTCACCCCTCCCCCCAAGGCGGACGGAGAGCCACGCCTGGCGGGATCTCCGGCGGTACTTTGGGTCGGGCGGCTCGACGCCAACAAGGATCCTTTGACCGTCCTTCACGGCTTCGAGCGCGTGGCGGCGGTTCATCCCGCGGCGGCCCTGACGATGGTGTTCGGAACCGACGACCTGCTGCCGCAGGTGACTCGAAAAATCGCCGATTCTCCGACGCTCAAGGGGCGGGTACACCTTGTCGGGCGACTTGACCACGACGCGCTCCCCGGTCTGTACGCGGTGGCGGATTTCTTCGTCCTCGGCAGCCACCATGAATCGGCCGGCTTCGCTTTGATCGAGGCGCTCTCATTTGGCGTGACCCCGGTGGTCACCGACATTCCGCCCTTTCGAATGCTCACCGATCTCGGGCGCGTGGGGGCACTTTTCCCGGTCGGGAACGGAGCTGCGATGGCGGCGGCCCTGCTGCGCCTGTGCCCGGACAATTCCATCGCTCGTCGCGATCTCGTGCGAAACCACTTTCTGCGCGAGCTCAGCTGGCCCGTGGTCGGTCGAAAGCTCTTGGCGGCATACGCGGCCGCATTGGCCCGGCGCCGACAACGTCGACAAGCCGCGTCTTGATTCGCGGCCAAAGCCCGACCTATGCTGTGTTTCGTCGTTCGCCCGCTGGGTTTTCGTGTTGATGTCCAACGAACCGCAAACCCCCATCCGACGGTTCGTTGAGGACTATCGTCGCCTGCGCTTCGCCGAGGGCTACGCTTCTTCGGATCCAGCGTTTGCACGCCAGCTGCCTTTCCGCGATACGACGGGACGGAATGTCGCGGCCTGGCGACTCCGGGCTCTTCACTACGTCGTGATGCGAACAGGTCTCGCACTCCTTCCAGCCGTAGATCGCGTCCTCGACGTGGGGGCGGGTAACGGGTGGCTCGCGCGGAGGTTGGCGCATCGTTACTCCGTCACGGCGCTTGATGTCGACGCCACGGACGCCGGACTCGGGGCCATTGATGACCCCCGGATCGGTCGTGTCCGCGGCGATCTGGAGGCCCTGCCGGTGCGGGATGGGACCTTCGACGTAGTTATCGCGGCGGCCGCGTTGCACTACGCCGTCAATCTCTCCCAAGCCCTGGCCGAGATGGCGCGCGCGCTGCGACCGGGTGGCGTCCTGGTCATCGCGGACTCTCCATTTTACAGCGACGCCCTGGCCCGCCACCGTGCGTGGCGAAGGACCCTCGGATACTACGAAGAGGCCGGGGCCGCCCACCTGGCGCGGCGCTATCAGGGATTGACCCGCGCCGAGCTGGATGGCCCTGCCCTCTTTCGATTCATCACCCTCAGTCCAGGATATGAACCGCTGCGGGCCGCGCTCGCGCGATTGCGTGGCCGGGAGACGGGCCCGCGGCTTCCCGTCATTTTTGGTTGGAAGCGGTGAGTCTCGCGGCGAGGGTCGTCGCGGCTCCGTCAGGGTAGACTGCTTGTCGGAAGCTGAATCCGTGGAAACAGCCAAACAACCATCGCGCCCTCCAAGCGCAGAGCCGATCCCACCCCGCCCGTCGCGCGCGGTGACCGATTCTCGCTGGGAGGAGGCGTGAGCAAGCCTGCAATCCTCCTGGTCAATCCGCGCATGAGCGACATCAATGGCGCTCGTCTCCCGTTGTCGTTGCTACACCTGGCAGCGGCTCTGGAGGACGATCGCCCCTGGGGCATCGTCGATGGAAACGTCGACCCCACTCCCATCCAGACGGCGCTGGCGACCCTGGCCTCGCGCCCGCACGCTCTGGTTGGCGTGACCGTCATGCCTGGACCCCAGGTCCCGACGGCGATCGAGATCTCTTCGGCCATTCGCCGGGTCCATCCGACGCTCCCGATCGTTTGGGGTGGATATTTTCCGACCCTTTATCCGGACGCGGCGATCAACGCGCCCTATGTCGACTTCGTCGTGCGGGGGCAAGGCGAACAAACGCTGTCCGATCTCATCGCTCGCCTCGACAACGCGACCGCCCCCGTTGATGCCGATTCCACAACTGACGTGTCGGCCGTCGGAACCGTTGCCGGGTTGACGTGGAAGCGTGGGGGTCGTGCGGTGCACAACCTCGAACGGCCGGTCGCGCCTCCAGGGATATTCGGGCCGCTTCCTTACGATGGGCTCGGCGACGTCGGTCAATTTCTGCGCCCGAGCTTCATGGGCACGCGCACGGCGGTCCATCAGGCCGCGCTTGGCTGTCGGTACCGGTGCGATTTCTGCGGCGTGGTCTCGATGTGGAATGGCAAGAGCGTCCTCGACGAGCCGACGCGGGTCGCGCAAGCCTTGACCTTACTGCGCGATCGCTGGGGTGCCAACGCGGTCCAGTTTTACGATCACAATTTTTTCGATCGCGAAGAGACCAGCATTCCATTGGTCGAAGCACTGGAACGCGTCGGTCTGCCCTGGTGGTGCTATGCACGCGCCGACACCTTGGCTGGATTTTCCTCGTCGACTTGGGAAAAAATTCGGCGAAGCAAGCTGCGTATGGCGTATATCGGGGCGGAGGCGGCCAGCGACGACGTTCTCCGGAGGATGCAGAAGGGAGCGCGGGTCAATGACACGCTGGAGGTCGCCACGCGCTGCCGTGAGTTCGGTGTGATTCCGGAGTTTTCCTTCGTGTTGGGCGGCCCGAACGAACCAGAAGAAGAGGTCGAAAAGACCTTCGTCTTCATCCGGAAGCTCAAAGAAGTGAATCCGGACTGCGAGATCATTCTCTACTTCTACAGTCCCACGCCTCAACGGGAACCCGTGCGAGATACGGTTCAGCTGCCCGGCCCGAGGCTTCCGGTTCTCCGCGAGTATGGGCCATCCGGCCCCACACTCCCCACGACCCCAGAGGGATGGGCCCAGCCCCGCTGGATCAGTTGGGCATGCCACCAGGATGCTCCCTGGTTGACTCCGCGTCTGCGGCAGCGGGTTAAGGATTTCGCGCGCGTTCTCGGCTGTCGCTTTCCCACTGTTCAGGACTACCGAACCCCCGCCTGGGGTAAAGCTGTTCTACGGGGTCTCGCACGCTGGCGATATGCCCGACAACGCTACGACCGTCCCTGGGAGCTGAAACTCGCGAACAAGCTGATCCCGTTGCGCGATCCAAAAAGCCAAGGTTTGTGACCCGTGATTCTGGCGCGAGCCGACGGCCGAGGGCGCCTGTGATCACCGGGAGCCTCATTATTGGGATGCTTGCGATTGTCGTCGTGACGTTGGCCTGGCGCGCGCGGCGCTACCGTTCGTGGTTTCGGGTTCCGGTGCGGAGAGACGACCAACTGACGTTCCGGCCCGACCGTGACGCGGTTACTGTTTCGGCGGCTTCGGATGGGTTCGACGTGCCAGGCGACCACGGTCGGATGGGGCAGACGGTCTTCCTGCGACTTACCGTGAAGACGACCCTGCTCGGGCGCCTGTTCGATCCCTTCATCGACATTCGCGATGGCGACGGAACGTGGACACATCGTCAGTACTTCGAGCGTGGCGCCGCTGGCCAACGGTTCTTGAACGTGTCCGCGGTGTTCCAAAACCGAGGAGGCATTCGGCTGGCCCGGGTTGCTTTGCACGGCAGTTCGATTCGCTGGAAGCGCGAGGCTTCGCTACTCATGTTCGACCCGCCCGGAACCGAGGGCGCAACCGTCGTCGTTGTGGCCCCCCACCCTGATGACGCCGAGATTGCGGCCTTCGGCCTGTACGCGAGCCATCGATCTTGGGTGGTCACGGTCACCGCGGGCGAAAAAGGAACGGCGGACCTCTCGACGGTGGTTCCCCGTGGCCATGGTGTTCGTTGGAACGCCTCGCTGCGCGTCTCGGACAGCTTGACTGTCCCACAGTCTGGCTCCGTTCCTCCGGAGCGATGCCTCAATCTCGCATACCCGGACGGGGAGCTCGAGAACATGGCCAAGGAGCAATCGCGACCGTTTCGTCTGCGCTGCGAGGAGAGCCTGTCCCGGGGATCGCTGCGCGGCAGAAATCAGCCGACGAAGTTTCAGCAAGGGACTCCGGAGTGTTCCTGGAATGATCTCGTAGCCGACCTAACCTTGTTGCTCGAGAACGCCAAGCCCGACATCGTCGTGTGTCCGCATCCGCTGCTCGACGTGCACCCCGATCATGTGTTCACGGCGGTGGCGATCGAACGAGCGATGCGCAACCTCCCGCAAAAGCCACGTCTTGTCTTTCTCTACGCCGTCCACCCCCGCGACGTGCCGCTGTATCCGGTCGGTTCAGCTGAATCCCTCGCGGCTCCACCCCCTTGGCAGGACGGGGAGTGGATCGCCGAATCCCTCTACTCCCATCCGCTCGCGCCCGCGATGCGGACGGCGAAGTACTTTGCCGTTGAGGCCATGCACGACCTGCGGACATTCGGAAACGAGGAACCGAAGAGCGCGTACGATTTCCTGAGGACGGTGAAGCGGGAAGTTGCAGCCTACCTCGGCGGCACCGCGCTTCATCCCACGTCCTATCTTCGACGAGCGCCGAGACCCAACGAAATCTACTACGTCGTTTCCGCGAACACGCTGTCCGAATTGGTCGAGCGAGCCCTCGTCTCCTCGCAAACAGGATGAACGACGAGTGTGTCGCCTTTGCGAGACACGAGCCCCCGGATTGCGATCACCGCGGAACCGGTCCATAAGAGACTGCAAGCGTAATGGTTCTGACGGCTGACCCGATCCGCGTCGGCATCGCCTACGACAGTTTGGCGGCCGACTACGATCGCAACCTGGTACCCGATCTATGGGTTCGCCGGGTCCTGTGGCGGCACTTTGATCGTCACTTCCGAGCCGGTGACCACGTTCTCGACGCCGGTTGCGGAACCGGTATCGACACAATGCACTTGGCGGCGCGGCAGGTGCGGGTGATTGCGGTCGACGTGTCGGGGAAAATGTTGGACGAGCTTCGGTCGAAGCTGGAATCCACACCGTTCGCCAGCCTCGTGGACGTGCGTCACGGTGAGATAAATCAGTTGGCTCCCATGCTCCCGCGTTCGCTCGATGGCGTCATTTCGTCTTTTGCTGCGCTGAACACCGTCGATCTCGCGACGTTCGGAAAGACCGCGGCACACTTGCTCCGTCCCGGTGGACGCCTTGTCTGTCACATGTTGTCCCCAGGCCATCTGAAGCCCGGAATCCGCGGCCTGTTGACCCGACGTCGTGGCGCGCTTCCCACTTCGCAAGATGAGGAAACCGAGATTGCGGTGGGAGGAGAGAGTCTGCGCCACCTCCTCCTCGGGCCCCGCGCCACATACTCTCGGTTCTTCTCCGCCGATTTCGTCTTGCGCCGAGCCTACGCTGTGGGTTTCGCGGTTCCTCGCAAGATCGAGACTCACCTGCCAGCACTGGCACTGGACGCGGTCGGCCTTCTAGAATCCGTGGTGGGTTCATTCCCTCCGTTCGATTCCCTCGCGCGATTCTTCGTTCTTGATCTCGAGAAACGAACCTGACGAGCGCCCTGGAGCAGATGCCGTGACTGCGTGAAGGTCGCATTGATTTCCCCTGGCGGTTTCGATCCCGGGGGTCGCCAGAACGTCATCCCCGCGCTGTTGGCGCTCGCGAGAGAGCTGGCGATTCGTCACGAAATTCACGTATTCGCGTTCGGTGGTCCCGGCCCGATCACGCGCCATGTGCTGATGGGCGCCCAGGTCCACCAACTCGGCGACCCTTCGCGGGTCGATCCGCGACGCTTGGTTCGCGGTGGCCGTATGATGGCGCGGCTCGCGTGGCAGCTTTCGCAAGAATTTTCTCGGGTGGCGTCCCCGGTGCCGTTTCAGGTCCTTCACGCGTTCTGGGCAAGCGAGCCGGGGCTTCTCGCGGGCTTGCTTGGAAAGCTCGTGCGCACTCCCGTCGTCGTCACGGTGGGAGGAGGCGAGGCGACCTGGATACCGGACATCCGATATGGTGGCGCCGGCTCCGTGGTCGGCCGCGCGATCACGCGGGTTTCGCTGGGGCTGGCCGATGAGATCACGATCGGCACGACGTTCGCACGTTCCTTTTTGGGTGGGCGCGCCGCGGAGCGCGCAAGGGAGATCCCGTTGGGTGTCGCTTGCAACGAATTCGATGCGTCACCCGCGCGTCCACCGGGACCGCCGTGGAGGCTGCTACACGTTGGCAGCCTCAACGCCGTAAAGGATCACGGGACCCTGTTGGTCGCTTTCGCCGAAGTGGTGGCCCGACTGGGAGACGTCACGCTCGACTGTGTCGGCGAGGACACGCTCGGTGGTCAAGTGCAAGCCCGAGCGCGCGAATTGGGCATTCACGCGCGCGTGCGATTCCGGGGGTTCCTGGCAAACACGGCTCTGGCGGACCTCTATCGCACGGCGCACCTGCACCTCGTCTCCTCGCGCTACGAAAGCCAATCCGTGGTCGTGCTGGAAGCGGCGGCCGCGGCCCTGCCCACCGTCGGAACGGCGGTGGGCTTGCTGCCAACGCTTTCACCCGACGCGGCGTACTGCGTTTCGCCCGGCAATCCAGCGACCTTGGCCAGCGCGATCTGCGCCTTGATCACCGACGAGCCAAGACGCCTTGCCATGGGACGGGCCGCGCAGGCCTTCGCTCGGGCACATGATGTCGCCTGGACGGCTCGTGCGTTCGAGCAGATCTATGAAGGCGTGGCGCGCCATCACGACGACGCTGACACGACCGGCGAGGGACGCCGACGCGACCAACCGGACTGAATCCGCGGTGATGATCTCGCCGGTCATGGTCATGAATTCGGGTGTAGTAACGTTTCTAGTGCCAGCCAAACGTAACCTGCTTCCAGGACCCGATGCCCTTACCGCCTTCACCGTCCGGTTTTGACGCTGTCGCCGATCGTTACGACGCCGACGAGAGCGAAAACCTGGCGTTCGCGCACATGCGGGTTCGGTCGTATCGCCGACTGGAAGAAACCTTTGCCGCCAATGCCCGTCTCGTCGAGGTTGGCTCGGGTACCGGGACAGAGGCTGCCCGACTTGCGATGCGTGGCGCTCAAGTGGCGCTGGTGGACGTCTCGTCAAGATTGTTGGAGTCGGCAGCGGCCAAGGTGCGTGCCGCTCGCCCGGGCGCTCTGCTCGGCGCCCACCTCCTCCCGGCGCGTCGGATCGGCGAGCTCACGAAGATGTACGGCGCGGCCTCGTTTGACGGAGGTTATTCGAGCCTGGGACCTCTGAACTGCGAGCCGACGCTGGAACCGATTGCCGCAGGCCTTGCCGACCTGATCCGACCGGGTGGGCATCTGGTCCTTTCCATCATGAACCGCACGTGCGCAGTGGAGGTTGCGTGGTTCGCCGCGCACGCCGATTGGAGGTCCGCCGGACGGCGCTGGCATGGCGCGGTCCTGGCCTCGGCCGCGCCTGGTGGCCGCCGGGACGTCACGACCTGGTATTACTCGCGCCGTCAGATTGAACGGGCCTTCAAGGACGCCTTCTCCCTGGAATCGGTCGAGGCGCTGCCACTGCTGTGGCCGCCCACCTACCTCAATTTCCTGGTTGCGGGCTTTCCAAGAATCTATCGCGCCCTCGCGGCCGTAGAAGGCCCTCTCGCCGGTCTGCCGCTGCTGCGAGATTTGGGCGATCACATCCTCCTTAGATTTCGCCGGCGCGCCCGGGACCCAGCCGTTCGGTGATGGCCTTTGCACTTCAGATATCGGCCGTCGCCAAGTGTCCGCGCGTCGAACGGATGTGGTCATAGTCTGAGGGATTCGGCTGGCCGTCTGGTAGGAGTAATAGTAGGAGCTTTGGTGTGACCACCGCGCGGAAATTCAAGGTCAGCGTAAGTCTGGATGCTGATCTGCTGGGCGTTGTCGATGGGTTGGCCGCCAGCGAGGGTACGACCCGAAGTGCGGTCATGGAGCGTTGGTTGCACCAGGTCTCTCGCAAGGCCGCGGTCGCTCGTCTCGAAGAGGACACCGCTGCCTACTACGCCAGCCTGGGCTCCGCAGAGAGGCAAGACGATGCCTCTTGGGCCGCCGCTGCGGCCGCTGCGGCGCGCCAACTCGTGATTGACGAAGGCCCCAGGAACCCGATCCCGAAAGCGCGATCGCGGCGCATTCACAGGAGGTAAGCGTGTACCGACGCGGTCGGCTGTACTGGGCACGGTTGGACAAGCGACGACCGGTGTTGATCGTGTCGCTCGACGTTCGCAATGAACTCGCCAACGACGTCATTGTCGTTCCTGTTCGACGAACATGCGCGAGGCACCCACCCATGTCCGACTTCGCAGCGGCGAGGCGGGTTTGCCCCACGCGTGCATGTTGAAGTGCGAGCAGATCACCACCCTACCGAAGGAAGACATCGATCCCAATCCCATCGGAGCGGCGCTCGGATCGGCTCGCATGATCGACATCGAACGGGCCGTCATGCGAGCGATTGGCGTTCCGATCTGAAGGAGCCAGCTACCCTCATGGCGAAATGAATCCCCATGAAGCTGTTCGCCCTGTCGCGATCCTGCTCAACCCGCGGGGGCGGCTGTCAGGCAGGCTCGGCATGCGTTAGTCTCGATTTCTTCGCATGGTCCGGCGCCAGCGCCCAGCCGCCGCCCAATGACGACCGTGCGACCCAACCATGCTTCCCCAGGGCTACAAGGTCACCCTCTTGCACCAGGGTTCGCACTGGTGGTACCGCGCGCGGCGGGACTTGTTCCTGCGGCAGGTCCGGCGTGCCGCCCGGGAGCTCGGGTCACCGGAGCGCAAGCTGTCGCTGCTCGACTACGGGTGCGCCTCTGGGTTCGACCTGCCGTTGCTGTCGGAGGTGGGGACCGCGGAGGGTGCCGACATCGTTGACGTGGCGGACATGGGCGACATCGTCAACGCCGCCAATACCGTCAACATCGCCGAAGGCGCGGCCCCCCTCCCGCAAAGCGACCATTCCACCGCCCCCCGCGAAGTCATCCACATCGTCCCGCGCGATTTGCCGGCACTGCGGGGGCGCTTTCACATTGTGACGTGCCTCGACGTTCTCGAGCACCTCGACGATGACGTCGACGGTCTGCGCACCATCGCGTCGTTGCTGGTGCCGGACGGCCAGCTCATCGTGACCGTCCCGGCCTATCCATGGCTGTGGAGCGGCGAGGACGTCATCAGCCAGCATCGCCGCCGTTACACACGAGACACCTTGCTTACGGCGTGTCGCACCGCCGGATTCGACGTGCTGTTCGCGAGTTACTTCAACATCAGCGTGTTGCCAGCGATGGCGCTGATCGTCTGGTGGCGGCGCCTTTTGCACAAGAGCTGGCGCTCCCAGAGCAACCTGACCGCGGGCCCGGGCTGGTTGGACGGCCCGGTCGGAGCCGTCACCGGAATCGAGGCCCGCGCGATCGGCGACGGGCGATTCACCCTGCCGGCCGGCACCAGCCTCGTGTGTCGCATGCGCCGGTCGCCGCGCGGCGGAGCTTCATGAGCGATCGACCCGTGGACAAGCCCTGGCGCGAAAAATATCTGGTATTCGGCGCGCCGTCGATCGGCGCCGCCGAACGGGCCGAGGTCTTGGCCTGTATCGAATCCGGCTGGCTCGGCGCGGGTCCCCGCGTCGCCGAATTCGAGCGACGCCTCGCCGCCTACCTCGCGGCGCCCGTCGCGGTTGCCGTGAATTCTTGCACGGCGGCGCTGCACCTTGCCCTGCGGGTACTGGATCTGCCGCTCGGGTCGGAGGTGATCACGACCGCCATGACCTTCTGCGCGACCGCGAACGCCATTGTCCACGCCGGCCACGAACCGGTGTTCGCGGACTGTGATCGAGCGACACTGAATATTGATGTGAAGGACGTTCGCCGGAAGATCACGCCGCGAACCCGCGCCATCGTCCCCGTGCACTTCGCGGGTCGACCATGCGTGATGGGCCCTCTCATGCAGCTTGCCTCTCAACACGGCCTGGCGGTGGTGGAGGACGCCGCGCATGCCCTCGAAGCCACCATCGACGGGCGTCACTGCGGCACGCTGGGCGATTTTGGATGCTTCAGCTTCTATGTCACGAAGAGCTTGACGACCGTCGAGGGCGGCATGGTCGTCCCGCGCGATCCCCGCAGGGCCGCCCGGATCAAGACCCTGGCTCTGCATGGCATGAGCGCGGACGCGTGGCAACGTTACGGCGACGAAGGCTTCGTTCACTACGAGGTCGAGGAGCCCGGATTCAAGTATAACCTCACCGATTTCGCGGCCTCCATCGGGCTACATCAGCTGGCCGGGCTCGACGAGCGCTGGCGGCGCCGACAAACGCTGTGGCGGTTCTACGAACAGCAACTGGCCGATCTTCCGTTGACGTTGCCGGCGCCGCCCGCTCCGAACACACGCCACGCGTTGCACCTGTTCACCTGTCTGGTGGATGACACGCGCACCGATCTGGCGCGCGACCGGGTGCTCGCGCGCCTGCACGCGCTTCGCATCGGCGCAGGCGTACATTATCGCCCCGTGCACCAGCATCCCTGGTACCGGCGTTCCACCGGCGACCGAACCGGCACTTTGCCGAACGCCGAATGGATCGGCGCCCGCACATTTTCCCTGCCGCTGTCGGCCGGCATGACCGACGAAGACGCCGCGGACGTGGTCCGTGCCCTGCGACACATTTTCACATGATGGACGTCGATCTTTCGCTCATCGTACCTTGCTACAACGAGAGCAGGCACTTGCGGCAAAGCGTGGCCGACGTCGTCGGGGTCCTAGAGTCGACCCCGTGGTCGTGGGAAATCGTGTTCGTCGACGACGGAAGCCAAGACGACACGCGGGCGATGATTCAAACGATCTGCGCGGGCGATGCGCGCTGTCGCGCACTCTTTCACGAGGCGAATCGGGGTCGCGGCGCCGCGTTCAAGACCGGCTTTCAGAACAGCCGCGGCCGCATCACCGGATTTCTGGACATCGACCTCGAGGTTGGCGCCCGTTACATCCCGGGCCTGGTCGACGAAATCGAGCGACGCGGCGCGGACGTCGCCACTGGCAAACGACACTATAGTCTCCGGCAGACGGGAGGCCTTCACCGCGCGGCCTTGTCGTGGATGTACCGACGCCTGTGTGACGTGCTCCTGTCGCTCGACATCGAGGACAGCGAGACCGGGTGCAAGTTTTTCAAACGCGACACGGCGAGCCAGGCGGTCCTCTCCAGCGCGAACGACGGTTGGTTCTGGGACACCGAGGTCATGGCGCGCACGCGCCTCGCCAACTTGCGGATCCGCGAGCTCCCGGTGTTGTTCCTGCGGCGCGATGACAAGGCCTCGACCGTTCGCCTGTGGCGCGATTCCTGGGAATACCTGCGCGCGCTGCACAACTTCCGGGGCGTCATGGGCTTGTCGCGGCGGACCAAGTCGCCCATCTATTGGACCGGTCACGGTTACGACCTGGTCATGCGCGTTCTTTACGGGCGTCAGCTATACGCGACCACCGCCGCCGTGGCCGAGCGGATCCCACACGGCGCGAGCGTGGTCGACCTGTGCTGCGGGACGGCCCGCCTGTACCAGGATTTCCTGCGCGACCGCGGGTGCGCGTATCTGGGCCTCGACTACAACGGCGATTTCGTCATGCACGCGCAGCGGCGGGGTGTGGATGCTCGATGGTTCAACCTCATCAGCGATCCCGTACCGACCGCCGACTACGTCGTGATGTGCTCAAGCCTCTATCATTTCGGCGACGCGGCCGACGACATTGTCGCGCGGATGCGTCACGCCGCCCGGCGTGGAGTCATCATCACGGAGCCGGTCCGCAACTGGTCGAACGCGCCTGTCGTAGGGGGGCTTGTCGGGGCACTCACCGATCCGGGCGTCGGTGACTACACCATGCGATTCGACGTCGACGCTTTTCGGGCTCTGGTCGCGCGCCACGGGGGCGAACTGGTCCACGCGCCGGGCGATCGAAACGCCGTCGCGTTGATCCAACCATGGCCGCCTGTCGAGAAGTGCGAATGAATCGGGTCCGCGGGATCACGGCCGAGGAACGACGCGGCCGCCCATCATTGCTGCGTCATTGCTGGACGGACACCAGCTCGGGAGCCATGCAGGACAAAGAGTGCAGGCTGCGGCGTTGCCACGGCGCCTTCGGGTTGGCCACGAAGACGATCCGATATTTCCGTTCCGGGACCTCGGCCCGTACCACGAAGATCCAGTTCACCAATCGTTTGAGGCACGACGAGTTCATGAACTCCAGCCCCCGCAGGTCGACGATCACGGTGTTGGCGACGTGCAGCGTCGCGGACGCGTGAACGCCGGCCAGGAACGTCTGCAACACTTTGTGGGTGTTCAGGTCCGCTGTGCCGTTCATCACCACCTGCAACGACTGTCCGTCGACGGCAACCCGGGCCGTTAAGTCCGGATCGTCAATGAAGGGAAGCGGGTTGGCGGTCAAGGCTCCGTCTCCCCGGTGACGCCGAAGATCTCGCTCGTGGCCGACACGCACACCTCGTCTCGATCGACGGCCAGCGAAAGCAGCATGTCGGCCTCGGCCCGAATACGCGCCAGGCCAAGACCGCTATCGTCCTGGGCGCCCTCGCGCCGCATGAGTCCGAGGTAGTGGGCCATCGCATCGGATGCCTCGGCGGTATCGCGAAGGGCATGTTTCAAGCGATCGACGTGCTCGGGGCCCGTGCTGTTCGTGACACTGATCGTTAAGCGACGGGGGCCCCGCGGCGACGTGGCGGAAAGGCAAAGGGTTCCGTGGCGGTCATGGCCATAAAGCGCCACGTTCTCCAGCAACTCGTGGATGGTCAACGCGATCCGCGCCGACAAATCCTCGTCGGCCCCCATTCGCCCCGCCGCCTCGCCCACGAAGTCCTCGATGAAACGACGAACCGTGGAAACGGTACGCGGCGAAACGGTTAGCGCCAATTCCAAACGCTGATCGGATCCGCCGGTGTTCACCTTGATCTGCCTGTGGCCCGCATGAGTCCTGCCTTGTTGGCGACGCCTGATCACAGGATCGCCCTCTGGATACTATCGACGGATGACGCGTTTTTCTACAGCCCGGGTCCGACGCCTCTTCAACGCCTTCAGACGACCCGGATCGCGAGCAGGAGCAGGTCGTCCCCAAGCGCACATGCGCCTCGGAACCCGTGCAAAGCCGCCAGGATTGTGGCCACCGCGTCCGTCGCGGAGACGGCGCGGGACAGGTCGAGCGTCGGCAACACGGCGGTCTCGAACATCTCCCGGGCGCTGTTGGTCTGTTCCAGCAACCCGTCGGTCGTCGCCACCAACGTCTCACCCGGCCGTACATCGACCCTCAGCATCTCGCGCCACGCGTTCCTCGAAGCCCCCAACATGGGCCCGTCCATGTGAATGGCCTCGACCCCCCCCGCGCGAAAATGCAGGACGGGAACGTGGGCCGCGTTGGCGTAAACCACGCGTCCGCCATCGGGGCGAAGCTCGATATCAAAGCAGCACGCCGTGCACAGAACCTCGTTGCCGGGAAACAGACCGATGAGGCGCGCGTTCAGGGCCTCGAGCACGGCCCCGGGATCGCCGTGCGCGGCCTTGAGACGGTCGTATTCAGCCTTGAGCACGATGGTGCGCATGGAGGCCTGTACCCCGTGTCCGATTGCGTCCGCCACGAAGAAACGGAAATTGCCGGCCCCCAGCGCACAGACATCGTAGATGTCTCCGCCCACTTGCTCGATCGGAAGATAGGCCGCGTGAATATCGAGGCCCGGCGATGCGGGCAGCACGGGTAGGATGCTTTCCTGGAACAGACGCGCCTGGGCGATGTCCTCTTGAATTCGTCGCTCTTTCCGTTGCAGATCTTGCAGCGCACCCTCCAGGTTCTGATTCGCCGTCCTCAGATCAACCGTGCGATCGGCGACTAGACCCTCCAAAATCTCGGCCTGTCCCCGCAGGCTGCGAATCATCGAGCCGACGACGCTGGTCAGGTGGGCCACCTCCGCGGGGCCGCCGCGCGTGCTCTCCGGCAAGCGACTATAGTCGCCGCGCTCGACGGCAAGAGCGACATCCGCCAGCGCACGCACCGGCCGGGCAAGCCAGGCCGCCACGCCGGCCGAGATCACCAAGGCCGCGAGCAATGCCAGCGCGACGACCACCAGCGTTTCGTTCCGCACGCGGATACGATGGCGTTCGATAGAGGACAGCGGCCGCATGGCCACGACCCGCCAACCCAGATCGCCAAGCCCACCCAGATCGACCGGCACGACGGTCGCGCGCATCGGCCGACCGATTTCGTCCGTCCCAAAACGCAGATCGTATGCACCGCGCACGAAGGCGAAGAGCGGGTGCATGGAAACGTCGCGCAGGCGTGGCTCGTCGTCGGCGGAATCGCCGATCAGATGCCCCTCGGAATCCACCACGACGACCCGCCCGTCCGGCAATCCCGCGGCCACGGCGCGGGCCCTGGCGCTGGTCAAGCCCAGATCCACGGGAGAGATTGCGACGGCCAACAGATTACCCGCCTCATCGAGCGCCGGTGAGGCCACATGGATGTTTGGCACGCGCGTCAGCTTCCCTAGGACGACCCGCGGTGAAACCACGGTCCTCTTTGTCGCGGACGCGCGTTGAAAATAGGGACGGTCCGCGTAGTTGAAATGCGTCTGCGTCCATTCTCCGGAGGCGAACACATTCCCGATCGCCACACCGTCGGGAGCTACCACCATCGCGCCGGACTGTTCCGGGTGGCTTGCGATATGGTTTTGCATCACTTTTCGCAGCTTGTCGGGCCCGAGGTTGCCGGGCGCGCCGAGCTGCGCCGCCAGAACCTCGGCGCTCTTGGCGTGACCGGCAATCTCGAGGGCGATTTGGTTGCCGAGCAGTCTTTCGAGGGCGAGCGCGACGCGATCCGTGGTCGCCAGATCCACGTCCGCCCAGTGCCGTGCCTGCACGAATCCAAGGATGGCCACGGGAACCGATGCCACAACCGCGATGACCAAGAACAGATAGCCGCGCATGCCAAGGCGCGGTCGACTCCGTTTTTGGCCTGGCTGGTCGGCCATCGCGCCTCCATTCATGGATCGGTGCGTGATTGTACAGCCTCGCGACATTCCGATCCGACCCGCGTCGCGCCGACCGCGCGACGACCTCGCGCCGACCTCGCCAACCTCGCGCCGACTCACACCGCGCGCCAACGCTGCTCCGCGCGGCAGCCTTGCTGGTCCTGTCTGGCTGAGGCCTTGCATCCAAAACCAGCGCGGACACAATGAGGCCCCGTCTCCTACGCGCCGATGCCGCCCACCCCGCCAAAACACCCGACGCATGAGCCCACCAGCATGACTCCACCCGCGGACACCCCCGACGACCGCGAGGAAGAGGACGACCGCGGGGAAAAGAAAAAAGCGATGCCCCCCGCCCCGGCGACTGCGACCGCCCCGGCGGGGGTCGTCCGCGGACCGCGCCGCGAGTTCGACATCTTGCTGCGCGCGACCTTGGCGCTGTTCGTGATCGGCCTGGCGGTTTGGGTGATGTTGGCCGCGAGCGGCTATCGCAACAAATACGTCAGTGCCAACGAGTGCTGGCGGCGCGGGGGCGGGAGCCTCATCGAGTTGACCCTTGTGCGCGAGGACAAGATGAATCTCGCGTGCGCGTCCGGCGCCACCATCGGCGATCTGCGCTGCGGGTATGGCGCCGATCGAAGGATGCAGCCGGCACCCGGCCCCGACGAATCCCGTGTTCTGCGGCCCTACAACACGACCGGGGGCCAGCTCTTGCTCGGCGCCGGGCTTTGGAGCTCGCCGAATATGTCGAAGGAACTGCCTGCCGGGCGATTCACGGCCTGGTGCGATTTCGAGGTGGTGGGCGTCGTGAAGTCCGTGGCGCTGCGCTGGGCACCAAGCGGTGACTTCAGCCCGACCGTCAAGGCGCTGCCGGCGGGATCCCTTCACGATTGCGTCATCCCCGAATGAACGCATGGCGAAAGGGCTGGGCCGAGCTGCCGCCGGCCGCGCGCGCCACCTCCGTGATCATGGCCCTGATGATCGCGGGCGGGGTGATCTTGCGGATTCAAGACATCGGCTTTCCTCCGCGCTTTACTTTCGACGAACAGCACTTCGTACCCAACGCTCGCAGCTACTTGCTGGGCGCGGCGGACGAGAACGATCACCCACCACTTGGTAAACTGTTCATCGCGATCGGCATCCTTCTGTTCGGCGACGGACCGGTGGGGTGGCGGGCGGCATCGTTGATCCTCGGGTTGCAATCCCTGGTGATTGCCTACTGGCTGGCGCGCGAATTGTTCGATGACCATCGAGCCGGCTGCTTGGCGGCGGCATTCCTGGCCGCCGACGGATTTTTCGTATCCTACTCGCGTACTGCCCTCCTCGACGGTGGACTCGGCTGTCTGGTGCTGTTCACCTTGCTGGCGGCGGTGACGGCCCAGACCTGGCGAGGCGTGCTGGTCTCCGCTGTGCTGGTGGGCCTATCGGCCTCGATCAAATGGAGCGGGGGACTGGTCGTCATGCCGGCGGCCTTGGCAGTGTTCATGCGGGGCCGCGCGCGGCGCTGGTCGATTGTGCTGTTCGCGGTCGCGCCGCTCGTGCACCTCGGCTTATGGCTGGGCGCGTTCGCGTTGACCGGGCGTCCGGTCAGCTTGCGCGGTTTGTGGATCCTCATGGTGGACCTATTTCGGCGCCACCACGGGATGGCGAAGGCCACCAACCCGCTGGCCTCGCCCTGGTACAGCTGGCCCGTGCTTTATCACCCCATCGTGGTCAAGCTCGCCGACTACGGATTCAAGAAGCGCTATGCCTCCAGCGCGGGAAACCCGTTGCTGTTCTTTTCCGTGACCGCCTCGGTGGCCGCCGCGGTCGGGAGCGGCCTGTGGCGGGGCATTCGGCGCCACACGCGAACGGCGACGCGTGAAACCATGCAGCCGGTGGCGCTGTTGGCGGTGGCGTGGCTGGCCCTGCTGGCCCCGTGGACGGTGGGGCGCGGCGGGTACGTGTTCATGTACCACTACCTGCCCTCCTACGCCTTTGGGCTGGTCTTGCTGGCGGGGCTACTGGCGCGTCTCGAACGGCACCGTCCCTTGCTGGTCGCCGCGTTCGTCGGTCTGGCGTTGGCCCTCGCGATCTTCTTCGCCCCGGTCTGGGGAGAATTCCCGCTGACCGATTCGGCCGCGTACCGCAGGCTAATTCCTGTGCCCTGGCGACCGTGATGTCAGGCCAAACGACCCCTCGGGACAACCAGCAGCTCAGCGGCTCCATCGCTGGGACGCTGTCGGCACCCGCGGAGTCTGTAAGTCACCAGCACAAGTATTCGCCGAGACGCTGGCGCCGTTGGCCGCGAGGCAGGTATCGACGGCACCGCGAAGCTGATGATTGTCGAGGTATGTCCAGCGCTGAGCGGCGGCGCCCGTGCAAGTCTGGAGGGTGGCTCCGCCAGCGTCGAGGTTCAGGCAAAGGCTTCCCGGCCCGGTCAGAGTGTTGTTGCCGTTGGCGGACCAGGTTTGCGGCGCGCCGGCGGCGCACGCGACCGCCGATACCGATGATCCGACCGTGGTCCCGTTGGCCTGCAGACAAAGGCCACCCGCGTTGAGCAGTCGTCCCGAATCCACGACTTTTTTGATCGGATAGTAGCGCCGCAGCCATTCCTGAAAATCGGAGTCCACGGGATTCGTTGAATCGTAGACCAGCAAGATCGCCTGTTTCTCCGTGATGTCAGAGGGCGACAAATTCACCGCTTCGGAATACTTCGTTATCGAGAAACTCGGCTCGAACATTGTATAGCCCCTGGTCATCACCAGGTCCCGCGCCACGCCGTCGGCCCGAGCTACATCGAAGGCCAGGATCGCGGAGTTGATGTGATCGTGATGATCCTCGCCGTAGGCCAAGGTTCCGTCGAGGGTCATCACCTTGGTGGGTTGAGCCTCAGCTTGGATGGCGGCCATCACGGCAGTCATCTGGGCGCGAGTGTACGTGGTCGAGAAGTCCGTGTTAACGACGACGTTGACAGTGCTGCCGGTCATCAAGTTGTCAGATTCTCCATCAAGAAGGCGCAAGAAGATGGTGCTGATCTGGGGACGTCCCGGTAGCAAACAACGCATCGCTGACTTACCGGCGTAGGTGGCCAAAGCGCACGACCAAGACGTGCCCGCCGGCAGACCCGCCATCACCGCGCGCGCGGCCCGGATCGACTGCTCGCGTCCCCTCCAGTCGGCGGTGCCACCGCCGTCGCCGGACGTCATGTAAATCGTGCACACGCTCTTGCCAGCCTTGATGTCGTTGTCGAGCTCCGGATTCTGAAAGAGGACATCGTCGTCGGGATGGGCGACGATTGTCAGCGTCCC
>JADGRC010000446.1 GCA_017881245.1 Pseudomonadota bacterium
GATGCACACAACCAGCTACAACGCGGATGCGTTCGTGGGTGCTTGTCACAACGCGGGTGTGAAGGCGGTGATCGCGTCCGATCGGTGCCATGTTCTCGATGGTGTGTGGAAATGGCCGAGCGATTCGGTCGTGATCGATTTCACCGATCCGGTCGGTGCCGCCACCGTGATTGCCGACCGCGCTCGCGCGGGGATCTTGTCCCCCGTCCGCGCGGTCATTCCCATCGGTGGCGAAGCGGCCGCGGTCATCGCGACTCTGGCGGCCGAGCGTCTGAACCTGCCCGGGAACTCGCCCGCCTCGGTCGAGGCGTCGGCGAACAAACTGCGGATGCGCGAGCTGTGCATGGCTGCCCGAGGCCGCGGCGAGAATATCCGCGTTCCGGGCTTCCGTGTCTTTCAGTTCGACGACGATCCGAATAGGGTCGCGGCCGAAGTGGCGGAAGCCGTCGGTTGGCCCTGCGTGGTCAAGCCGTTGCTGCTGTCCGGCAGCCGTGGGGTCATTCGCGCCGACGATCCGACCAGCCTGTCCATCGCGCTCGCGCGCGTGCACAAGATCCTGTCGGCACCGAACCTGTTGAACATGGTCGAGGACAAGGTGGCGTCACGTCAGGTTCTGATTGAATCCTTCGTCAGCGGCCCGGAGATCGCCATCGAGGGCGTGCTCACCGACGGCGACTTCCGACTGCTGGCTTTCTTCGACAAACCCGATCCCCTGGACGGCCCTTTTTTCGAGGAGACGCTGTACGTGACACCATCGCGTCACACCGTGGCTGCACAGGAGGAGGTCGAGCGTGCCGTGCGGGCCGCCGCGCGCGCAATCGGTCTTGTGACGGGGCCGGTTCATGCCGAAGCGCGCCTCGGCCCCGAAGGCCCGGTCGTCATCGAGATTGCGGCGCGATCGATAGGTGGCCTGTGCTCACGCACTTTGCGTTTTGGCACGGGCCTCTCCCTGGAGGACCTGTTGGTCCGCCATGCCTTGGGCGACGACGTCCACGGTCTTTCGCGCGAAGGCGCCGCCGCCGGAGTCATGATGATCCCCATCCCCGGTGCCGGCATCCTGACGGACGTGAAGGGTGTTACGGACGCGCGTGCCGTACCCGGCATCGACGACTTGGTGATCAGCGTTCACCCTGGTGAAACGTTGGTCCCGTTGCCCGAGGGTACACGCTACTTGGGTTTCATCTTCGCGCGAGGAATGTCTCCGGCCGCCGTGGAGGCATCGCTCCGCGCGGCACACAGCCACCTGTCCTTCGAAATCGCTTCGCGCCTACCCGTCGCTTGAGCGTTCTGCGTCGGGGGAGGGGCCGAGTTGCGTGCGGGTGGGCTGCGCGCAACAGAACCACGGCTCACTCAGGCGGGGCGGCGGCGCTCGGCCCGGGGCTTGTACCTGTGCGCGATCCAGCGTGGCTATCGGCGGGCGCCCGGCCATCGCCGCGGCGATGTCGTGCATGCGCGCGAAGGTGATCGCTGGATTCTCGCCCACCCGAGCGGCCTCCTCGGCTAGGCCGGCGACGGTTTCGTAAAGGCGATCCATGCGGGGATCGGGGTGAGTCCAGGCGAACGTCAGCGACCGCTCGTCAAACGGTCCCGGCGTCAGGAAGGGTGCCAGCTCGGGCCGATCGGCCAGCAGCGATCCCGGCGGAATCAGCAGCCGAATGGCGAGCTGAACCGGATCCACCTCGTGTTCCAGACGGGACGACGAAATGAACTCGCACAGCGCGACGTAGTCCTCAAGCGTGGTCCAAGGTGTGAACGCCACGAACGTTGGTCGCAGCGATATGCCCGCGCCGCGAACGATGTCGATCGCCGTGTAGACGTCCGCTCCCGTGTGTCGCTTGTCGAGGACTTGGAGCACGCGGTCCGACAAGGATTCGATCGCCGACACCATGAAGACGCACCCGAGTGTGGCCAGCTCAGGGAAGATGGAGCGGTGGGTGAGGATGTGCTCCACCTTGGCCGTGAAGCTGAATGTAACGGCTGGATGATCGGCGTGCATGCGCCTCGCGATGCCGATCCCGTGCTTGGGGCTGTTCAGGAAGTCCGGATCGCCGAAGACGATATGCCGCGCGCCCGCGGCGATCTGTTGGCGGATGTCGTCCACGACCAGATCCGCCGGCACCGCGAAAAATCGACCATGATAAAAGGGGGGGATGGGGCAGTGCCGGCAAAGGTACAGGCACCCGCGCGTCCCCTCCACGTAACCGGTCACGCGTCGCTCCTCGCCGACCAGCAGGCGTGCGTACCGGTCGAGCGGCGGGAGCCCTTGGCGCTCGGGCGGCAGGAACGGCAGCCGGTGCAACCCCTTCGCGGTCGTGGACAGCCGCGGGGGATCGCGCTCTTCTCGCAGCGTGTCCGCCAGCTCCACCAAGAATTCTTCGCACTCCGGGCCGAACACGCTGTCCGCCAACGGGCGTTCGGCCGAAGCGGCCCCTCGCCGCCGCAGCAGCGCGGCGTTTAGGTGCGCGTACAACCCGAAGAAACAGACGTGCGCCGTCGGGTTGATGTCGCGCATGCGCTCCGCCACGCGCAGTCCCAAAACCATGGCGGTGTGCATCGGAACCGAGATCGCCACCAATCGAGCCCTTCGGAGGCGATCGACGCCCACCCGCTCCAGGCTCTCGACCGCCAGGTCCAGGCACACGGGGGCGTAGCCTGCCTTTTTCAGGAATGCCGCGAGTGACGCCAGCGCCAAGGGCTGGTAGCCCGGCTCGTAACAGGACACGAGGAGGATGTCGCCGGGCGCGTTCAAGCGGGTCAAAGACCTCGGCAGCGGCTACTTCGCCTGCGGCGCCACGAAGTCGGGCGGCACCTGCGCACCCTCCCCGAAAAAGTACTTCTCCGCCTGATCCATCATCTTCTTGAATCCGTCGGGCGACGCGAGATCGATCCTGTATTCGTTCACAATCATCTTCGAGAATTCCAACCACATCTTCCAGGCCTCCTGGGAGACCCCATCATAGATGCGCTGCCCGAGCTCGTTCGCGAAGGGTTTGTACACCACGCCCGGCAACTCCTTGCCGAGCTTCACGCAGTTGACCATTCTTGCCATCGACTCTCCTTGCGGCCGCTTATACAGGAGACAGCGAGATCCTACGACCGGCCCGCCGCCGGCCCGCCGGGCCGCCTTCTACTGCGTCTCCAGGTCGTGAGCGTGACGAATCGCGTTCTGGACCTGATCCGGCAGCTTGCGGACATCGACGACGATCTTGCCGTCATGCACGGCGAGGACCGCGCCGGCCGGCAGACGGATGTCACCGAACCCCTCGATATCGATGATCAGCTCGTGTGGATGAACCTCCCGCACGGCGCCAAATTTCTGACTGTCCTTGTGTGCCATCACCTCGTCGCCGATCTGGACCTGCACGTTCTTGGACATTGGTTCTCCCTTTCGACCCGTTCCATCGGTCGACTCAGATATACCACCCGAGGCGAGGCGGGGCCGTCAATCGGCGCTTCATTTTCACCGGGGCGTTGGCCGGGGCCGGCCCCCTTTGGCCGGTTCCAAGCGGTTTCTCAAGCGCCGTGCCGACGCTGCCGATGGTTCCATCGCGGCATGGATACTCGTGGGGTTAGAATCGAACTTCGTTTGAACGCGAGCCCGCCGCTGGTCTCCGTGACGCGCCGTTTTGTCGAGGAGGCGCTCGAGAAGGTCATCCGCGATGGCGATCTGATTTCGCGAGTCGCCATGGCGACCCACGAGCTGCTGGAAAATGCCACGAAGTATGCGCGTAACGCCCAAGCCGAGCTTTCCGTGACGATGATTCCCCACGGGGACGGGGATGACCATGTCTTGGTGGTGCAATTGCGCAATGAAACCAGCTCGACACACATTGACCGTCTGAGGACCGTCTTCATGGAGCTCGATGCCTGTCGCGATCCGATGCAGTTCTACGTCGATCTCATGCGACGCAACGCTCAGTCGGCCGAGACGTCGGGCCTTGGCCTCGCCCGAATACGGGTCGAGGGGGAGATGACACTCTGCCTTCGGGTGGATGGCACCACGGCGACGATCGTGGCGGAAACGCACGTTCCCGCGGCAGGCCTCACATGAACGGCCCCTCGGAGACACGGTCGGGTGGGGTGTCCGCCCGAACCGACGATTTCTCCGCGGCCGCCACGTTTCTGGATGGCAGGATCGCCGCGCAGGTGGCCGGTACCGCCGATCTGAACGCGAAGAAGGCGCTCGATGACTACCTTACCGAGCTGCACGAGATGGCCATGTCCAACCGGGTCACGGAGGTGGTGATGGACGTCCGAGGCCTGACCTTCATGAATTCTTCGTGCCTGAAGGGATTCGTGACCTGGATCTGCCGGGTTCAGGGTGCTCCGCCCCAGTCTCGGTACCGGATCACGCTGCAGTCGAGCCCCCTCATACATTGGCAGCGCAGGAGCCTGCTCGCGCTGTCGTGTTTGGCCGCCGACGTGGTTACGGTTCGATCTTAGTGGTCTGCGGGCGCGAGGACTAAGAGCCTCCGATCTCAACCTCGTACTCGTGCTCCTCAGGGCCTTGCCGCTCGCCGTCTCCCGAATAGCGGGCGACGAACACCGTCACATCGTCGTCCTGCACGGGCATCCAGGCGGTGACCGCCCCCATGACGGCACTACAGATTTCCGTGGATGGAGCGGCCCGATGCCGTTCGATCTCCGCGCGCAGCCGTTCAAGGCCAAATGTCTCGCCGGATGCGCTCCTGGCTTCGGTGACGCCGTCGGTGTACAGGACCATCACATCGCCGTGGGCCAGCTTGATCGCGGAATCGTCGGTGGCCCGACCGATGTCGCGCAGAGCGCCAAGCCACACGCCGGACGTGGCTACGAGCTCGCACACCCCCGTGGCGGCGCGGCAGACAATGATGTCCTCGTGCGCGCCCGCGAACGTCACGCTTCCATTGGCATCGTAGCGCAGCAGTGAGAACGTCACGTGCTCGTCGGTTTTCAGGCGGCCCCGGATGTTGTCGTACAGAACCCCGTTCAACGTGGTCACGAGGTCACGTGGGGTCGCCTCGCGTCGTGACCTGGTCAACGCCGCCACGATACTTTGCACCATCAACATGATCAGCCCCGCTTGCAGTCCATGTCCCGCCACGTCGCCGATGCCGATCCACGCGCCCCGCTCGACGGGAATGACGTCGTAGTAGTCCCCCCCCACGTCGTCGGCCGCGATCATGGCGGCGGCGATCTCCAGGCCCGTCACATCCGTGCGCGTGGGCAGGATGGACGTCTGGATGCGTTTGGCGATCTCCATTTCGCGTGCTGTGCGCAGACTTCGATGCGTCAGCGTGATGAGCGGTCCGAGATAGAAATTTACGAAGAACAGGCTGACAACCAGCGCCGCCAGACAGCCCAGCAACGCGGCCACCAGCATGTTGCGTCGCAGCCGCTCCCCGGCGTCCAGGCGGGCCGTCGAGATCACCAGCGCGATCCGGCCCAAGGTATTTCCGTCGATCTTCGATTCCGCCCAGGACAACAGCCAACCGTGGCCTTGCTTCAGAGTTCCGGCCGGGTTGGCGAAGAGATCCCCGACCGACTTGGGCAGGCTTCCGTGCGACACGAGAATGGAGCCGTTTTGATCCGAGGCAACGATCGCCAGCACGTCGGGACTGCTTCGATACTCGCCAAAGGACTCCTTGATCATGGCGACATCGTCGATGGCGATGCCCAGATCCGCCGATTGCGCCAGCTCGACGGCGCCGCGCCTGGCTTTCCATTCCAGGTCCGACCGCATGGACGGATTGATGTCCCCGAAGATTCGATTCACCAAGACGAAAATCAGAAGCGACAACGCAACCAGCAATGCGCTGACAAACAGAATCAGAGTGACCTTCAGCCGCAGACCGGAGAACCCGACGTGAACGTGCGCGGTCGCGGGTGGGCCGGCGGCCGGGCGAGAGGCGCTCGGGCGGGCCGTCCCCTTCGCTTCATGTGGATGCCTACGTTCCGCGGAAGACGGCCTCGAAGCTCTGGTGGGCAGCACCAATGTCGGCTCCTCGACCTCCGATGGGTTCACGGTTGCAGCTGGTAGTGGCGCGCGCAATTGTCCGTTCTTTGCCCCCAAGGTGGTCGAGCGCCCACCCGTTCGATCGCGTGTGGCCTGTGCCGTCGATCGGTACTTGTGTGATGGGGCTTGAGGGTGGGGTGGTCAATTCGCCGCTCAAGATCAGGGGCTCGCCCGTCGAGTGGGGACCAAGGCTCACATCGTGAGAGAGACGGCGGCGAGACTTCGGTTTGCGTTCAACGGAGCGGGCGGCCGTGGGTTGCCTGGCTTGGGCCCGCTGGTGCTAGTCCTGGTGCTGGGGGTGCTGGCGATCGGATTTGGTCCCTCGACCGCGCGCGCGGACGCCATCCCCGAGGAGATCGACGTCGTCGTGCATCCCTCGTTCCCGGGAACATCGATTGATGCCGCTCGACTGGAGACGATCTTCAACACCACCCTGCGAATTGGTCCGGACGGCAAACCGATCATTGCATTCAACCTTCCCCCGGAAGACAGGCTGCGCGCGGAGTTCGACCAAGTCGTGCTGCGGATGAACCCGGCCGAGGTCAACCGGTACTGGATCGCCGAACGCTTGCGCAACGGCCACCGCCCACCGAGGCAGATTGCCGATCCCATGTTGGTGCGGCGGATGGTCGGTCGGCTGCCGGGCGGCATCGGCTATTTGCCGAGGCGCCTGGTCGACGCGACAGTGCGGGTGGTCGCGCGCATCAACGCGGGCAAGGTGACCCCCCCCTGACCGGCCGGGTGGGTGCGCTGGCGACGCCGGTAAACACGTACCCTCTGTTCTTCTCTCGGCACCTCGACCGGCCGTCGCACGGCACGTTCCGCCGAGACACGAAGCCGGCCCGCGGGGCACGGCGTGGGTGGCAATTCGGGCTGACCTTATGCACCGCCGGTGGTTTCGGGCTCGTCGACGGAGCGGGCCGAAACAAAACTTTGGCCCAAGTGCTCGAAGACCTTGACCGTCCGCGTCTGCCAGTTCCGGCTCGGCTTGAAGTGAAAGGAGATCGGGTAGCGATCCATCGCCATCTCGTGCACGGTCGTGATCCAGGTGACCACGGTCATCAAACACGAGGAATTTATGAATTCCAGGCCGCTGATGTCCACGCTCACGGTGGTGGCGCCGAGATCGCCTCGACACATTTCGGCGTGCGCTTGGCACAAGAAACTGTCCATCATCGTTTTGACCGTCAGGTCCGCCGTTCCCGCGAATCTCACCGCCAGCTCGTCGCCGTCCAGGACGGCTTCGGCCGTGAAGCCTTTCTCGGAGATGGGTTGGATGCGAAGGTGGGACATTGTTCTCCCAGAATGCCGCAGGGC
>JADGRC010000447.1 GCA_017881245.1 Pseudomonadota bacterium
AGAACGTGACGGTCACGTCGTCCGCCGAGTCCAGCAATATCTGGGCATTGGCCTGGTTCGGTGCGACCAGATTGAACGTCCCGTGCGCGTGGACATGAATTGACGGGTTGACGAGCTTGTTTCGCCCGTCGATCACATCTGCGGGGCGAGACCTCCACGCGGCGCCCAACTTGTCGTGTATAACCTTGAAAATCTGCGGATCTTGGTTGAGCAGTGTGAACTCACGGGTGACCCTGTCCGCGTCCGCGACCTGAAGCGCGTACACATCGGACGTGATCTCCGGGCTCTGGGGAAAACGCACCAGAACGCCGTCTGCATCGAAGGGCTTGCCATGATAGTCGAGTAGACGTTCAAGTACCTCCAGGGGCTTGGCGGCGGCAGTGTCCAGCCACAGATGAGTCGGGCGCGGCGGCGTGGGCGCGAACGCGAACGCCAGCCGAATCTTGTCGTTTCGATAAAGACCAGCGGTCAGCGCGGGCACGCTAACGAACACCGGAATGACGGCGTCACCGTATTCGATCACCAGAATTCGACCATCGGTGTCGACCGCGTGAACCTTGCCAATCACGTCGGTCTGGCCATTGAGGTCGTCGGGAATCGCCGTTTCCGCCGTGTGGGGTGTCGCCGCCGTTTCGTCGGCCACGAACGGCGTGACGACGGTCATGTCCGACAAGGAGATGTGATGGATGGGGGCCGCGTCCTCGATGAAGCTTCCCTTGATCACAACGGCATCGTGCCGTTTGATCTGAAGCAACTTCGCGGCGACGGCGGGCGTGGCGGCCGACAACGGGAACTCGCCGAAATCGAAAAAATCGCCCGGCTTCCGATACGTAAAAACATACAGGTCGCGATCGTGAACGGCCCCGTGGATCCAGCCCGAAAGTTCGCCTGCCTTGAGCAAGACGCCAAGTCCCCGAAAGTCCGTGGGTTCGACCAAGGGGGGGCCGCCGTCCGACTTGACCGGAGCCGGGTAGCTTTCCTCGGCAGCCTTCCCAGCACACGCGCAGACCGACGCAAGCACGACACCGGCGGCGAACCGCAACCCGCGTCCCAGATACCCTACCCACGCGCCCGAAATCCGATGCTGAGTCATCGTGACTGCAGAATATGACAAAAAAGGACGCGCCGTGTCCGATCGAAGTTCGCGGGGTAAAATTACCCAATTGGAGGGGGTACCTGGCTGGCCGTGGGCACGGTAGCGGAGTACGGCGCGCCCTCCTCACCAGGCGTAGGCCTCCGGCGCGGGCCCGCCGGGGCCGGGGAATATCTCGTCCAGGCGGGCGTTCGCCGAGGCGTCCAATTTCACATTCGTCGCGCGCAAGGCGGCGTCGAGTTGGTCGGGCGTGCGCGGACCGATGATGGGCGCGGTCACGACGGGGTTTTGCAGCACCCAGGCCAGCGCGACGTCCGCGGGCTCGTGTCCGAGCTCGGCGCACAGCGCTTCGAAGCGTTTGAGTTTTTCGCCATGCTTCGTGATCAATTCTTGGGCCCAGCGGCCGGCGCGGCGACCAGGCGCCCCGGCCCGGCGCCCCGATCCCGCCAGGGCGCCACTACCGAGCGGCCCCCAGGGGACAAGGCCCATGCCATACCCCGAACACGCGGGGGCAACCTCCAACTCCACCCTGCGTTCGAGCAGGTTGTACCGGCTCTGCTCGGAAACCAGACCCAGAAAATTCCGGCGCGCCGCCGCCTCGTTGGCGCGGGCGATGTGCCAGCCGGCGAAGTTGGACGAACCCACGTAAATCACCTTGCCTTGCTGCACCAGCAGCTCCATCGCCTGCCAGATTTCGTCCCACGGCGTGTCTCGGTCGATGTGGTGCATCTGGTACAGATCGATGTGGTCGGTCCGCAGGCGTCGCAGGCTGCCTTCGCACGCACGGCGGATGTGGAGCGCGGAGAGCCGTTCCTGGTTCGGCCAGTCGCCCATCGACCCATAGACCTTCGTCGCGAGCACGACTTTTTCGCGGCGAGCGCCGCCCTCGGCGAACCAGCGCCCGAGGATTTGTTCGGTGACTCCTTCGCCCTGCTTCCATCCGTAGACATTGGCGGTGTCGAAGAAGTTGATTCCCAGTTCCAATGCGCGATCCATGATCGCGAACGCGTCGGACTCCGGGGTATCGACGCCGAAATTCATCGTACCCAGACAAAAACGGCTGACGCGGAGTCCTGTGCGACCGAGCTTCGTGTATTCCATGTGGATCCCAGAAACCTACCCCACTCGCGTGACGCGAGGTTGATAAAGGGCTGGGCGCCCGTCACCCCGTCACCCGGCTTCGTCCGCGAGAAAAAAACGGCCGTCCCCGAAGGCGAGCCGCACGATCGCACCGTTGGCAAGCGGAGGCAACACCACACCCACGGCGGCGTCCCGAACCACCGCGTCCATGGCCGCGGTGAAGCGGGCTATCACCTCATCCTGCGGCTCTGCATCGGGCGGAACGGCGCGACGGTCGGCGAGATATCGCTCCCACTCTCCGGGGTGCCGTTCCGCGCACTCTTCACGCGTCAGGCCCTCGAAGCAACCATAGCCACGCTCGCGCAACCTGGGATCGACTGATACCGAGACTTGCAGGCCCAAAGTGTTCACGATTATCTCGGCGGTCTCTTTCGCGCGCGAAAGATGGCTGGCGTACACACGATGAATCGGCTGACCGATCAGACGCTCGGCCAGCGCGCGCGCCTGCCCCCGGCCCACATCGGACAACGGAATATCCGTGGCGCCCTGCCAACGGCCGATCCGGTTCCATTCGGTCTCGCCGTGGCGCGCCAGTAGGATTGATGGGTCACCCCCCGCCACGAGGTCAGATCTCCACGATGGTGACGCCATCACCGCCCTGACCTTTGCCGCCGGGTGCCCAGCGACGCACATAAGCGGATACCGCGAGATACTCGCGGACGACCTTCTTCAGCGCACCGGTGCCGTGTCCGTGCAGGATGAAGAGCGGCGACCGATCCTCCATCGCCGCGCGGTCCAGGTAAGCCTCGACGGCGTCGCGGATGTCGTCGGCCCGCTGTCCTCGCAGGTCCAGCGTATTGGCCGACGACGGCACCGCCCAGCCCAGGCTCTCTTCGACTTCCGGTGCAGGTTTCGGGTCCCCCCCCGCCGTTGCCAGCGCGGCCGCGCGCGCGTTGGCCCGCCGGATGTCGCCGCGACGAGGCTGCGGCACCGCCGCGACCGTGGACGCGCCGGCGGCCGGATTGGCCACCTCCGATAAGTGAACGTCGACGGTCATCTTGCCCACCATCACCTTCAGGCGGCCCCGCTCATCGGGTGCGTTGACGACAAGCCCCTCGGCTCCGAGGGCGGCAAGACGCACACGCGCGCCTGCCCGCAAGGTCGCCAGGGGCGGCGCGGCCGCCAGCGCGGGTGCCGGCAGATCGCGTAAGGCCGTTTCTTGCGCCTTCGACAGCGCGACCCGCGCCGCTTCGGCCGCGCGCGCGGATCCCGCCGCCTGCGCTTGACGGACAATCACGCGAATAGCATCGCGCGCCTCGCGCACGGCGGCCTCGATCGCGGCGCGCGAATGAAGGGCCAACTCGTGCTCGCGTCGGTCCAGGGCGGCCCGCGCCGCGCGCTGGTCTTCGGTGGTTGCCTCCAGATCGAGGCGCGCTTGCACAAGTCGTTCGGTCTCTCGCGCGAGCGTCGCTTCGCGGGCTTCCAGCGTTGCGATCACGCCCTCCAACGCCACCGTGCCACCGCCAGCCAGCGCACGTGCCCGTGCCAGGACGCCCGCTGGTAAGCCCATCCGCGCGGCGATGTCCAGGGCGTAGGAACGGCCCGGCACGCCCGCGCGCACGCGGAACGTCGGCGACAATCCGTCGACGTCATATTCCATGCCCGCGTTCCTGAAACGGTCGTCTTCATCGGGCAGCGCTTTCAGTGCGTCGGCGTGCGTCGTCGCCACGACCAGCACCCGATCGCCGAAATCCGCCAGAGCCTCCAGTGTGGCACGCGCCAAAGCCGCACCTTGTTCGGGATTCGTACCCGCCATCAGCTCGTCGAGCAAAACCAGCGCCCGCCCCCCGGTCCCGACGGCCGCGGACGCACGCAAAATTTCAGCCAGACTGGCCAGGTGCGCGGAGAACGTCGACAAGTCACCCATCACCGATTGGCGATCGCCAATGTCCGGTAGAACTTCGGCAAAAAAGCCGATGCGGCTACCGGGGGCGGCGGGCACCAGCATGCCGGCGCGCGCGAGCAGGGCCGCCAGGCCAATGGTTTTCAAGATAACGGTTTTGCCGCCGGCGTTGGGGCCGCTGACGATCAACACGCGGCCTGGATCGCCGCCGAGAACGATGTCGTTCGGCACGACCGCGAACCGTTCCCGCTTCGCCCGTAACATCAACAGGGGGTGTCTGGCCTGGCGCAGATCCACGAAGGTGTCGTCGACCAGCGTGACGGGACTGCCGCCGTAGTCAACGCCGAGGCGCGCTTTTGCCGCGATCACGTCCAGCTCGGCCAAGATTTCCAAGTTGCTACGCAGCGCCGGCGCGGCCGCCGCCACGTCCCGAGACAGCGCCTCCAGGATGCGACGGATCTCGTGTTGGATCTGGAGATCGCAGAGCTTCACCCGATTGTTCAGCTCGACCACGGCCATCGGCTCGACAAACACCGTCTCGCCTGTGCGGGAGCTGTCATGGACAATCCCCAGTCCCATCGATTTCGCCGATGCCTTCAGGGGCAACACGTACCGGTCCTCACGAATGGTCCAGAAGCTGTCTTGCAGCACGGAAGCAAACACGTCTTCCTGCATGAGTCGCTCTATCTCGCCACGCACGCGCCCGGACAACGACTCGCGTTCACGCCGCAATCGTGCGAGCTCTGGCGATACTTCGTCCCGAACCTCGCC
>JADGRC010000448.1 GCA_017881245.1 Pseudomonadota bacterium
ACATCTTCGCCAACATGGGCACGGGCGCCTATAAGGTCGGATTCTCTTGGCTCGCCGTCGGCTTTGTCTACCTGCTCTACAAGACGGCCCTCTTCAGTAAGCCAGCACCCGTGCTGCAACTGGACGAGGTACTTGAACCGGAAGCGACTGAAGACGTGCCCTCAACCGCGGTAGGGACGGCTAGGCCCGTCGTCTAGTCGGATGCATTCATGCAGCGTGAAGGGCGGAAGGCGCCCACGTTCAGAGCGCCGTCCGCCCTTCGCGCTGTCAGCGTCCGCACCAAGGTGGTCCAGCTGGCATGCGGCGTGTCGACGACGGGTGAAAACTAAGCACCTGTCGCCGGTCCAAGACATGCCTGTGCCGTGTCAGTGTTCTCGAGACTTAGTGCCCGAAATAGGTGGATCGGCGCGTTGTCACTGACGGTGCAACACTGCCCCCCTCGTGACGGTCGAGAACTGACCCCCAACAAAGCTAGGCTCCTTCGCAGGCATCTGAAGCCACGCGGAGGAGGGGTCGGTTGATAAGACTGGAGGAATGGGTGGACATCGTCAGCCGCCGGGGATCCGGTGACCGGACCCCCCGGTCGTTCCACTGATAGCGACAGTGTCTCGGCCGCACACGGAGGTGTCCGGTCGGCGCGGCGTCGGCGGCTGGGGAAGAGGGCCTGCGCTCGGCGCACTTCTTACGGCCCGACACGTCATAGAGACCTGTGCGCGTCCGCGGCAAGGCCAGGTCGCCGACGGCGTTCCCGTCCCGGAGCTCGTTTCGGTATCGGTCGCCGGCACTCGAGAGGATCGCCTGGCAGAGCTTCAGACTCGCCGTCCACGAACCCCCACCAGCGACGCAGGAGGCGACTCCGGCAGCAACATGGGAAGTGGACCGATGAATGGGGTCCGGTCACAGCGCGTCCACCGCGCACGAACCGTAGTCCTTGACAGGCGAAAGTCGCGCTGTTTAATGGCAGCAATCGATGGAGTGAAGCGTCCGCTGGTTCGTCACTCCGCACGCTACGAGGTTCGTCTCGGCCAAGAGCGCCGATTCCTTCTTGGTCTAGGCGGTTCGGTAGGGGATTTCGGGAACGAGATTTTAGCAAGCCGAACAGAAGGAGGCGCTCATGCCGACCGATACCGCTGCGCACGAGGAAGCGGGCCTGAAAGCGGATGCGGTTGGTCTCTTTGGCGACTTCATCGCCTCGATCGCGACCGTGGCGCCATCGAGCAGCGTCGCTTTCACGCTTGCCCTGCTCTTGGGCTTTACCGGCTACGCGTCGCCTCTCGCTGTGATCGTGGTCGGTGTCGCGATGCTCTTTGTCGCGGTTGGGTACGCGAACCTGAACAGGTGGAGGGCACACGCGGGGGCGCCGTATGTCTGGGTCAGCGAAGCGGTCGCACCCGCAATCGGTATCGGCACGGGTCTCCTCAACGCACTCACGTCGACGCTTGCCAATGTCGGTAACATCACGCTGGCGGGCGTCTATCTGCTGTTTGTGCTCGCACCATCGAGCACGTTCTCAAAGCCCGTCACGTGGATCGTTGCCACCGTCATCATGGCGGTATTGGCGTGGTTGGCGATTCGTGGAATCAGGCCAACCGTGTGGTTGCAGGTGGTGTTCGTGGTAATCGAATACGCTGCCGTCATTTCGTTCGTCGTGCTCGCGCTGATCCGCGAGGCGGCGCACACAGGCGGCGCGCGTCTGCCGGGAATCTCCGATTTCACGATTTCCCACTCGGTGGGCGGTGTGGGAGGCTTCAAGGGCCTGGCCGAGGCGGCGGTGGTGTGCGGCTTCCTGTACTTGGGCTGGGAGGCAACCGCAAACCTGGGAGAGGAATCGACAAAGCGGCATGTCAACCCTGGCCGGGCGATGATGCTGGGGACTGGCTTCTTGACCCTGTGGTACGCGTTCCTCATCGCTGTCTTCCAGGGCGTCGCAAGCCAGCATGTGGTCTTGGAACATGGTTCAGACGTCTTGGGCTACGCTGGCACCCTTCTCGTCCCGGGCTTTTGGGGGCGCGCACTTCCCTTCGCAGTGCTGATCGCCGTGCTGGGGACTACCCAGATGCAGATGACGGAAGCGAGCAGGGTGCTCTACGCGATGGCGCGCGACCGTCTGTGGCCGCGCGTGTTTGCGTTGATCAATCGCGTGCATCAGACGCCATGGGCGGGCCTGCTCATCCTCGGGACGATTCCGCCCGTGATCCTGATCTTCTATCTCGCGAACTCATCTGCGGGCAAGGCCATCGGCTACGTGATTAGCGCCACCGGCATGCTCGGACTGTTCATGTACTTCGTCATCGCGATGAGCAGCGTGTGGTTTTACCGCGCCCAGCTGCGCGGGAGCGTCGGCTCACTCCTCCTGGTTGGCGTGCTCCCCCTCATCGGTGGCCTCTTCATGGGTGTGATCTTCTTCTACGGTCTCACTACGCAGGCCCGACCGGTCGCCTGGGTGTCTTTGGCTGGGGTGGTCTTGGTCTACGTGCTGGGCGTCGTCATCCGCCGGACCGCAAAGTCATCACCCTTCTTTGACGACATCGCGGCGCGGCGCCGGCCGGCGGCGGTGGGTTCTCGGGACGCACCAACAGCACCCGTTCTCGAGACAGAGCCTGTTCACGAAGACTAGCCCTACGGTTCCGCGAACACGCGTCTCGAGCCAGCTTGGTTGAGCGACAACGCACTTGGCGCCGACTGTCGCGGCAACGACGCCTGGGATCATGGATGCGAGGCCGGCGCAGTTGCCGTGCCGCGCGCACAGCTGCCGGATATCTGGGCGGCACTGGGAGTCGTGCGGCCCGCGTGATCCGCGGTAGGAGTGCCCGGTGTGAATCGAAGACAAGGGGCATCTGGAGACCGTCGGCGTACGCGAGCCGCTTGCCCGCAAGGCAGCTCGACGCGAGGGCATGAATGCGGCATCAAACGACCGCGAGATGACATTCGACGGCCAACGCCCGCTTCCAGCTGTGAGGTGAAGGAAATGAGACGATTCGAGGGCAAATCGGTTCTCGTGACTGGCGCGGCGCACGGCATCGGCCGTGCCAGCGCCTTGAGGTTCGCGTCGGAGGGCGCTAGCGTCGCGATTGTCGACGTGCGCGAGCAGGAGGGACAACGGGTCGCCGAGGAATGCAACCAAGCCGGGGGACGTGGCTTGGCCTATCGCGCCGACGTGACGAGCTCGGACGAGGTAGCCGGCGTCGTGGCGCGGGTCGTCGATGAGTCGGGCGGGATCGATATCCTGCACTCCAATGCTGGCCGCCTCACCGCGGGCACATTGCTGGAGGTGACGCTGGAGGAGTGGAACCGCGTCTTTGCCGTGAATGTCACCGGGATGTTCGTCGTCATCAAAGCGGTGGTCCCG
>JADGRC010000449.1 GCA_017881245.1 Pseudomonadota bacterium
CAAGAATTTTTCGCCTCGCCGTGACGGACTGCGTCCTTCCCTGCGATCATCTGCGCGTAGACGTACGGCTCCAGACGGTGAATTTCGCTGATGTCCTCCAGGTACGCGGGCGTGATCTTCTTGTAGTACTCGAACGCCCGATCGCCGCGGCCAAGGACCGTCTCCGCGATCATGATCCACGGGTTGTTGTGGCAGAAGATGCCCGCGTTTTCCTTGTAGCCGGGTGGATACGAGCTGATCTCGCCCAGCTCGACGTGATATTCGGTGAACGGCGGGTTGTTGAGCACGATGCCGTACTTCGTGTCCAGGCGCTCCTTGACGGCGTCGAGCGCCTTCTTCGCCTCGCCGGTCTTCGCGCCGATGCCCGCCATCACGCAGAAGCCCTGTGGCTCGATGAAGATCTGCGCCTCCTTGTTGTCCTTGCTGCCGACCTTGTTGCCGAAGAAATCATACGCGCGCAGGAACCATTCGCCGTCCCACCCGTGCCGCAGGACGACCTCGGTCATTTTCGCTGACTCAACGCCCGCCCGCTTCACCTCGTCGGGTTGGCCGAACTTGCCGGCCAAATACGCGTAGTCCGGCGCCACGCCCACGAACATGCCCGCGATGAACACCGACTCCGCCGTCCGCCCCACTTTGTTACCCGTGGTCTGGAACGATTCGTCCGGCGTTTCCGAGAAACAGTTCAGGTTCAGGCAGTCATTCCAATCGGCGCGCCCGATCAGTGGCAAGGCGTGAGGTCCGAGATTGTTCAGCACGTGATGAAACGAACGCTTCAAGTGTTCGAACAGCGTCGCGCTGTTCTTGACGTCGTTGTCGAACGGAACTTGCTCGCTCAGGATCGCGAAATCGCCGGTTTCCTTGATGTATGCCGCGACGCCGAAGATCAACCAAAGGGGATCGTCGTTGAACCCGCTGCCGACGTCGTTGTTCCCGCGCTTGGTCAGGGGCTGATACTGATGGTACGCGCTGCCGTCGGAGAACTGGGTCGAGGCGATGTCGATGATTCGTTCACGTGCGCGCTCGGGCAGCAGGTGGACGAACCCAAGCAAATCTTGGTTCGAATCGCGAAAGCCCATGCCGCGCCCGATGCCGGTTTCGAAGTACGAGGCGCTGCGCGACATGTTGAACGTGACCATGCACTGGTACGGATTCCAGATGTTGACCATGCGGTCGAGCTTCGGATCGCCCGACTTGACCTGGTAGTAACCAAGCAGATTCGTCCAGTGGTCCGATAGCGCTTTCAGCGCCGCGCCAACCTGTTCCTCGGTCGAAAACAACTTGATGAGGTCGTGCGCGCGTCCTTTGTTGATGACGCCGGGCTTCTCCCATTTCTCGGCGACCGGATTCTCGACATAGGCAAGCGTAAAGACGAACGTCTTTTCTTGACCCGGCGCCAGCGTCACATCTAGACAGTGCGATCCCACGGGCGCCCAGCCGCTCGCGACGGAATTACCGGGCTCGCCCTTGGCGACGACCTGCGGCTCGCCCATGCCGTTGTAAAGACCCATGAAGGTCTCGCGATCGGTGTCGAACCCGGCGACCTTCGCGTTGACGTGATAGACCGCGTAGTGGTCGCGCCGCTCGCGATACTCGGTCTTGTGATAGATGCTGTTCCCGGTCGCCGTATTCTCGATCTCGACCTCGCCGAGGCTGAGATTCCGCTGGTAGTTCGTCATGTCGTCGTACGCGTTCCACAGACAGAACTCCAGATACGAAAACATCTTGAAGGTTCGCGGCGCCGATCCCGTGTTCTTGACGCGCACCTGGTGCACCTCGGCGTTCTGCCCCATCGGAACCAGAAACGTCACCTCGGCGCGCAGGCCTTTTCGTTCGCCCGTGATCTTCGTGTAGCCAAGACCGTGCCGGCACTCGAACGAATCCAGCTCGGTCTTGACCGGCATGTACGACGGCGACCAGAAACTGCCGTCCTGCTCGCGAATGTAAAAATACCGCCCGCCGACATCGGTCGGCACGTTGTTGTAACGATATCGCAGGAGGCGCCGCAGACGCGCGTCCCGGTAAAAACAGTAGCCACCCGCCTGGTGCGAAATCAGACCAAAAAATTTCTCCGACCCGAGGTAGTTGATCCACGGGTACGGCGTCTTCGGGGTCGTGATGACATACTCGCGGTTCTTGTCGTCGAAAAAACCGAACTGCATGACTCGCCTCCGCAGGGAAGAAGAAAAGAAGAAGAAGAGAACAGATGGCCGGGGGCTCCCGTGGGGAACCTGGGGTCGCGCATGTTACCCCAGCAGGCGGGGTCTGGCAGCGATTTCCCGTGTCGCGAAAGAGAGTTGGCGTAGACTTGGCACATTCGTCCACTTCCCATTCGCGCCGCGCCAACCGTTAAATGAAACCGAGTTTTTGCGCGTCGCTCGCGTGTCCGAAGGAGGTCGTCTCGTGAAGAACCGTGTCAATTTTCAGCTGCCCCGGGCCCTGTGCCTGTTGCTCTCGGTGGTCGTCGCCCAGGCGGCGCTTGGCGGGTGCGCGAAGGTGCAGCAGACCGGCGACCCGAACAGCGGGACCGGCGGTGGTGCGGGCGGAATCGGCGGGCCGCGCGGCACGGTGGGTGGCGGCGATACCAGCCCCGGGGTTGGCATGTGCGTCGGTCCATGCACCGACTTTCCCGCCACCCCCGTCATCGATCCTTCGGCGCCCGCGACCGCGCCGAGCATGTTCAGCGGCACGCCACCATCGAGCGGCGGACCCTGCATCGTCGAGCCGCAAGACGACACGCTGTTTCCGAACAACTGGCTGCGCCCTCGTGTGCACTTCACGGGGGCCGGATCGGGCAAGCTGGTCAAGATCACGATGGCCGCGCCGAACCAGACCAACGTGCTCACCGCCTACACGACCAGCGACACCTGGATCATGCCTAAGGAGGTCTGGTCCTCCCTGCGCTATCACCAGATAAGCGACTACGTCACGGTCACCGTGTGGGTACAAGGGGGCGGCGCGAGCAATGTGAAGTTCCGAACGGCGCCCGTGGGCGCCGGGGGCAACCTGATATTTTGGGCGGCGAATCCCGCCACCGTGGACCTCGATCCGCACGTGTGCTGGCCGCCGAACACGATCGACAAGTGCGCGACGGGATCGCGCCTGCGCGGTTTCTCCGTCGGCGACGAGACGACAATCCCAGTTCTGGAGATCCCGCAGGTCAAGCAGGGCAGCCGGACGGATGCCGGCAACCCCGCCCCGGTTATTTGCGTGGGGTGCCACACCGGCATGCCTGACAGCGGATTCGTAACGTTCGTTGACCACTATCCGTGGCGAGCGGGAACGGCTTCCGTTCAAGGAGGCACCAGCACGGGCGCCGTCTACACGACGCAGACGCCGGGAGGCCTCGCCGCGCTTCAAATCCCGGGATGGGGACCGTTCACGTACAACAAGATGTTCTGGGCGCCCGGCATGAGGATCGGCGTCGCGGGTCTGGGATTGGCCACGCCCACGACCATCGACTACAGCGACGGCCCGGACAAGAACAAGACGCCCAACCTGGCCTGGATCAATCTCGAGGCGACGAACCCAGGAACCGTGATGGGTAACTGGACCACCCCCAGCTATACCCCGGGCGCCGGCATCATGTCGGGAAATGGGGTCGGTATCATTACGCGCACCGGAGATTCGGCCGGGGCCGCGTTCCCGACCTGGAGCCACGACGGCAAGACCATTCTCTACGCGTCGACCATTGGGGGAAAGAGTGCCCGCCTGGACTCTGGAAAAACCGATCTTTACACCGTTCCGTTCAACAATGGCCTCGGCGGCACGGCGACCCCCCTGCCCGGCGCGTCGACCACCGACTACGAAGAGTACTACCCCGCCTATTCACCCGATGACACCCTGGTGGCGTTCACACGGGTGAAAATGGGTGAAGTCATGTACTCGAATCCGAATGCGGAGATCGTGGTCCTACCCGTCGGCCAGACAACTGCGCTGCCTCTGAAGGCAAACAATCCACCGGCGTGCACGGGAAAGACCAGTCCGGGCGTGAACAACCACTGGCCAAAATGGTCGCCCAGCTTGCCCGCCGGGGGCGCCGAGGGCCGGTATTACTGGATCATCTTCTCGTCGAACCGGGCGGGATACGCGCCCGTGAAGTCCCAGTACGGTGCCATGCGGTCCGTCGAGATCAGCCAGCTTTACATGGCGCCAGTGATCATGTCAGAGACGCAGGTCCCCATTTCGTACCCGGCCATTTACCTATGGAACCAGCCGACGGACACGGTCAACACAACACCGGCCTGGGAAACGTTCACGATCCCGCCGATTCAGTGAGCGATCCTGGCCAAGCAGAGCGAACCTGCCGAAAGTGCGAAGGCGCGCAACGCAGTTGCGCTTCCGGCATCCAAGCCCTAGACTGCCCGCCCTCCAACGGGGGACTTCGAAGTTCCCATCCCCGCGCGGGCGGTCGAGCCGGAGCTCGCCTTCCCGAACGGGCTCCGTGACTAAGGAAACGCTGACCATGGCACAAAAAGGCATTCACCCCGTATACAAGCCCTCCGTCATCACGTGCGCCTGCGGCAACAAGGTCGAGACCTATTCGACGCGTGGAGACTTCAACACGGACATCTGTTCCAACTGCCACCCGTTTTACACCGGCAAGCAGAAGTTCGTGGACGCCGCCGGTCGCATCGAGCGCTTCCAGAAGAAGTACGGCCGCCCCAGCACCCTCGGCGGTGCGGGTAGCGACGCCCCTGCTGGCGGCGGCACTGACGGCCCGACGTCGTAGGTGGACCTTCGGCTGGCGGCCGCTCGCGCGGTAGCCGTGGAGGTGCTCCATGCTCGATGATCTATTGCTGAGAAAATTGGCCGCTGTCGAGCAGCGGTATGAAGAGTTGTCGGGCAAGCTCGGCGATCCGGCGGTCCTCGTAAACCGCCAGATGTTCCAGAAGATGTCCAAGGAACATTCCGACCTGCGCGATCTCGTGGAATCGTTTCGCGTCCACCGCGATCTGGCCAAGCGAGGGGCGGACGCGCGCGACATGCAAAGGGATCCCGAGATGCGCGAGATGGCGTTCGACGAGGAACGTCAGATTGCGTCCGAGCAGCAAGTCCTGGAGGAGCGCATCAAGGTTCTGCTGCTGCCCAAGGATCCGAACGACGACAAGAACATCATGCTGGAAATTCGCGGCGGGGCCGGCGGGGAAGAGGCGGCCCTGTTCGGCGCCGATCTGTTCCGCATGTACACGCGTTTTGCCGAACGGCGGCGGTGGACGGTGGAAATCGTTTCCATGTCATCGGCGCAGGCGGGCGGAATCAAGGAGGTCGTGGCCCTGATCAAGGGCGCTGGCGCCTACAGTCAGCTGAAATACGAGTCGGGCGTCCACCGGGTTCAGCGTGTCCCCAGCACCGAAGCACAAGGTCGCATTCACACATCGACCGCGACCGTGGCGATCATGCCCGAGGTCGAGGAGGTCGACGTGGTCATCGATCCCAAGGACCTAAAAATAGACGTGATGCGCTCCGGCGGTCCAGGCGGCCAATCGGTGAACACGACGGACTCCGCCGTGCGGATTCATCACATTCCCTCCGGGCTCATCGTGCATTGCCAGCAGGAAAAGTCGCAGCACAAGAACAAGGCGATGGCGATGGCGCTGCTGCGATCGAGGCTGTACGCGATCGAGGAGGAGAAGCGACAAAGCGCCGAGCGCGACGCGCGACGCGGTCAGATTGGCACCGGCGATCGCTCGGAGAAGATACGAACCTACAATTTTCCGCAGGACCGATTGACGGACCACCGCATCGGCCTGACCGTCCACAACTTGCCCGGAATTCTCGACGGAGACTTGCAAGGCGTCATCGACAATCTGCGTACGCATTTCCAGGCCGAGGCCCTAAAGGAAGCGGGGGCCGCCGGCACTGCGAACTGACGCCGCCGGCTACTCACCCCAAATCGTGGCGATCACGGTGCGAACACCGCCCGAATCGCGATGTTCGCCGAGGTAAATTCCCTGCCACGTCCCGAGCGCCAGACGGCCGTCGCGAATCGGGATGGTCAGTTCCGTCCCCATCAACACCGCTTTGACGTGCGCGGGCATGTCATCGGGCCCCTCCGCCGTGTGGGCGAAGAGGCGGGCGTCCTCGGGAACGATCCGGTCCAACCAGCGCCGCATGTCGGCGCGCACGTCGGGATCGGCATTCTCGTTCAGAGACAGGGACGCCGAAGTATGTTGGATGAGCACGTGCAGCAAACCCACCCTGACCTGCATCAACATCGGAAGCGCGCCCACCAGTTCCTGCGTGACCAGGTGAATCCCACGCGGGCGCGGCTTCAGTCGCACCTCGATCTGATGCCAGGACATTGGATCTCCTATCCGCGCACGTAGGGAAATGCAACGCTCTTCCCGACACGTCGGGTGAGGTGCAGGCCCGCAAAGTGTGGATGTGCGCGGGCATCCGTGCCGGTGCGTCACGCAGCGCTCAAGTTGCGGACCTGCCCCGCCGATCTGGCTTTCGACGACCCGACGTACGTTCACACTTATCTTGATGCATTCCCCTGTAACTCCCATCACGATGGCCGACAAAGTCGGCGCATTGATTGACAACCTCAGCAGCGGTGTCATCTTCGAAGACGAACAAGGTGTCATCATCGAAGCGAACCCGGCATTCTGTCGGATGTGGCATTCTCCGTTGGGAGCGGACGAGCTGTTGGGACACCCGGTCACCGAGGTCGGTTGGCCTCCGGCTGCGGCGTTCGCCGAACCCGAGATCGCGCGTCAGAGATTGTTGACGTTGGCCGGCGCGCGGCAACCCAAGTTCGACCAGGAGCTGCGAACCAGCGACGGACGCATCATCGCCCTCGATTACGTTCCTGTTCGCGTGGGTGACGTGTACGGCGGCTGTTTCTGGATCTATCGCGACGCCACGGAACGCAAGCGCGCCGAGGAGGAGATCCGGATTCTGAATCACGAGCTGGAGCAACGGGTGGCGCTGCGAACCCACGAATTGGCCCGCAGTAACCGCGAGCTCGCCAACAGCCTGCGGCGCCTCGGCGAGACTCAAGAACAACTGATTCACGCGGGCAAGATGGCGGCGGTTGGCACGCTGGTGGCTGGGCTGTCGCATGAATTGAACAATCCGCTCGGCATCATCGTCGGCTATGTCCAGGGAATTTTGCGGCGCATGTCCCCGGAGGCCCCGGGACGAGAGTCGTTGGCCGCCGTGGAAAGGCAGGCACTTCGTTGTGCGCACCTGGTCCGATCCCTGCTGGACTTCTCGCGCAGCAAACCGGCGACGCGCGAGCAGGCGGCGCTCGGACCCTTGATCGAACGGGTCTTGGAACTGGCCGCCGGTCAGGCTCGACAGCGCGGCGTCGAGCTGCGCTGGCTGGCCCGCGCCCCGATACCCGAGCTGACCGTCTGCGCACAGGAGATCGAGTCGGCCCTCCTGAATCTGGTGTCCAACGCGATCGACGCCAATCCCACCGGCGGCTCGGTGATGATCGCCGTCTCGCCGGCCGCGCATCGCAACCGTGACGGCGTGGAGATCAACGTTACGGACACGGGCACGGGTATCTCGCGCGGCGTCTTGGCGCGGATTTTTGACCCCTTCTTCACCACCAAGCCGGTCGGCGAGGGAACCGGGATCGGCCTGTCGCTTACGCGTCAGATTGTCGAAAGCCACGGAGGGCGGATCGACGTCCGCACGGCGGAAGGTGTCGGCACGACGATGAGAATGTGGCTGCCCTCGCAACCCGAGTCGGAAGCGGACGCCACGCCCGAATCAGAATCGAAATCACCGACGCGTATGAATTCCACGTCCATCGCCGCGGCCTCCGTCGTGGGAACGGGGACCCATTGACGCCCGCGGCGAAAATCCTGGTCGTCGACGACGAGCCTGACTTTCGCAATCTCGTCGCGCACGAACTTGGCGAGGAAGGATACGGGGTCTCGGTCGCGAACGACGGCCTGCGCGCCATCTCCTGCCTGGCGACCACGGAATTCGACGTTGTGGTCACCGATGTACGCATGCCGGGGGCCAGCGGCGTGGACGTCCTGCGCGCCGCGCGGGCACGCACTCCCGAAACCGAGGTCGTGATGACGACGGGCTACGCCTCGTTGGAAATGGCGATCGAATGCCTGCGCGCCGGCGCCTTTGATTTCGTCCAGAAACCGTTCAACGTCGTCGATCTGGTGTCGACCGTATCCCGGGCCATCGAGCGCCGACGGCTGCACGCGACCAGCCAGCTTTATCAGGCGAGTCAAGTCATCCTGTCCACGCAGGAACTGGAGCATCTGCCGAAGGCGATCGTCGAGGTCGCCCGCCGGGTCATGGGAGCGGACGATGCGTCGCTGATGTTGCCCGACTCGGAGGGCCGCCTGTACGTCGCCTATTCATCCAGCCTGCTCGCCGAAGTGCGGGCCGCTGTCGGGGGCGAAGAGCGCGTGGCGTCCCGAATCGCGCGCGGCCGCGAGCCGGTCCTCATCACCAACGGGCTCGACGGCGATCCACGTTTCTCCGACATCCAGGACTACAAGAGGGTTTCGTCCAGCATCGTGTACCCGTTGATGGCCGGCGAGCGCTTGGTGGGAGTGCTGAACCTGAATCGTTCCAGTGCCGATCAACCGTTTCGTCGGGGCGACGTCGATCGTGCCGCGGTACTCGCGTCGCAAGCCTTGCTCGCGCTCGAGAACTCACGCTTGCTTCGACAAATGGTCGCTTCCGAACGGCTGGCATCGATCGGGCAGTTGGCCGCCAGCGTGGCGCACGAAATCAACAACCCGGTCTCCTTCGTGTTGACCAGTCACGGGTTCCTGCAAAAGAGCATCGGTCACCTGGGCAGGCTCGCGACCGCACTTCGCACGGAGCCCCCGACATCCGTCGCCCGGCGGGTTTGGGAGGAATTGGGCGGACAGGTGTTGTACACGGATCTCGTCCAGGCGACGGACGACCTGGCCGAGGGCGTTGGGCGCATCCGCGACATCGTGTTTGACTTGCGTGGGTTGGCGCGGACTGAGGACACGGCCGCCTTGGTCGACGTCAACGACGCGATCCGATCGGCGCTGCGGGTCGCGGCCGCCGAAATTCGTGGTCGTTCCCTGGTGACGACGCTGGGCGCGGACACCATGATCGTGGGCAGCACCGGCCGATTGTCCCAAGTCTTCTTGAACCTCTTCGTGAACGCGGCCCAGGCAGTGGCCGAGCGGACCGACGGTCACGCCGAAATCCTGGTGACCACCCGCCGGGAGGGAAGCCACGTGATCGCCGAGGTTTCCAACAACGGACCCCATATCTCGGCGGAGCACCTCCCGCGCATCTTCGAGCCCTTCTTCACAACCAAGAAGGCGGGTATGGGAACCGGACTGGGCCTGTCGACCAGCCGCGACATCGTGCGACGCCATCACGGTGAAATCCGAGTCGAGTCATCCCCCGAACACGCTACGAAGTTCACGTTGATCCTGCCGGCCGCGCCGACAGGGAGCG
>JADGRC010000450.1 GCA_017881245.1 Pseudomonadota bacterium
TGACGGCATCGACGTTCGGGTCGACGGCGGCGATGGTGCCCGCCAATGTCTGTGGCGGCTGCGCGCCGGGCAGGACGATGCGGACGGGGGTGCCGACCGGCACACGCGCGACCTGCTGTTGGGGAATGGTGAAGTCGACGTAGACCGCGTCCAGAGATTCCAGAACGGTGATGGCCGTGCCCGGGTTCAGATATTGTCCCAGGTTGACCGATCGGATACCCAGCCTGCCGGCGAAGGGCGCGTGCACGGTCTTTTTCCCGATCTGCGCCTGAAGTGCCAGCGCGTCGGCACTGACCGTCTTCAGCTGTGCTTCATCGGCGTCGAGTTGCTGCTTGGTCGAGGCGCCGCCGGCCTCCAGACGGCGGGTGCGGGTGGCGGTCGTGGAGGCCAAATCCTGCCGCGCACGCAGCGACGCCAGCTGCGCGCGCTCGACGCTGGCGTCCAGCTCGACCAGCACCTGGCCGGCACGGACCTTCGCCCCGGATTCGAACCGAATGGCGCGTACCACGCCCGGGATTTCGTTGCTGATAGTGACCCCCCGGCCAGCCGCGACACTGCCCACGGATTCCAGGACCGACTCCCACGCACCCCCCTTGGCCACCGCCGTGCCCACCGCTTCGGGGGGAGGCCCGGCCGCCTGGGCCGCCTGGCCAAAGCGAATCAACGACGAAATTTGGGCGAACTTCGTGCCGGCGAGAACGCCGATCACAAGCAGACAAACGCCAGCGGCGATGACGAAACGCATCGGGTTCGAGATGCTTCGAGGCCCCCGTTGGTCACGCAAAGATTGTGTTTCGGTTGTATTTTCTTTTGATTTCACGTTTGTCCCTCTCGGCCAGTGTGCTGGGACGCTGAAACCACTCTGGCGGGGTAGACCGCGTCGTCGAACATCTCACACAGGCCCTCCCAGTCCGCCTCGCCGAACATGCGCAGCATCAGGCGCGGTGTGTGAAGAACCTCCGGGATGATGGGGCTGCAACTGGTCATGGGTTGTGTACGAGTCATCGTGCCGCTTTCGGTCGCTTTCGCTCCTCGCCAACTCATATCTCGCGCGCCGACTGGCCGCTAGGTGTTGGTGCATGTCCCCGATGTGATGCCCCGGTCAAGAAATTCACGCGGCCAGCGCATCTTTTCCCCGGCCTCGCTCGTCGTCTGGTCGAGGAAGGCCATTCATGAAAACGATCATGGTTCGATACAAGACTTCTGAAGCCCACGCGGCCTCGAACGAAGCCCTGATTCGGGCGGTATTCGGCGAGCTTCGGGCCCGCGCGCCCGATGGCCTCCGCTACGCGAGCTATCGGATGGCGGACGGCGCGACCTTCGTTCACGTGGCGACGCTCGATACCCCGAACGAGAACCCGCTCACGATTCTGCCGTCGTTCAAGGCGTTTCAGGATGGGCTCAAGGATCGCTGTGTCGAGCTGCCGGTGGTCACCGAGCTCACCCGCGTCGATTCCTACGGGAGCCCATCATGATCAAGGTCAAGGGACTCGGAACCGCGGACGACCCCTGGGAGCTCAAGACGCCGCCCGGCACGTCCGACTACCAAGCCTACAAGGACGATGCGGCCGATCCGCCGGCGCTCGTGGTGCAAGTCGGAAAGACGCAGCTCCGTTATCATCTGCGGTGCATCGAGGACCTTCACGCGATGTTGAAACGAAACGGCGACTGGGTGTTGCTCGGCAGCGCGGACGAGCAAAAGCCCGCTACCGAGGAGACGGTCGAGGCCTGGGGCCGTTCGAGCAGCAATCCGGTCAAGGGCTGGTACGGGTTGAAGAAAGGCCTCCGGGGGCGGTTCGGGATGTACGTTCCGCCCGTGCTGGAGGCGATCGGCCTGGCCGAGGTAGAGCACAACCCCAAGAACAACCGGATGCGGGCGGTTGCCAAGGGCAAGTGATCCTTTCTCGATGCGCCGACGTCGACGGCTTGCTAGGGTCCGCTTAGGTTTCTTGCGTGACCGAAACGCCGTCTATGCTGGCCGACGCCCGCGAGCAGTTTCTGACCATCGTCGATGGTGTGCGGCCCGAGCTTCATCGCTATTGTGCCCGGCTGACCGGTTCGGTCATCGACGGAGAGGACATCGTCCAAGACACGTTGGCGCGCGCGTTCTATGCCTTGAGTCTTTCCCCGGACGTGCCGCCGCTCCGTCCCTGGCTCTTTCGGATCGCACACAATGCCGCGATCGACTTCTTGAAGAGTCACGCCCGGAAGCACACCGACATGCACGCGGACCTCGAAGAGATAGCGGGGTTCGAGGACCGGCCGGATCTCGCGGTCGTTCGGGCGGCGCTTGCGCGCTTCCTGTCGCTTCCCTTGACCCAGCGGAGCGCGGTCATCCTCAAAGACGTTCTCGGGCACTCGCTCGAAGAGACGGCGGAGACGATGGGGACCACGGTCATGGCCGTGAAGGCGGCGCTGGTTCGGGGACGCAGAACGTTGCTGCAACGAGACCCTGAAGAGCCCGAGGTCGCCGCAACGACGCGCGCCGAGCTCGATCGGTACGCGGCTCTCTTCAACGCGCGCGACTGGGACGGCGTCCGGGCCCTGGTTGGCGACGACTGTCGCCTCGACCTCGTATCCAAGTCCCAACGCCGCGGTAAGCAGGTCGGGACGTACTTTGCGCGCTACGAAAATGAGGATGTCGCCCTTCGTGTCGTACGCCTGGAAGGGCAGCTCGCGTTCGCGGCCTACGTAGCTGGCGCAGCCCGACCCGCGTACTTCCTGCTGCTCGAATTCGAAGACGGCCGCGTCAGGGCCATCCGCGATTTCCGTTACGTGCGCTACATCGCCGCCGAGGCCGAGTTCGAGGTTTTGCCACCCGCCTTTCGACTCTAGTAATCTGAGATTCGTCGCGCCGAGCCCCTTGTCTTTTTGTGTCGCTCGGGCGTTTCTGTCGCGGTTCCGTCGTTCTCGCGGTACCCCGCCCCCGTCGCACGGCATCCGACTCGGGCTCGATTGCGATCCCTCCCGGATGGCCCACAACTTGCTGCGGACTTTCGCATGAACGTTTCAACTCGGGGAGCCACTGTGAAAAACACCTTCGCGAAGAGGACCCTCTTGTGCGCTGCCGGGCTGTGCGGAGCCTTGGCCTTTGGCTGCGAGGACCGACCTACCGATCTGACGATCGCGGCCAGCACCGGCGACTCTTGTTTGGAAGTGCGAACCTGGCCGGGACAAGGTCCGACGACCCAATACATTCGCAAGACCTGGGATTCCGGTCGGCGCACTCTCTCGCAAGAGATTTCGTCGACAGCTACCTTTCCCGGCCACGTCGACCTGGCATGGCGCTACGGTCTGACCGGCAACGTGGTCGCCTACGCGGGTTTCGCAACGGAGGTGCCGTCCTACGGCAACTTCCAACAGGATTACCTGTACGACGATCACGACAACACCGTCGATTTTCGGCTTTCGTATCCCGACCACCCTGATCTGATGGTGCCGTCACCGGCGGATACCTGGTTCGGGCTCACCTACCGAAACGAATACGATTCGCAGGGGCGACTCGTGACCTACACGAGGACCCCGTATGGGGGCGGCACTGCGGGGGTCGAGGCGACCTACACGGCATTTCACGAGGACGATCGAGGACGCTGCGATCGCACTGAAACCGGTCCTTCCGCCGGCGCCCCGCCAACCAGCGTCGAGACGCTCACGTATGACGCGGCGGATCGCCTAATTCGCAGCGAAAAACGGGCGAGCGACGCCTTCCCGTGCCCGGCGTACATCTCGCTCTTGTCCTACGACGCCGAGGGGCGTGTCACTGTCGAGCGCGCGTGGTGCCAGGAAAACACGACCGGGCAACCGCATTTCGTCCGCAACACGTCGTACCTCGCGGACGGATCGCAGCGCATCGAATCTCTCGATTTCATCAACGACACCCCGAACGACGTGATTGTCGACGAAGACGGCATCCAGCGCAGCGTGACCCACTGGATCCAGACCCGCAGCGCCACCTGCGCCACCCTTGATTCGTTCATCGCCCCGCCCGCCGGCGCCAATCCAAATCGCTGCCGCGTTCCCTGATCGGCGTGCTACTCGTCCCCGTCGTCGATGGGTTGCGCGTCTGCCAACATGCGCTTGTGCAGAACGCGGCACACCAGAATGCCCGTGAGCTCGCGGGCCGGGGTGCGCCACGATGCGGAGCCGTGACGGCCGCGCCGTGGGCTCTCTCACGGCGGACAGAGGGATCCTTGATGTCCTGCGGGACATGTTGAGGTCTTCGTGGGGGCCGGCCCCGGTCTCGCGAACGTTTCAGCTTCAGCGACGGCTGATCCGCCAGATCGTGCCGTTGCCGTCCTCGGTCACGAAGAGCGAGCCGTCGTTCGCGACCGCGACACCGACCGGGCGGCCCCACACCTGCGTGGCGGAGACCA
>JADGRC010000451.1 GCA_017881245.1 Pseudomonadota bacterium
TGAACCCGGCCAATGGCGCCCGATTCGATGATCTTGCGCACGCTGCGAATCACCGGGGCGTGCTTGTAGTTGTGGCAAGGATAGAGCACCCGCTTGGCCGCGATAGCGCTGTCCAGCATGTCGCGCGCGTCGGCGATGCTGGTCGCGAGCGGCTTCTCGCACAGGACGTGCAAGCCCCGACCCAGCGCGGCGCGAGCCACAGCGGCGTGCTTTGCGGGAGGCGTGGCGATATCGACGAAGTCCAGGTTGCCGGCTTCGACATCGAGAAGTTCCAGGAAGTCAGCGTAGGTGCGAATCCCGGGAAAGCGCTTGGCCGCCATGTCCCGACGCTCTCGGCACACGTCCGCCACGGCCACGATCTCGACGTCCGGCACCCGCCCATCGGCCAAGGCCCGCTCCGAGCGCTCGCCGTAGGCAGCGATGTGGCCCTTCTCCATGATGAACCCATATCCAACTACGGCGCCGCGCAAGGGCTTTTTCATGTCAGGTGGCTTCCTCTTGTCCCTCGGGTTTCGCTCCTATATGTACCTTTTACGCCCCGGGATCAACACCGTGCGCGCCAAAAGCTGCTACCGACGCATGGCCGTCGTGGTCGTCGACCCGGCCTCGCCCCAGGGCCGGCGGCCGGGCAAGTTCATGCGGGCCGGAACCTGCCGCGCGGGTCGATCGCGCCGCATCGCGCTGTCGAGTGCTGACGAAGGTTCCCTCTGACGCTTTCAGTCGAGGAAACAATCGACCACCTATTCCTTGCAGGTCGTCGCCCAGGGCGGCGGCAAGACCTACACCAGCAACGTGTACACCGTGAAGAGCGGCTTCCTGCCGAACGGACTGCCGACCATGAAGGTCAGTGACAAGAACGCCTCCGCGCTGTTCTCGGGCGGAGGTTTCACGGTCAACTGCACCGGCATCGCGGGAACCACGGGCATCTCCGGTAGCAAGGGCACGAGCTACGCGTTCATCTTCGACAAGGACGGCGACATGGTCTGGGCGCTCGACCTCACGAACACCGTCGCAACAGGCTGCTCACGCGCCCGCATCTCGCCGGACGCGAAATACATGTGGGCCGGCAATTTCGCCAATGTCAGCACCTCGGGCGCCCTGATGCGGGTGACCATGGACGGCCTCGGCTCGCCCAAGAACTACGCCTTCCCCGGCCGCAGCCATGACTTCTCGTTCCTGCCCGGCGGCCACGTCCTGTTCTTCCAACAGCAGAACGGCGGGGGCTACACCAACAACAAGGAAGGGCCGGACTGGATCAAGGATCTCGATCCAGAGACCGGAACGGCCACGACCGTCTACGACGAGACCACTGATTTCGCGACTGAAATCGCCAACTCGTCGGGCGCGCACACGAACTTCGCCGCCTACATTCCGGAGTTGAAGGCAGTTTCGTTCTCGATGCGCCATATCAGCACGGTCGGGCTTCTCAGCTACCCAGCCGGAAAGTTGCTGACGGTGTTTGGTGGAACCAGGACCGCGTTTTCCAACATGACCTGGGACGTGCAGCACGGGCACGATGTGCGTTCGGACCACCTCTGGATCTTCAACAACAATGGCACGGGCGGCGGCGCCAGCGTCCTGGGATTTCGCTACGACATCGCCAGCAAGACGGCGACGCAGACTCTCAACTACAGCTCTGGCGTCGCCTCCACGGCCTTTGGCGACGTCACCGAGTTGCCCAACACGAATCTCTTCGTGACCTACTCGACCTCCGGTGTGTTCCACGAGATCTCCATGACCGGCACGCTGCTGCGCGAGATCTCCACGACCACGCCGCTCGGCTACTCCGAACACCTGGCGACGCTCTATGGTCCGCCTCCACCCTTCGACCGCTGAGGCGATGATGAAGCTGCGCGCAAGACTGGAAGGGGGGGCCTTGCTACTGGCGTGGTTGGCGGCCGTTGGCTGTGGTGACTCCGGCCCGGGGACCGCCGCGCAGAACTCCACGTGCAGCTCCCCCAGCAGTTCCTTCACCATCACGGACGACACGAACTACTCCCTGTCGAATTCGTTTACCATCCAGATGTCGACGTTGAAGGACGCCACCGACCTGACCTTCGATTGGAGCAGGCTTGCCCGGGACTTCTTCGGCAAGCCCGTCGATCCGTTGGCCGACATCGACGTCGTCCTGATTTCGCTTTGGCACCTCACGCCCGCCGCGCTGAGCACCGCTCTTCAAAACGACAACCTGTCCCTCAGCTCCAATGCCGGCGCGATCACGACCTATCCCGACGGAAGCTACACGTCGCAGAATCTGCTCGGTTTCAATTCCCTGGGAAACCCACTGCCGGTGGCCGATCTGTGGAAGCGTTTCGACACCAGCAATCCGAATTTCCAGTACCCGCAGGATCAGTACACCTTCATGGCGATGGCCAGCACCGGCACGATCCTGGGCAAGGGCGCTCGCACCTTGTCGCTCTTCAACATCGCTCCCGGGTCGAACGTGACCAGGCTCGATCTCACGAACGATTCAACGAAGCTCGACTACTCGGTCCACTTGACCAACGCCAAGGCGGTCAAGATTCCAGGCGCGCTTCCGGGGCTGACCATCGACTGGGGCCAGATGACGGTCAACGCACTCGGGAACGAGTACATCCCCGCCCAGATCACGCAGGCCGTGGTCGCTCATTTCGCGACGAGTTCGCGGGCCGATCTGGAGGCGCAATTCCTGAACCTCGAGAGCAGCGCCGACGGCTGGTGGTCCGGCAAGGTCCTGTCGGGAACGAGCATCGACCTCGGCACGCTGGCCAATGCCAATGGCGGCACGTTCCCGGGCGTCGACGGCAACGGGATCTGGCTGGCGGCGCTGTTCTGCACCGAATCGTGCAACAACCCCGCGCCCTGGTCGATCACCTTCCTCGAATCCTGCAAGTGAGCCGGGACCACCAAACTCACTTCCTGCGGTATAGCGGCACGGAGAGCACGGTCGCGCCTAGCCGGTAGTGCGCGTTCACGAAGGCCGCCATGCGCGGGTGGCGCGTGATGGCCTCGTCGTCCATCTTGTCGAGCTTGCCCGCGGCGGCGTCGACGATGAACTCGGGCCGGTTGCGTTCTAGATCGACCATGAGGTTGTCCCAGGTTTGCGCCGGAATGTTCTGGCGATCGGGCCGGCCGCCCACATCGTTCGCCTTCGTGCCCCACACGTGTCCGGTCTGGTAGTTCACCGACATGTAGCGCGTGCCCATGCGACGGCGAGCGTACAGGTAGATCTCGGGCGAGTTGCCCCACACGAAGATGCGCGCCTCGGGTTGCGTGTGCTCGTCGAGGTAGCGAGCCACGGCATGGTAGCGGTCATGGTCCCGCGCCGAGCGCGGCCA
>JADGRC010000452.1 GCA_017881245.1 Pseudomonadota bacterium
GATTGCAAAGATTGGGACAAGGGGGACTGGAGTTATGAATAGCACGACGAATCCGCCCGACGCGTTTCCCGGGCACGATGGCGGTCATTGGGCGCCCGTTGCAGGCGAAGTCGTGGCCTCCTGGGCGCAAGGGCATTTCGCCGAGAATTTGGCTGTCGATGCCGCAGGGGCTGTGTATGTGAGTCTGCACTCCCATAACCGCATCGACCGCTTCGATCCGAAGACGCGGCAGGTTGAGGAGTTTGCGCGGCTGACGGCTCCGGCGGCGGGACTCGCCTTTGATGCCGCTGAGTCACTCTGGGTCACCGGCGGCGCCGTGGGACAGGCCCCGGGTTATATCTGGCGCATCCGCTCCGGTCGGCCCGAGCTGTGGGTGGAGATTCCCGACGCGGTGTTCATGAACGGCTGCACGCCACACCTTGACGGCCGGACCTTGCTGGTTTGCGAAAGTGTCACCGGGCGCATTCTCGCGATCGACCAGAAGGAGAAGCGCTGGAACGTGTGGCTTCAGGATGATCGGTTGCGCCCGAAGTCGCCGCAAATGCCGGGCGCCAACGGAATCAAATTGCATGACGGCTGGGCGTGGATTTCGATCACGAGTCACGACCGTGTTGTCCGATCAAAGATCGCCGCCGACGGGAGCGCCGGACCAATGGAAGTGGTCGCCGAAAAGCTGCGCGCGGACGATTTCGCCTTCGGCGAGTCCGGAGCCGCCTATATCGCGACGCATCCCGCGCAGACCGTCCTGCGACTTCATCCCGACGGCGCACGCGAGACGATCGCTGGACCGCAGGACGGTGCCGTCGGCAGCACCGCTTGCGCATTTGGACGTCGAGCCGAGGATCGCCAGTCGCTCTACGTGACAACGACGGGCGGCCTTAGGTACCCATATCGGGGAGAGATCCAGGATGCCAAGCTCCTGCGATTGAACGTCGGGGAACGCGGGCAACCGTTGCTGCGTGAGCAGCCGTGACCGCACCGACCGATGAGGCAATAGGCGTTGTCGTCACGCGTCGCGTGCCGGTGGCCAACCTGGAGGCCTTCGAGGCCGTATTGCGCGCGCTCATGCAGATCGCGTCGAAACAACCCGGCCAGGTCGCAGGCGATGTGGTGCGCGGAGCCGTGCGTGGCGGCGAACGCGAGTACTTCATCGTGTACCGTTTTGCAGACGAGGCGCGACTCCGCGCCTGGGAGGCCTCGCCCGAACGGAGAGGACTCGTCGGGCGCATCGACGCTCTGGCCATCGGCGGGCGTCGCCATGAATTGACCGGGCTCGAGGCCTGGTTCGACGTGCCACCGGGACAGCTTCCACCCCCACGGCATCGGATGGCGTTCGTGTCGTGGCTTGGCATCTGGCCGCTTGTGAGCTTGGCGCTCTGGCTATTGGCGCCGTACTTGGTGGCGCTTCCGTTCCTCTTCCAAACGGGCGTTCTGAGCGCACTGATCATACTGATCATGACCTATGCGGTCATGCCTCAGCTCACGAAACTCGCAGCGCCTTTGTTACGCACGGATGCGGGGCGCGAGGACTTGTCCTCCTGACGAGGACTTGTCCTCCTGACATTGCTGTCCGCCAACAGGAGATGCCGCATTGACATTGGTTTGCGTCGAATGGAAAGCGAACTCGCGTCCAAGCGGAGCCCACGCCCCCCGGCACTCACGCTGATCCGCGCCGATGATGTCCGGAAATGGCCTCTAGGATATAATTCCTAGATACGCCAACCGAGTCCGGTTTCTGGGGCGCCGCGGCTGTCGCCGAGCCGCCTATGCGCAGGTCGCATGAGTCGGCGACAACCCCGATGTCGACCAGGCCTCGAAGGGTGCCGGCGGAAATCTTCCCAATTTCGAAGCATGGTCCGGCGCTACGGCGAAGGAATATTGCCCATTTTTATCGACCGTGGCGCGCCCGGAGAGATTCGAACTCCCGACCCCTAGATTCGTAGTCTAGTGCTCTATCCAGCTGAGCTACGGGCGCATTGGCCGTCGCCCGGACGAAACGCCCGGCCGCGAACGGCTGCATAGCTATAGCGTCGTACCCCGGATGGCAAGCGCGGATCAGGCGCGGGCGCGTTCCCCGCGCCTGACCCCGATATCGACCGCGCGGTCGGGGATGATGATGCGGAAGGTCGCCCCGATGGTGCCGTCGGCGAGGCGAATCTCACCGCCATGGGCGCGCACCAGTTCGGCCGCGATCGCGAGCCCAAGACCTGAGCCGCCGGGGCGGGTGGAACCCTGGAACGCCTCGAACAGGTGCGCCCGCGCCCTTTCGCTCACGCCCGGCCCGGTGTCGGCGACCTCGATGATCGCGACCGCGCCCTCGCGCTGGCCGGTGACGCGCAACTGATCGCGGCCAGGCTCATTCGGCGCGCGCGCCTCGAGCGCCTGCATGGCGTTGCGGGCAAGGTTGAGGATGACGCGGAACAGCTGGTCCGGGTCTGCGTCCACGTTGAGACCGCGCTCCACCGCCGAGATCCAGCGCACGCCGCTGTCCGGCGTCAGCCCGAGGGTTTCGCGCACCTCTTCGACCAGCTCTTCCAGATGCACCGGACGGCGATCCGGCGCCGGCTCGGTCACCTGGCCATACGAGAGAGTCGACTGGCAGAACGCGATGGCGCGCTCGAGCGAGCGCATCAGCTTGGGCGCGAA
>JADGRC010000060.1 GCA_017881245.1 Pseudomonadota bacterium
GTGCGGTATGGCCGCTGATCCCAGCTTCCGAAAAACGATTTGGCTGCGCGGTGTCTCCAAGCGCTTCGACGCTGGCGCCGGAACCTGTACGGCAGGCGTGGACGCCCTGCGCGGCGCCTCGGTCGAGATCCGGTTTGGCGAAGTACTGGTCGTCGCCGGCCCCTGTGGCGCGGGCAAGACGACGTTGTTGCTCTGCACCGCCGGGCTCCTCCTCTGCGATGCGGGCAATGTGAGCCCCGCGCCCCGCCGCGCCATGTATGTCGACCTCGCCCGCGAGGCGATTGTTCGCCGTGACTGGCCGCCTGGGGCAGCGATACTCATCGATTCGTGCGACGATGTCGGTGAACTGAACCGCGTTCGGCTCGTCCAGGCCGTCGCCGTCGCACTATCGACCGGAAGCCCGGTCGTGCTCGCGGGCCGCGATGCGCAACGATGCCTTTCGCTTGCGCCAACGTCGGCGACCGTCTCGGTGGTCCACCTTCGCCTCGGGCAGATCGCGAGCCGCCGCGAATCGGGCGCCGTGGTGCATCGAGTGGCGGAAGGATCGCGACAGCAATACTGATCGAAAAGACTCCCCGAGCCGCGAGCTCAGGCCATGAGCCAAAGCTCAGCTACCGCTCGCGGCTTGAGCTCGGGGCTCGTGGCTTCGGTAGATTTTCATACGATGTCCGACTTTCAGTTGTACAACAGTCTCACCCGCACCGTCGACCCATTCACACCGGCCGACGGGAAGACGGTGCGCATGTACTCCTGCGGGCCGACGGTCTACAACCCGGCCCACCTCGGGAACTTTCGCACGTTCCTGTTCGCCGATCTGTTGCGGCGCGCGCTGCGATTCGCTGGTTGGGACGTGCGCCAGGTCATGAACATCACCGACGTCGACGACAAGATCATCAAGCGCGCCGCGGAACAGCGGACGACCATTGCGCAGGTGACCGAACCGATGACGGCGGTCTTTCAGGCCGATCGTGAGTTTCTCCGCATTCAGCCCGCGGAGTCGTACCCCAAAGCGACCGCCTACATCCCGCAGATGATCGCGCTCGTCGAGCGCCTGATCGAGCGGGGCCTCGCCTACGAGGCCGACGACAAGTCCGTGTACTTCGCGATCGACCGGTTCCCGGGGTACGGTCGGTTGTCACGGCTCGACCGGCGCGAGGTCCGCGCCGGCGCCCGCGTCGCCCAGGACGAGTACGCCAAGGAGAATGCCCAGGACTTTGCGCTCTGGAAGGCCGCCAAGCCGGAGGATGAGGCGACGGGTGCGGCGTGGGACTCCCCGTGGGGTCGCGGCCGACCGGGGTGGCATCTCGAATGCTCGGCCATGGCGATCGAGCTTCTTGGGCCGACTCTCGACATCCACTGCGGCGGAATTGACCTGGTGTTTCCTCACCACGAGGACGAAATCGCCCAATCTGAGGGGGCGACAGGCCAGCCTTTCTCCCGGTGGTGGTGCCATGGTGCTTTTTTGCTGACCGATGGGTCCAAGATGGCGAAGCGGCTGGGGAACGTGACGACCGTGCAGGGGATGCGGGACAATCACGTGTCGGCGGCGGCGCTCCGGCACTTTGTCTTCACGACGCACTACCGGAAGGAGCTGAACCTGTCCGATGACGCCCTCGAAGCGTCGATCAATGCCGTGCGACGGGTTGGCGACTTTTCCGACCGGATCGGTTCGGCAACTGGTGGTACGCCTGAGCTTACCGCTGTGGCCGAGACCGCGCTGACTGGTTTTCGGGAGGCTTTGTTCGACGATTTGAATGCGCCCAATGCCATGGCGGCGATGTTCGGCTTCATCACGCGCGCGAACGCCGAGTTCGATCGCCGCGGGTCGGACTTGGCTGGCTTGGCCAGGGCCCGCGAGGTGTTTGCCGCCATGAACGGCGTATTGGACATCGTCCCCGATCGTGAAGTCGGCGACGCAGCGCTGGTCGGTTGGGTGGAAGAGCGCCTGGCGGGGCGTCGGGCAGCCCGGGCTCGGCGCGACTTTACGGAGGCGGACCGGATTCGAGCCGAGCTGCTGGCCCGGGGGGTCGCCATCGAGGACGGACCGGCGGGGACGACCTGGAAGGTGCTTTGATCTGAGCCTATGCTAAGTGCTCATGCTCGAATAGGTTGACACCGTTTTGGCGTCTGACTATCCTATGAGTCTCGCGAAAATGTCCTTCTGCTGACGTAGCTCAATTGGCAGAGCACCTGATTTGTAATCAGGCGGTTGCGAGTTCAACTCTCGCCGTCAGCTTCACCATGAGGTGCGCCAGCGACGAGGGGTCTGCGAGTTGGCGGGGTTTTCGGTCGACAGATTTCAGGTGGGGTACCCAAGTGGCCAACGGGAGCAGACTGTAAATCTGCCGGCTCACGCCTTCGAAGGTTCGAATCCTTCCCCCACCATGCGGGGAAAAGCGAGATGAGGGAGACGAGGTTCGCGGGAGTAGCTCAGTTGGTAGAGCGCAAGCCTTCCAAGCTTGATGTCGCGGGTTCGAGCCCCGTCTCCCGCTCTGGGACGCAGGTGATGGACTGAAACGATGGACGCAGTGAAAACGCTCACGTAGCTCAGTTGGTAGAGCACACCCTTGGTAAGGGTGAGGTCATCGGTTCAATCCCGATCGTGAGCTCTGAACCGAATACCGCACCGCCTTACCTGAGACAGTCTTTATGGCCCGCGACAAAATCATCCTCGCCTGTGGCGAGTGCAAGAATCGGAATTACTTCACCACGAAGAACAAGCGCTTGCATCCGGAGCGGGTCGAGTGGCAGAAGTATTGCCCGCGCTGCAACAAGCATCAGTTGCATAAGGAAACGAAGTAATGGCAACTGATGTGGTGCGGTCGGGAGGGGGTACCCCTCCGGGCCCGAGCCTTCCCCGTCGCGTCGTCGATTTCTACAACGGCGTGATCGCCGAGTTGAAGCGCGTCACCTGGCCGGACCTGCCACAGGTTCGGTCGGCGACCGTGGCGATCATCATTTTCGTGCTCCTGCTCGCCCTGCTCATCACCGCGCTCGACGCGGTGCTGAACGGGCTGCTTCTTCGTTTACTGCCGTCGCTCTTCGCCAAATGATCGGAACAGAGCATAAGTGGTACGCCATTCAGACCACGGCCGGTCACGAGAACAAGGTTCGATCGCTGATTCAGCGGAAGATCGAAACCGACGCTCGTCCCGCCGAAGACCGTCCCATTCGGCAGGCCCTGGTGCCGATGCAGGAAGTGGTCGAGATCAAGAACGGCAAGAAGGTCACGGTCGAACGGAAGCTGTATCCCGGGTATGTCCTCGTCGAAATGGACATGAACCAGGAAACCGCGCACACGATCGGCAGCATTCAGGGCGTCATCAAGTTCGTCGGACACGATGCGCGTTTTCCGCAGCCGCTACGGCCCGATGAGGTCAACCGCCTCCTCGGCGTCACGGATACCGCCGAGCAGGAAGAACCGAAGGAAGAGATTCCGTTCCTGATCGGACAGGCCGTGGCGATTACGGAGGGGCCGTTCACTGATTTCAACGGAACGGTGGAAGAGGTGATGGCGGACAAGGGAAAAGTCCGGGTGTCGGTCAGTCTGTTTGGAAGGCCGACATCTGTTGAGCTGGATTATTTGCAACTCAGGGCGTACTGAAATCGGTTTCTGGGTTCTGGTTGATGGTTATTGGTTACTAAGTACCAGACACCATGAACCAAGAACCGCAGCTGGACGTCGGCTACCACGACGACGCTAAACGCACAGTGGGAGACGGTCAGTCGTAAGGAGAGTTCATGGCAAAGAAAGCAACGGGATTTGTGAAGTTGCAGATCCCGGCGGGTCAGGCGACCCCGGCACCGCCGGTCGGCACCGCCCTCGGCCCCCAGGGGATCAACATCATGGCGTTCGTGAAGGAGTTCAATTCACGAACCCAGAAAGAGAACGGCACGATCCTGCCCGTGGAGATCACGATCTTCTCGGACAAGTCGTTCACCTTCATCACCAAGACGCCGCCCGCGGCGATTCTGGTGAAGATGGAAGCCGGTCTGGAAAAGGGATCAGGCCAGCCGAACCGGAACAAGGTCGGTAAGATCACGCGCGCCCAGGTTCGGAA
>JADGRC010000061.1 GCA_017881245.1 Pseudomonadota bacterium
ATCGACTACATTGAGGCGGGGGATATCTATCAGGCCAACATCACCCAGCGCTTCCAGGCGCCGCTGCCGCCGGAATTCGTCCAGGACTCTCCGGGAAGAACCGCTGCGCGCCTCTCGCTCTATGACGCGCTGCGCCGGCGCAATCCTGCGACCTTCGCCGCCTTCCTGGACTTCGGCGCCACCGCCTTGCTGTCCTCCTCGCCGGAACGGTTCCTGCAACTGCAACAGGGCCGGGTCGAAACCCGGCCGATCAAGGGCACCCGGCCGCGCGGGAACGACGCTCGGTCGGACGCCGTCGCCCGCGGCGCGCTGGTGGCGGCGGCCAAGGATCGCGCCGAGCACGTCATGATCGTCGACCTCGAACGAAACGATCTCGGCCGCGTCTGCGAGACAGGGAGCGTGGTCGTCGATTCGTTTCTACGTCTCGTGGAACTGCCAACGGTGTTTCACCTGGTGTCGACGGTGCGCGGCCAACTGCGCCGCGAAGTGGGCCTGCCGGAATTGCTTCGGGCGACGTTTCCCGGTGGTTCGATTACCGGAGCGCCCAAGCGGCGCGCGATGGAAATCATCGAGGAGCTGGAACCGGTTCGTCGCGGCGTTTATACGGGCACGACTGGATGGTTGGGCGCGGCGGGAGATATGGACCTGGCGATTGCGATCCGAACGGCGACCGTAGCCGCGGGCAGGGTGTCGTTGTCGGTCGGCGGTGGGATCGTGGTCGATTCCGATCCCCGGGCCGAGTGGGAGGAGACCGAGGTCAAGGCGCGCGCGTTCGTGGACCTATGTCGACGGGGACTCGGATGACGTTGACGATGTCGGCGGGCGTGTCGTGGTGTTGGAACAATGGGACGCTACCGCCGGGCCGGATGCCCCCGACGTCCGATCACCACGGCAGCGACCGCGATCAAGACAACCACACTCGTTAGCTGGGAGACCGACAGCAAGAGGGGGTCGCTTGGGGGCAACCCCAGCGCCAGCGCGGCGCGCGGCCAACCCCATTCCACGAGATAGCGCCGCGAACTGTCACCGCGGAAGAGCTCCACGATGAAGCGCAGGACGGCATAACCGGCCGCATACGACAGGATGAGGCCACCCGGTCGCCGTTGTCGCCCGCGTTTTGCGCCCGATGATCGCTCCGAGGCCTCGTCGCTCACGCGCCACCTGCGCCGTAGGCCCAACAGAAGTAAGAAGATCGCGACCTCTCCCGCGGCTTCGTATAGCTGCGTTGGGTGTAAGGGCGGCGTTGCTCGCGCGCCGGTTGAAAGAACCCCCACCGCCTGTAGTTCGTCGAAGGCGACACTGCCTGAAGGGAAGGAAACCGCCCACGGCCCCGGACAGATCTTGCCGAAGCAACACCCCGCGAAGAAGCAACCCAATCGACCAAGCGCGTGGCCCACTGCCAGCGTCGGCGCCGCGAGATCGCCTACCCGCCAGAATGACCAACCCTCCCGGCGACAGAAGAACAGCACCACCAACCCCGTCCCGAGCGCCCCCCCATAGAACACGAAACCGCCTTCCCAAAAACGCAAGATCGCGCTGCACCCCATGATTCTCCCGCTCGACGATCCGGGCGACCCAAGACACGCGTCGGCGAATTCACGCGCGTTCAAGACCACGAACGCCACGCGCGAGCCGACCAGGCCGGCGATGATGCTCCAGAACGAGAGGTCGAGCAGCCGCCCGCCGTCAAGACCCTGGCGTCGTCCCTCCCGCCAGAACAAAACGATCCCGACTGCAAAGCCCAAGCCCACCAGGACACCGTACGTGTGCAACCCCACCGCAAAGCCGGCCAGGTGGGCCGAGAACAGTGTGGGGTGCATGAAGAGAAGTCTACGCTGCCCTGGTCAGCGCGCCCGCGCTGGACGCCAATGGCGGCGGTTTCCTCAGGACGGCGATGGGGGCGACGCGGGCACCGCGGCGGCGCAGCGCGGGCACAGATTCGGATCGCGCGGATCGACGGCGGGTGGACCCAGCCGCCGCCAGCAACGGGGGCACGCGGGATAGGGCGATGCCTCCACGGTGATCTCCGTGTCGCCGGGGGCGTCGTCGTCGGCGATCTCCAGGCCCGACACCACGCAAAGCTCGATCAAGTGATCGCGGTTCCACTCCCAGTGCGGGCGCTCCGCGGCGCTCGGGCGCACACTTACCCGTGCCTCAAGCGACTTGTGGCCGGCGGCGCGAAAAGCCTCGAGCGGGCGCAGGATGGCTTCGCGGCGTGGCCGGATCTCCTCGACCCAGCGGCGATTCGGATTGCCCATGTCCTTGCCGGCGTGGAAAATCTCGCTCCGCACGCCGCCATGAACGTCGAACGGCTCTCCCGTCGTGCGCGTGATCTCGTCCGCCAGATCCTGCGCGGTGAAACACAGGATGGGCGCCATCCAGGTGGCCAGCGCACGCAGCATCTCGTACAACGTGGTCTGAACGCTTCGGCGGGCGGGCGCCCCCGCCGCCTCGCAGTAAAGGGCATCCTTGACGGGATCCAAGTATTCGGCCGACACCGTGATCGCGAAGTCCGTCATGAGGCGCACGACCTCGTGAAAGGAAAATCGGCGGTAGGCCTCGAAGATCTGGTGATCGCGCTCGCGCACCAGGCCGAGCGTCAACAGATCCAGCTCGCGCAGGTTTTGATCTTCCAGGCGGTCGCGACCAGGGACAAAATCGCCCAGGTTTGACAGCAGATAGCGACACGTGTTCCGGATCTTTCGATATGACTCGCCAAGGTGGTCGAGGATCGCCTTCGAAAAAACGATGTCGCCCTGATAGTCGGAGGCCGCCGTCCACAAACGCAACAGCTCGGCGCCGTTCTTCTCCATCCACACCGCGGGATCGACGTAGTCGATCTTGGCACCGGCGGCGCGCGCCTTCGCGATTTCGGATTTCGAGTAGACCTTGCCCCGTTCGTCCAGGACCCAGCCGTGTGTCAACACCGCCTGGTAGGGGGCCTGTCCGCGCGTCGCCACCCCGGTCAGCAGAGACGAATGGAACCACCCCCGGTGCTGGTCGGCGCCTTCTAGGTACAGATCGACTTTGTCACCCGGTGGCACCAACTGGCCTTCGCAAACCGCGGCCCACGATACGCCCGATTCAAACCACACGTCGACGATGTCGCCACCCTTGCTGAAGGCGCGCCCGTCGCAGTGGGGACAGCGCACGCCCGGCGGCAACAGGTCGGCGGCCGGCCAGTTGAACCATATATTCGAGCCGTGTTCGGCGAACAGCGCGGCGACGCGATCCATCTGGGCGGGATCCAGGGTGACGTGTCCGCAACCGTCGCAGCGAAACGCCGGAATGGGTACGCCCCACACGCGCTGGCGCGACAGGCACCAGTCGGGGCGCGCTTCGATCATGCCGCGGATGCGATTTTCGCCCCAGGTCGGGATCCATTGCGTGCTCGCGATCTCCCGCAGCGCGCGGTGGCGCAGCGACTGCGCGTCCTCCGCCGTTCCAAGGCGCGCGAACCACTGCTCGGTGGCGCGGAATATCACGGGTTGCTTGCAACGCCAGCAGTGCGGATAGGAATGCTTCACCGTCTGACCCGGTTTGTTCAACAGGAAACCGCGCGCGGCCAGTTCGTCGACGATCTTGGGGTTGGCTTCGAAAACCGATAACCCCGCCCAGCGATCGACCGCCGCCGTCAGACGACCGGCTTCATCGACGGGCGCGTAGATGGGGAGTCCATGCGCGCGTCCGACGACATAGTCATCCGCGCCATGGCCGGGCGCCGTGTGTACGAGGCCCGTGCCGGCCTCCAGCGTCGCGTGTCGCGCGAAGTACAGCCGATATTCGCCACCACGTGATTCGGGTACGCCGTCGGAGCCGAAGCGCGGCGGAAAAAGCGGGGCGTAGCGCGTGTTCTCGAGACGTGAAAACGCCTCCTTGGGAATCGACACCCAGGTCGTGGTCGGACAATCGAGGCCACAGGCCGCCAGAAACGAATCCGCCAGGCCCCGCGCGACCACCAGGTATTCGACCGAGCCCGCGCGCGCGATCGGGAGCGCGACGTAATCCAGCTCGGGGTTGGCGACGATGGCCAGGTTCGCCGGCAATGTCCACGGTGTGGTCGTCCAGATCACCAAGGCAGCCGGTTTGCCGGCGAGCTCGGGCAGCGCTGCGCCGAGGCCTTCGTCCATGGGAAACCGCACGTAGATCGACGGCGAGGCGTGATCGGCGTACTCGATTTCGGCCTCGGCCAGGGCCGTGTTGTGTACCAGGCACCAGTGGACCGGCTTCTTGTCGCGATAAATGAGGCCCGCGCGGGCGAACCCGGCCAATTCGCGAACGATGGTCGCTTCGTACGATTTGGATAACGTCAGGTACGGATCGTCCCAGTGGCCGAGGCACCCGAGGCGCTTGAACTCGCCGCGCATGACGTCGACGAACTTCAAGGCGTGGGCCTCGCAGCGGACACGGAACTCGGCCGAACCCAGCCGAGCCTTGGCTTCTTTGCCACCCAGTTCCTTCTCGACTTGCTGTTCGATGGGCAGGCCGTGGCAATCCCAACCCGGGCGAAATATCGCGCGCCTCCCCATGATGAGCTGCGACCGCACCACGATATCCTTGAGGACCTTGTTCAGAACCGTGCCGTAGTGAATCCCGCCGGTCGGGTAGGGGGGGCCATCGTGCAGGATGAACGTCGGCGCTTCCTGGCGCGCCCGTTCGTCCAGAATTCTTTGGTATTGCCCTTCCCTGGCCCAGCGCGCCAGCCATTCGGGTTCCCGTCGCGCCAGATCGGCCCGCATGGGGAAATCCGTCTTGGGGAGATTCAAGGTTGCTTTCCAGTCCAAGGCGCGGCGGATACTACCAAATGTCGCGGCGACCAGACGCCGGGCGCGTCGCGGCCGATCCGGGGACGTCGGGAACGCCTGCCTGGTGCTTCGACTTTGGGACACCAGGTCGCGTACACTTCACCACAGCAGCCATGCAGCGTGTGTCCTGGGACCAGTACTTCATGAACATCGCGGCCGTCGTCGCGTCGCGCTCGACCTGTCCGCGGAAGTTCGTCGGGTCGGTGATCGTTCGCGACCGCACCATTCTGTCCACCGGATACAACGGATCGATTCGCGGGATGCCCCACTGTAGCGAAGAGGGGCACATGATGGAGAACGATCACTGCGTGGCCACCATCCACGCGGAAGCGAACGCGATCATCCAGGCGGCGAAGAACGGCGTAATGATCGACGGTGGCGCTTGCTACGTGACCGCCAGTCCGTGTTGGAATTGCTTCAAACAGCTGTCGAACGGCGGCATTCGCCGGATCGTTTTCGGGGAATTCTACCGGGACGAACGGATCTTCTCGGTGGCGGCGCGGCTGGCGATTGACCTGGTGCATCTCCCTCCTGACGGCACGGGGACCTTACCCAACACTCCGTAGGTTTGCCGTGGGGCGGGCCTTTCGTCGGTCGTTTTCGGACATTTCCCCTTGATTTTGAGACCCGCGTCGTCAACCTTTGAAGGTCGATGACGCGTCTTCCGTTTCTGGCGCTCGCGCTTGTTTTTGTGTCCGGTGCCCCCGCACTGGCCTTGGCGCAGCCTGACAGCGAGGACAGTGGTGACGAGACCGCGGGCGGCAGGGCCGAGTCGCCAGCGTCGGATTCCGTGGCTAAGTCGCGCGATTCCGGAAAGCAGAGTCGACGCCGCAAGAACAAGGTCGTCGGCCACGCGGTGCCCGATTCGCAGCTTCGCACGACACCGTTGCCCTTGCCGTCCGGGCATGTTCAGCTTTTTGGATTGGCTTCGAAAGAGGAAGCTGATCTCGAGATCTTCAACGACGATGGTTCGTTCGACGTCGATGAATTGCACCAGGCCGACCACATGTTGCGGTGCAAACGGACCGACACCGAGAAGCCGATCGATCCGCGCCTCATCGTCATCCTGTCGTACGTGTACGACCATTTCCAAAAGCGCTTGGAGGTCGTCTCGGGCTTCCGGAACCAAAGGAAGCAAACCAGTTTTCATTTCAAGGGCTCCGCGTCCGACATTCGGATAGAGGGTGTTCCTCCGAAGAAGATCGTTCAGTTCGCGTCGACGCTGGACACCGGGGGGATGGGTATCGGCCTTTACCCGCGGGCTCACTTCGTGCACATTGATGTTCGGCCTCTGCCCAGCTACCGCTGGATCGACAACGCGCGCCCAAACCCGAATTCGCCAGACAAGCGACCTCCGCGCGGTTGGAAGCGCAAGAAACTTCAAAGCTGAACTGCGTCTCGCTTTTCGTCGGCGGGCGGCCGGGCGCTATGGGCCAGCGCCCGATTCGATCCAGGCGCGAATGCTGCGGATCTCCGATGGTGGCAGCGGTTTTCGGGGCGGCATAGCGGGCTTGTCGTGCCGCAAGATTTTGCGCATCAGAAGGCTGGATCTTGCGTTGCCGGGCATAACCACCGGGCCTCGTTCCCCGCCCCGCATGACCGCGTCATAGTCATCGAGGCGCAGGCCGCCGGAGGCCTCGTCAGGGCCGTGGCAGCGGACACAGCGCTCCCGAAAAACCGCCGCCACGGTCTCATCGAACCGCTCGCGCGGGGCGACCCGGAGAACAGCACCTTTTTCGAACGGCACGCGTGGGCCGACCCGGGGGACAGCACCTTTTTCGAACGGCACGCGTGGGCCGACCCGGGGGACAGCACCTTCATCGAACGGCACACGAAGCACGACCTCCACGCCGCTGGCGCTCGATTTCGGCGTGGCAGCCAGTGCCAGAATCAGGATCAGAAGCGCGGCGATCCGGCCGGCTGAGGACGCCGGATGAGAAACGGCAAGGGGCATACGTGCGGGGATTGTAGTCGTTCTCCTCTTCGACTGGTTTCTTGCATTTCGAATCTTGGTCCTTTAGCTTGCCTGCGGACCTTCGGGCTTCCTTGGCGCGAACATGGGGCAGCAACGACAACTCGATCTCGACGGCGTGGCCAAGAATGGACCCGCCTCTTCGGATGGTCGTTCCCGACGCAAGGCCGGAGGTGGTCGGGGCGGTGGTGCCGCGGGCGGTGGTGATGACGGCGCGGGAGGACCCACACCACCCGCCGACACGTCGCTCTCCGATGAGGCGCAACGTCGCTATCTGAACTATGCCGTCAGCGTCATCACGGCGCGGGCGCTGCCCGATGTTCGTGACGGGCTAAAGCCGGTGCAACGGCGGATCCTGTACGCGATGCACAACAACCTGCACCTGTATCCCGACGCGCGGTTTCGCAAGAGCGCGACGATCGTCGGCGAGGTGCTGGGCAAGTTTCACCCGCACGGCGATTCGTCCTGTTACGAAGCCATGGTCCGAATGGCGCAGGACTTTTCGTTGCGATATCCGCTGGTCGACGGCCATGGAAACTTCGGCTCTCTCGACGGAGACAGCGCGGCGGCGTATCGATACACGGAAGCGCGGCTGGCCCCGTTGTCGACGGAGCTCTTGGATGAAATCCGACAGGGGACGGTCGACTTTCGTCCGAACTATGACGGCACCACCGAGGAGCCCATCGTCCTGCCGGCCCGCATCCCGCAATTGCTGGTGAACGGGTGCACGGGCATCGCCGTCGGGATGGCGACGAACATTCCGCCGCACAATTTGAAAGAGGTGTGCGACGCGGCGATCGCTCTGATCGACGATGCGTCCCTGGAGACAAAGGATCTTCTGAAGTACGTCAAGGGTCCGGATTTTCCGACCGGCGGCCAGATCACGAATTCGAAGAAGGAGCTGCGGGACATCTACGAGACCGGACAAGGTGGCGTTCGGGTCCGCGGTGAGTGGAAGACCGAGCAGGAAAAACGGGGCGGCGAGCAAATCGTCGTCACGTCGATCCCCTTCGGCATTTCGAAAGCGACGCTCGTCGAGAAGATCGCCGACGTCATCATCGCTAAGAAGCTGCCCCTGCTGCTCGATGTGCGCGACGAGTCCACGGCGGAGGTGCGAATCGTGCTCGAGCTCAAGGTCGGCGCGGACGCGGCGCTGGTCATGGCGTACCTGTATAAGCACACGCCGCTGGAGCTCGGGTTCCACGTCAACATGACCTGTCTGGTGCCAACGGCGAACCCGGAGATCGCCGGGCCGGCGCGCCTGGATCTGAAGGCCATCCTGCGCGAATTCCTGCAGTTCCGGGGCGAGGTGGTGACCCGCCGGTTTCAGTTCGAGCTCGCCGAGCTGAGCAAGCGGATCCACATCCTGCAAGGTTTCGTCACCATCTTCGATCTGCTGGATGAGGCGATTCGCATCATCCGCAAGTCGGAAGGCAAGAGCGACGCGGCGGCCAAGCTGATGGCTCGGTTTTCCCTGGACGCGATTCAGGTTGACGCCATTCTTGAGTTGAAGCTGTACAAGCTCGCGCGCCTGGAGATTCACGCTATCGAGGAAGAGCTCCGCGCCAAGCGTGCCCGCGCCAAGGAGATCAAGGCCATCCTCGACGACAAGAAGAAGTTGTGGAAGGTCGTCCGAGGTGAGCTGGCCGACGTCACGGAGCGTTTCACCGACAAGCGGCGTACCAAGATCGGAGGCGGCGGGGGCGAGGACGTCGAGTTCGACGCGGAAGCGTTTATCGTCGACGAGGAGGTCACGGTGATCGTCTCGCGGGACGGCTGGTTGAAGCGCGTTCGCGAGGTGAAGGATCTATCGGCGACCCGGCTGCGCGAAGGCGACGCGATCCTGTTGGCCGCGCGCGGCGGGACCAAGGAATCGCTGGCTCTGTTCTCGAACCTTGGAACCTGTTACGTCATGCGCGTGAACGATGTCCCCCAGTCCACGGGCTACGGCGAGCCGGTGCAGAAGCTTTTCAACTTGCGCGATGGCGAGCGCATCGTGGGCGGCGCCATGCTGACCGCCGCCCAGGCGCCGGCGGGCGCTGTCGCTGTGGCGGCGTCGAAACGCGGATACGGTCTGCGCTTCAGCCTGGATGCGCATCGCGAAGTTTCAACCCGCGCCGGCCGTCGGTTCGCGAAGCCGGTCGAAGGCGACGAGATCGTGGGCGTGGCCATCGCGCGCGCGGCCGATGTCGTGACGGTTGTGACCGCGCAGGCCCGGGCTCTCGTGTGTCGTGCTGACGAGCTTCCGGTCCTGGCGAATCCTGGACGAGGCGTCACCTTGATCAAGGTGGATGACGACGACACGGTGATGGCGTTTGGCATTGGGGCCAAGGCCGACAAGGAGGTCCTGATTGCCGAGACCGATGGCGGCAAGAAGATCCCCGTTGGGCCCGGTCGATATTCGGTCACGGGACGTGGTGGGCGTGGTCACCAACTGGGACGCAAGATCAAGATCGCGCGCGTGACCTTTCCCGAACCTGACATTTCGCCAACCCCGTCGACCGGCTTGAACTAGATGGCCACGCCGTCGTCAAGCGACTACACGTCGGAGCACATCACGGTCCTGGAAGGCCTGGAGCCGGTTCGTCGCCGACCAGGCATGTACATCGGCGGCACCGACAATCGGGGCTATCACCACCTCCTGTGGGAGATCGTCGACAACTCCGTCGACGAGGTCATCAATGGTTACGGTTCGCACATCCAGGTGACGCTCCACGCGGACCACCGGTCGGCCACCGTCGTGGACGACGGTCGGGGCATTCCCGTGGACATCAAGAAGGAATTCAAGAAGTCGGCGCTGGAACTGGTCCTGACCACGCTGCACGCGGGCGGCAAGTTCTCGTCCGCGCAGTACCAATTCTCGGGTGGGTTGCACGGCGTCGGGTCGTCGGTGGTCAACGCTCTGTCCGAGGAGCTGGTGGCGACGGTCAAACGCGATGGGGCGGAGTGGCAGCAGAGTTACAAGCGGGGCAAGGCCACCGGTAAGATCGCCAAGGTCGGCGCCGCCCGTGGCACGGGTACGTCGATCCTCTTTCGCCCCGATCCCGAGATCTTCGGAAAGCAGTCCTTCGACGCGGAGACCATCCGCTATCGACTGGATACAAAGGCCTTCCTTCACAAGGGCCTGAAGATCACGTTTCGCGACGAGGCCGCGAAGACCACCGAGGTTTTCGAGCACGCCGGCGGAATAGCGGACTTCTTGACGAAGCTCATCGCCGATCGGGGTAAGGCACCGACCGTCCCTCAGGTCGTGTACGTCCAGCGTGACGCGGAACAGGGCTTTCGTCTGGAGGCGGCGCTCCAGTGGACCGAATCGCCCGATGAGACGCTGCGGTCCTACGTCAACGGAATTCCAACGACGCAGGGGGGGACGCACGAGCAAGGGCTGCGTGCCGCCGTGGTCAAGGCGATGCGGTCGTTCATGGAGACCGCCAACCTGGTGCCAAAAGGCGTCACCGTTTCGGCCGAGGACATTCGCGAAGGCATCGTCGGTGTCCTTTCCATCTACATGCAAGAGCCCCAGTTCCAGGGCCAGACCAAGGAGCGCCTCGGCAGTCCGGAAGTTCAAGCCCAGGTCGACAACATCGTCCGCGCGGCTCTGGAAAAGTTTCTGTTGGAAAACCGAACCGCCGGCGCGGCCATCGTCGAACGTGTCGCGCTGGCCGCGAAGGCCCGCGAGGCGTCGCGGGCGGCATCACAGGCCGTGTCGCGCAAGACGGCGGTGTCGCACCGGTTGAATTTGCCCGGCAAATTGGCCGACTGCTCGTCGACCGACCCGGCGAAGAGCGAGCTATTCATCGTCGAGGGCGACAGCGCAGGCGGGTCCGCCAAGCAGGGACGGGAGCGTCGAACCCAAGCGATTCTGCCGCTGCGGGGCAAAGTGTTGAACACCGAGCAGGCCTCGCTGCAGAAGGTTCTGCTCAACAAAGAGCTGCAAGATGTCGTGTCGGCCCTGGGGTGCGGCGTGGGCGCGGACTTCAAGATCGAGCGTTTGCGGTATCACAAGATTGTCCTGCTCATGGACGCCGATTCCGACGGTCACCACATCGCGACGCTGTTGTTGACGTTCTTCTACCGCCATCTGCGACCTTTGATTGAACAGGGCTACGTGTATCTGGCGCAACCTCCGCTGTTCCGTATCGACCACGGCAAGGAAACCCACTGGGCACTCGACGAGGCGGATCGGGAACGCATCGTGGCGGGTCTGCCCAAGAACGCCAGGCCGGAGATCATGCGCTTCAAGGGCCTCGGCGAGATGCAGCCTGAAGAACTCAAACGCACGACGCTGGACCCCGCCACGCGCCGCTTCTTGCGCGTCACGATCGTCGACGGCGCCGAGACCGACCGCGTCTTGGGCGAGCTCATGGGCAAGGACGTCGAGGCGCGCTTCAAATTCATCATGGAACGCTCCGCGCAGGCGGATCTGGATATATAGGGGTTGGCGATCACGGCGGATGGCCCCATTCGGATGGTGACCGCCGAGACTCGCAACTTCGACCTATTTCCGCGGCGGCTTCGTTGAAATCCACGCGCGCGACGTCGCGACGGATTCCGCGTACGCGTCGACGCTTTGTGATCGTCGTTCCGCGGACCAGCCCAAGACGTCGCCGAGGACGGACGCCGCGCGCGCGACGACGCCCATCCCTTGGTCCCGCGCATCCCGGAAGACGGGAATACGGCGGCGCAAGACGTCCTCGACTTCGGTGACCAGCTCGTTACGCGCGGCGTGCAGGACCTCGGCCCATAGATATGGCAAGTCCGGATCGATTCGCGCCGACAGGTCCACGGGGGTCACGGCGGGCAGGTCGACCACCGTTCGCGGCGCCGATCGCGCCCGCTGAGATTGCGACCAGGGTTCCGACATGCAGGCGACGACGCGCCCCGCGCGGGAGCCGTACGATTGACGTAGGTGGCGTTCGACGTCGGGGGCCAACTCGACCTCGCCGAGCGAGACGCGCGCCGGATCGGCGTTACCTCCAGGCAGCGGGCGCTTCCCGGTCGAACAGGGCGCCACGGCGTCCTCGTAGCCGCGATCCCGGGACAGCTCCACGATCCGGTCGACGGCCTCCTCGGCCATGCGGCGGTAGGTCGTCAGCTTGCCGCCCACGATCGTCAAGAGGCCGTCGGGCTCGATCAGGATCTCGTGCTCCCGGGACGTCGCCGAGACCGTATGGGCGGGCACTTCGACGAGGGGGCGCAAGCCCGCATACGTCGACACCACGTCGTCGGGCGTGACCGCGACGCCCGGGAACCCAGCGTTCACCACGTCGATCAGGTAGTCCACGTCCTCGGCGCGGGCCGCGATCACGTCGCCGGGGCGCGGCGGACGGCGGGTTTGCCCCGGTGGGCTCCAGTCGGTGTCCGTCGTGCCGACAATCGTGCGCCGCCCCGCGGGCAGCATGAAGACCAGGCGGCCGTCGCGTGGCGAGCGTAGGACGGTGGCGCGCCCTCCATGAGGCATCCTGGCGGCGTCGAGCACCAGATGAACGCCCAGGGTCGGGCGCAGGTTGTGACGTCCGCGGTCGAACGCGTCGGAGAACGGACCCGTCGCGTTCACGATGACGCGCGCTCGAATCGTCAGTTCGACGCCGGCGGCGCGATCGCGTGCCAGGGCGGCACATGCGCGTCCGCGCCGATCGCGCACGAGCTCGGTCACCGTCACGCGCGGGGCTACGACCGCTCCCGCAACCGCGGCGTCGAGGATGGTCTCCAACACCAGCCGAGCGTCGTCGGTCTGACAGTCGACATAGAGCTGCGCCCCCTGCAATCCCGCCTTGCGCAACAGCGGTGACAATGTCGATACCTCTACGCGCGATACGCGTCGACCCCCGACGGGGCGCCGCCATAGCGCCAACCCGTTGTAAAGCGCGATTCCCGCGCCGAGCACGTTCAGCCGGGGGGCCAGACCCTTGTACGCCGGAAACAAGAATTCAATCGGGCGGCACAGGTGCGGAGCCGTGGCCATCAGGCGCCGCCGCTCGGAAAGAGCCTCGAACACCAGTGCGAGATCGCCGTACTGCAAGTACCGCAGTCCGCCGTGAATCAATTTCGACGAATAGCTGGATGTCTCACCGGCGAAGTCGCCCCGATCCACCAATGCGACCCGGAATCCGCGCAAGGCGGCGTCGCGCGCGATACCGGCACCCGTGGCGCCACCGCCGACCACCAGGACGTCGAAGGAGTCGTCGTTCAGGCGCCGGAGTGTCTGCTCGCGCGCGGAGGCCGCGATCATTCCTTCAGCGCGATGTGCAGTTCATCGAGTTGCTTGGGCGAGACGACGGAAGGGGCATCGGTCAGGAGATCGGTGCCCTTCTGAGTCTTCGGAAAGGCGATGACGTCACGAAGGGAATCGGCGCCGCACAAAAGCATGGCCAAGCGATCGACGCCGGCGGCGATTCCACCATGAGGTGGCGGTCCGTAGCGGAAGGCCTCCAGCAGGAAGCCGAACTTCGCGCGCGCGTCTTCCTCGGACAAGCCAAGCGCTCGAAAGACCCGCGCCTGAACGTCGGACTGATGAATTCGGATCGAGCCCCCCGCGATCTCGTTGCCGTTCAAGACGAGATCATACGCTCGGGCGCGAACCGAAGCCGGGTCGCTCTCCAGGCACTCCAGGTCCGATGGAAACGGCGACGTGAACGGATGGTGAGCGGCCACCATGTGTCCCCCCTCCGCCTCCTCGAACAGCGGAAAATCCGTTACCCAGGCGAACCTCCATTGTCCCTTGGGGATGAGGCCGAATTTGTCAGCCAAGTGCAGGCGCAAGCCTCCTAGAACCGCGTTCACCAGTTTCTTCGAACCGAACTGGAAGAACAGCAGATCGCCCTCTTCGGCGTTCGCCGCGGTGTTGATGTCCGCGCGCAGCTCGTCGGTGATCGTCTTCATGGGGGATTGCGTCCAAGCCCCGCCCGCCGCCACGCGAGCGCGCGCGAGACCCCGCGCCCCGAAGCCCTTGACGTATTCCTCCAACTTGTCGAGATCGGCGCGCGACATCTTGGACGCGACCGCCGCGGGTAGCTTCCAGCCCTTGACGATGTTCGTGGGGCCGGCAATCGCGGCGCGCAGCAGTTCCACGCTTCCGCCCTCGTGCTTCCGGACCGCGCCCGTGAGGTCGAACAGCGGCAGGTCGAATCGCAAATCGGGCTTGTCGGAGCCATAACGCCCCATCGCGTCGGCGTACGTCAGTCGGGCGAAGGGTGTGGGGAGCGTGACGCCGAGGACATCCTTCCACAGCGACGCGACCAGTCCCTCCACGATTCGGTAGACGTCTTCCTCGACGACAAAGCTCATTTCAACGTCGATCTGGGTGAACTCCGGTTGGCGGTCGAGGCGCAGGTCCTCGTCGCGAAAGCAACGGACAATCTGGAAGTAGCGATCGAACCCAGCCACCATGAACAACTGCTTGAATATCTGCGGCGACTCCGCCAATGCGTAAAACTGTCCGGGGTTCATGCGCGAGGGGACCAGGAAATTCCGCGCGCCTCCCGGCGTGTACTTGACCATGAAGGGCGTCTCGATCTCCGCGAAGCCGTTCTCCGCCAGGTGGCGACGCGCGGTCTGATAGATCTGCGAACGAATCAGAAAATTCTTCTGAAGACTGGGGCGGCGCAGATCCAGATATCGGTGCTTCAGACGGATAGTCTCGTTGGCGGCGTCGTCGCCAATTTCGAACGGCGGTGTTTCGGACCGAGAGAAAATCGTCAAGCGGTCGGCTCGCACTTCGATGTCGCCGGTGGCCAGGTTCTTGTTCCGGTACTCGCCCCGTTCCTGTACGACGCCCGTCACGCCCACGCAAAATTCGTTGCGCAGCTCGCCAGCCAGCGCGTGCGCTTCCGCGTTGACGTGCGGTTCGAACACGATTTGGGTGATCCCTCCCCGATCGCGCAGATCGATAAAGACGCAGCCACCGTGATCGCGACGGGCGGCCACCCAACCAAAGAGAACGACGGATTTGCCTGTTTCGGAGGAGCGGAGCGCGCCGCAGTCGTGAGATCGCTTCAGTTCGGACAAGAACGTGGGTTGCGGATCGGACATGCCGCCGACGTTAACACGAACTGTTTTCGCCGGCGGATGGCATCAGCATTCGCGCGAAGGGTTCGCACAGGCCGCGCGTGCGCGGTGCGATTTCACCGATCGCGCTTGCCGAGCGGCCGGCTGGCATCTAACTTGGAGTTGTGCGTCTGCGGGTCCTGTATCACGGCAATTGTTTCGATGGCTGCAGTTCGGCCGCGATTTTTTCGCGCTTCTACCGTGAGAAGGTAGCCCGCGATCCCCTCGAGGTGGTCTTTCGGCCGCTTGAGCACAAGGGTGACGCCCAGCCGTTTCCTGCGGATTGCTTCGACGGCGATGAGAACGTCTGCGTGGATTTTCGGTACTCGCAGGATCCGCGCCTGAGCTGGTGGTTCGATCATCACGCGTCCGCGTTTCAGCTGCCCGGGGACGAGGCGCATTTTCGCGCGGATGCCACCGGCCGGAAGTTCTACGATCCAGCGGCGAAGAGCTGCGCTAAGTTCGTGTCGCGCATCTTGTCGGGCCAGTTTGGTTGGGATGCGTCGTCGCTGTCGGAGCTGATCGACTGGGCGGAGATCATCGACGGGGCGTTGTTCGCCGACGCGCAGACAGCCGTCGAGTTGCGCGAGCCCGCCCTGCAACTGATGACTTGGATAGAGAACAACCGAGACTTGGCGCTCGCGGATCGTTTCATCGGAGATCTCGCGTCACGTCCCCTGGCCGCGATTGCCGCGGATCCTTACGTCGCGGGCCCGCTGGGGCCGCTCCTCGCACAGCACGCCAAGAATATCGAAGTCGTGCGCGGCGTGGCGCGCCTGGACAAGGGCGTCGTGTTTTCCGATCTGGCCGACAGCGGCGCAACCGCGTTCAACAAGTTCATCGCCTATTATCTGTTTCCGGAGGCGCGGTACGCGGTCGCGGTGACGTTGGGCACGCGCGCGAAGGTGTCGGTGGGCTGTAACCCCTGGTCCACCGTGCCGCGAACGCATGAGATCAACAAGATCTGTGAGCGCTACGGCGGCGGCGGGCACCCCGTCGTGGGCGCGGTGTCCGTTCCCAAGAACGAGATCGAGCGGGCACGTCAAATCGCCGCCGAAATCGTGGCCGAGCTTCAGCGCTGAGGCGCGGACAGCGCTCTAGAGCACCGCTCTCGAAATTGCGTCACAGCCGAACGTGACTCTATTTCGAGAGCGGTGCTCTAACGGCGGCGGATGGGAGCGTGTGGGCGTGAACGTCCACCGCGGCGGGTGGTGGGGCGCGCGCGCTTGGGGGGACGGGGGCCTCCGTCCCCGCCTTTGCGGGAGCCCGACGGCGGGGTGGCCGGCGGTTCCTTGGCGGCACCGGAACCTTGACCTTCAAGACCGTCGATCCGTTCGCGCAGTCTGGCGGCATCGGCTCGCAGGCGCTCCAACTCCTCTTGCAGCCGCGTGACTTGTTCGGTCGTGCGCGTTCCTTCCCGCAAGTCGGTGATGGCTTCCCGCATGCGACGGCTGGCCCGAGCATCGAGCTCACCCACCAGGGCCCGTTCGATCGCGGGGATAGCGCGTCGATCGCCCAGGCGCACCAGCGCCATCGCGACTTCGGTGCGGACGCGAAAGTCGCGATCAGAGAAACGATCCTCTAGGAATTCGCGCACCGGGCGCGGCGTCGCGGTCCCCTGCGCCAGTTCGGCCAGCGCGACGATCAAGGCCTTGCGGGGTTGAAATGGCCCGCCTCCCCGCCACGCGCCCCGCAGCAGGGGAATCGCCCGCTCGTCACCGGTGGCGCCCAAACCCTCGATGGCGCGGCTGCGAACGATATCTTGATACGACCGGCGGCTCATCAAACCGGGCAACAAATCCAGCGCGTCGGGCGCGCGGGACTTCCCGAGCGCCAGGGCCGTTTCGGCCTCGACGAAGACGCTCGGATCCCCGGCGCGTAACCACGCGCTCAGGGCGGCACCCGCGCGCGGATCGCCCCGAAACTCGCCGAGCGCCGTCGCGACCGCCCGACGTACGCGCGGATGCGATTGCCCGCGGGCGTCGAGAAGAAAATCCAGCGCATCCTGTCGCGCGGTCCGTCCGAGGGCCCGCGCGACCGCCGCGCGAACCGCCCAAAACGGATCGCCCGCCAGGGCTTTCCCGAGTGCCTGAATTCCCTCGGGCGCCGGTGCCTCGGCGAGCGCGCGCGCCGCGAGGATGCGATCGATTCCCAGCGTCGCCGCCTCGAGCTGTCGTCGCCACAGCGGGCGCGGCTTGTCCATCTTGATGGTCTTGAGAATCACGTCGCCCGAATCGAACACCACCTGGGTGGGTCGTTCCGGGAACCGAAACTTGAATACGTGTGATCGCTCCGAAATGGCGATTGTCTCGTCCTTGATCGAACCCGCGACCTCGAATCTCACGCCGACATCGAACCTAAACAACGGCGTCTCGTCGGAGATTTTTTGTTTTTGCTCGACCCGAAGGTGGCCAACCCCTTGCTCGGTGTCCCAGGTCCATGTGCACGCCAGATCGGGATGCCCGGCGCGCGCGACCCACCGATCGAAGAACGGATCCAGGTTTCGCCCCGTGACATCCTCGATTGCGCGTGACAGATCGCGGGTCTCGACGGATTTCTGGGCGTGCCGGGTGGCATAGTGCCGGATGGCCTCCCAGAAGGGCTCGTCCCCCAACATGTGCCGCACCATGTGCAGCACGCGACCACCCTTGTCGTACAGGTGCCCATCGAACAGGTGAATAGGCTCGTCGTACTGTCGGCACACGATGGGGCGCTGGTATCGACCGGCCTCGCCAAAGTAGGTCTCGGCGTCCGTCAGCAATTCGACGTCGGCCTCATCGCGCCCCTTCGCGTGTTCGCGCCACACGTACTCGAAATATGTGGCGAAGCCTTCATTTAACCAGGCCTCCGACCATTCCCGGCAGGTCAGCAGGTCACCCCACCATTGGTGGGCCAGCTCGTGCGACACCAGGCCGTCCACGTCGTGGTCCAGCGCCGCCCGTTCGTCGAGCAGCACGAGATCGGTCAGCGTGGTCGCGCTGGTGTTCTCCATTCCGCCGAAGATGAAATCGGATACGGTGATCTGGCTGTAGCGGCGGTGCGGGTAGGGGACACCGATGCGAGCCGAAAAATGATCGATCATTTGCGGCGTGCGCCCGAAACTGCGCCGGGCGTCATCCTCCCGGCCGGCGGGAACATACGCGAACACGTCCACGCCGGTCTCCGGGGCGCGGGCAGCGATCTCGACGAACGGACCGCATACAATCGTGACCAGGTAGGGCGGGTGTGGAAGGTCGAGGCCGTAGTGCCAGCGGATGCGCCCATCCGGGAGCACGGCGCGGTCGCGCAGATCGCCGTTCGAAAGCAGGAAGTTTCCGGCGGGCGCCGTCGCGATCACCTCGGTCGGTGCCTTCTCGATCGGCGTGTCGACGCACGGGAAGTAGTAGCGGGAGTCATCGTCCTGTCCCTGCGTCCAGCACTGCGGCGCCCGATCGGGGTGATCGGCGTCCGGGCCGATGAAGTAAAGGCCACGGCGCGGCTGACAGCGGTACCGCACCGTCAACGCCGCCTGCGCGCCGCGCGCCAGCGGTTTTAGCAGTGGGACGTACAACTTCTCGCCGTCGTACTGGAACGTCCGGATCTCCTGGCCATCCACTGCGACCGAATCTATTGTCATCTCGACCGCATCCAATGTGACGGACGCCAGGTGCTCGCGGCGCGCCTCCAGATGCAGCGTCGCCGCCCCAGTTAGTCGCCGTCCGACGAGGTCCAGGTCGACCTCCAGACGGACTTGCGCCGTCCGGAACGGACGGTCGGGGGTGAACCGCAAAGGGGTTCCGGGCGGCGAGAACCGTTTCGACATGGGCGTCGACGTTACACGCGCGTCGCTGACGGTTCCAATCGTCGGCTGGGGCGCAGCTCGGGCGCATGCTTCTGATGAGGCCGAACTGACCTCGACCGCGTCCTCGTCACGACGGGACCACGCGGACCACGTGGACTACGGGCGGATGTGGAAATTGTCGCGGTTGGGGACGACAATCCCGCCATGAGCGAACGGGCCCCTGTCGAACGGTCGTATCTGATGCGGGGGGCGACCCCACGCGAGATCTATGAAGTTGTCGTGGATTTCGAGGCGTATCCGCGTTTGTTTCCCGAATTCAAGTCGGTGCGGGTGCTCGACCGTCGGCCCCCACTGGTGCGCGCCGAGTTCCGGGTGGAAGTGGTCCTCGCGGTTCGCTACGTGCTGGATCTGAAATGCGATGCGGATGCCCTCACCGTTGACTGGACGTATGTCGAGGGCGAAATCGTCGTCGATTCGGCGGGCGGTTGGCGCTTTACGATCGATCCGGCCGGTACCAAGGTCGACTACCGGGCATCCGTGTTGGTGAAGGCGCCTCTGCCCGGTTTCATCGTTCGCAAGGCGACCGACGCCCTGGTCGCGGCGTCGATTCCCAGCATGTTCGCGTCAATCGATCGCGAGGTTCGGCAACGGCGGGGCGCGCGGGGGACCACGCCGTAGGCTTGCCACCCTGGTGGCCGGCGCTCGCGTGCTCAAAGAACGTAGTACCCGGAGACGCGCCAGACGCCGTCCGAATCCAGCACCGACGTGACCGTCTCGACCGCGGAAGTCTTGTGTTCGAAGACGGTGTCGAATTTGATGACGACGTATTTCCCGTCGGGCGAGCCAGACAGCTTCTCGGAGAATTCGCGCGATTGCACTCTTCGCGAGACGAGCTTGCCGAGCGGTTTTCGTATCCCCGACATCGATTCTTCCCACTTGGTCCTGGGCACGATGGTTTTGAACACCTTGGCGCTCTGCGCCCAGGACTGCCCGTACTTCCCCGCATCCAAATGTGTGAGCCATGATTTGGCCGCGCGTTGCGCAAGGTCCTCGGGTTTCTCGACTGCTTCGAGGCGCGCCCCGACCAGAGTTAGGAGCAAAACGATACCGGCCAACCGTCCTAACGTCATGGTCATTCCTCAACGGGCTGGGTGGGGTTTGAACGCCGCGGGACGCGCGACGACGGACATTCGTCAGTACGGCACGTACGGCGGTCGCGGATGGTTCACGAAGGCGCGCACGCTTGGGCGTTGCCATTGTGCGTCGGCGAACGCGCGCAGCTTAGGCGGAACCGTCTCGCCGTTCGCAATCAGGCGCTGGAGCATCATGGCCAGATCGGCGTCCGCGATGCTGAACTTGTTGAATAGCGACGTACGTCCTTCGGGGACGAAGGCCGACGCGACGGCCAGCAGCTTGTCGGCGGCCGTCCTCCCGGCCGTCGACAACGGCTCGCGTGCGTGCTGGTAAAAAATCGTGTGTGTCGCGCGTTCTTCACGGATCGCCATCAGATCGCTGCGGATCCAGGCCATGATTTGGCGCGCCCGAGCGCGATCCGTGCGTTCGGCCGGCATCACCGCGGCGTACGCGGGGGGGGGGGAAAGTCTCATCCAGGTATTCGACGATTGCGCTCGATTCGGTCAGCCGAAAAGATCCATGCTCCAGCAGCGGCACGCGGGCGGTCACCGATCTTGCTCGAAACTCCGGGGTGGTTTGGGCGCGCTCGTGCAGGTTCACCTCGCGTGTTTCGAACGGCAAGCCCTTCTCGGTCAGGCACACGAACACCGAGAAGGCGTAGGGGCTGTTCCAGAAACCGTCGACATACAGAATCAGGGGATCCATGGGCGGTGAGAATAGTCCAACGTCCAGAATGGACCTAGGCGCATTCGGCGCCCTTGCTCAAAATTCGTAACCGAGCGCCACGCGGAACGGAAAGACCCGCCCGAGCCCCGACTGAGACTGCGGAGTGAAAGCCGAGCTGCGGTAAGTCCAGTATCGAAAATCGATTGCCAGTGGTTGCAGGCTGACGAACCAGCGACGAAAGGTGGCGGACAACTCGAGGCCGACCCCGCCCTCCATCCGAAGGAACCTACCGCCTCCGCTCACGAACAGGACTTCGCCACGCACCGCCGTGAAGATGGGTTCAAGGTCCAACCGTAGCTGGGAGCTCCACAGGTGGATTGGGTAGCCGAACGAGATGAGGTCGATCCGGAAGCCGCGCGCGGAGTATGCCCCAAGGCTTTCCCATTGGTGCGCGATGGCAAAGTGATTGCGCACGTACGTGGTCGACGGAGAAATGAAGACCAGACCGAGGGCGTTGGTCGAAAGTTGATCGTTGGTCAGATCGCCGTCCTCGGTCAGGACGCGCGTGTAGGTCAGGCCCAGTCGAAACGGGGTGCCGACCGCAGTTGGTCGCGGCGGGGGAGGGGGCAGCTGCGGTTGCGACGGCGCCGACGGCTCGGTTGCCACGATGGCCAGAAGCGGCACCAACAGGATGATTGCGGGAACGATCATTTTCGCGCGCTTGGGCCCAAGCCCCTAGGTTCATACAACGACCGCGGGTTGTCGATGCCTTCAGGCGTCCGATGAACGCTCGCCCCTAAGTCGAGATTGGGCGGCTGTGTCGGCCCGGCCGATCCGGACTCAGTTCGCCGGGGTGAAGGACGACATCGCGAACGCACACTGAAAGATGGGCACACAAGCCGGCGGCAAGGGGTTCGCGCAGGATTGTGCCGTGAGGCATTGTTCGGCTTGTGCAACGGTCGCCGCACAGGCGGTGGGAGCCGCGGCGATGCACTCGGCCTGACTCGCAGCGGCGTCCAGAGTATTGCCGCCCCCGCAGTCGATGGATTTGCCGTAGCCGCCAAAATGTGCCGCGGTAAAGTCACACAACTTCCCCTTCTCGTCGTTGGTGAGCGCGTCCAATCGTTTGGATCCGCTGACGCCGGACGTTGTGCTCGATGTGCCGGAATCCGAACCTGCGCCTCCGCTGCTGCCACACCCGAGAAGAACGATCCCGGCAAGTAGGGCAGAGGCGATGATGACACGGGAGGCGGGGGAAGTGGCGTTGCACGTCATGAGGGCTCCTTAAGTTTGAGGGTTAGAATTTGCTTGCCGCAATTAGAAAGGATTCGTGACGGTCTGTAAAGCTGTGGTCGCCGCTCTCACCTCCGCGGTCGGCCGGATACATGGGGATTGCCCGGGACGTAGAACCGCAGCTTGCGCGCGGCCCAGGCCCCGGCGTAAGCCACGCCGACGCGCGCCGAGCGTTTCACGCGCGGGCGCCCCGCGCCGTCGTCGGCCAGGAAGAATTCGCCCGCGCACAGGTCCAGGCCGTTTTCGCCGCGCGTGATTTGGAAACCCGCACACAACCTTCCGGGACCCGCCAGCGGGTGTCGGCTCTCGTCGGATTCGAATCCGGCGACGGGCTCGGCGCCCCGGATCAGGACCGCCCCCGCCACGCCGTCCTGTTCCGTGACGACGTTCATGCAGTGGTGCATTCCGTACACCAGATAGACGTAAAGGAATCCCGGCGGTCCGAACATGATAGCCGCGCGCGGCGTGGGCCCGCGACGCGCGTGCGAGGCAAGGTCGCGCTCGCCCAGGTAGGCCTCGACCTCGACGACCCGTGCCACGCGCGTGGGCGAGCCGGGGCGAATCAAGAGCTTGCCCAGCAGGTCACGCGCAACGTCCATGGTCGGCCGCTCGTAGAATCCGCGCGGCAACGCGGACATCGTCGCGTACGCGGCGCGCGATCTCGGTGACCCTCGACCATGCCGCGGCGCCGCCGGCGTGCTCACGGTGAATCGGACAGCAGCAGCCGGGTCCTGTCCGTCCCCTGCAGCAGGGCCTCGAACCTGCCGTCCTGCTCCAGCGCCGCGAACAGATCCGAGGCCGCGGTTCGGTATGCATCGCGCTGAAGATCGCCGGCGATCAACCTGTATCTCAGCAGTACGAAGGCCGTCTGCGCCACATCGGACAGGCAGTATCGCCGAAGGGCGTCCATCTGCCCGTCGCGAAACAGACCTTCGACCTGGGTCCCGTCGACGCCGACTTTTCCCGGCAAGCCGCAAAGCCGAGCCGCCGCGTCCAGCGATGTCATGCGCGCCGCCCCGAAATCGGCGATTACGTCTCCCAGATCCAGGTGCCCCTCCTCGCTAAAACGATACCGGGTCCCGTTGCCGCGGTAGTACCAGGCGAAATCGATCCCATGGCGGAGCGCGCGCAACGCCAGGACCGGCAGATCGAACGAACGACCGTTCCAGGTGACGACGAGCGGATTGTACTTCGTGATGAAATCCGCGAAGTCGGAGATCATGGATGCCTCGGACTTGTCTTCGCCGATGATGCCGATGCGCTTGCAGCGCAAAGCTTCGTCCAGCCATATGACCCCGATGACGATCGGCCGGCAAGCATAAAGAGGGGGAAACGGACGCTCGGCGCCGGGGGCGACATCGGGCGGCGTATACAGATCGGCGTCCGGGATGGTTTCGATGTCCAGGATCAGAGTCGAGCCGCTGTTGGCCATGGCGATCTCGATTGTACCGCTGGCGCCCCCAGGGCGATGACCGAGGTTCGGGATTCGGATCAACAGCAGGAACCGCCCAGAGCCGCCAGGACGACCCGGAACCGCTCAAGAACTACCCGAGACGGCTTGCAGCCCGTCGCATCCCCACGGTACATATGCCCCCACCATGCGTCACCGCCCCCGCCTCGGCCGCGCGTTGTTCGTGATGGCGATTGGGATGTCGGTGGCGACAGTAGGGGGCTGTGCCCACCAGCCGCCCGTGCAGCCTTGGCAGCGCGAGTACCTGTCGAAGCGTGCGATGCGCTTCGACGCCGATCCGTTGGAGATGCACTTCCGCCAGCACATGTTCGGTTCGCGCGAGGGGTCGGACCTGGGATACGGCCAGCCCGGTGGAGGCTGCGGCTGCAATTGACCTCGAAGTCGCGCGCTTATCTGGCGCTGATCGCGGTATTGCTCGTCGGCTCGCGCGATGCCCGCGCGGAAAGCCGCGTGACCGTGCGCGGGCAGTACTATCGCGAACCGTCAACCCGTGTAGTTCAGCCGGTGGTCGAGATGACCGCCGATTTGCCTGCGGGTCTGGACTTGTCCGCCCATTATCTCCTCGACGCAATCACGTCGGCCTCCGCCGCGGCCGGTCCTTCGGGGGACAACATCTTCACCGAATATCGCAGCGAATCCGGCGTCGGGATCGGCAAGACCTGGTCGCGCGTGCGCGTCGGCGCTGCGTACAAATACAGCGGCGAATCGGATTACTGGTCGCACACCCTCGCCGCGTCGGTCGCGGTGCGCACGTGGCAGGACACGGGCACGCTGGCCCTGTCGGGCGGTCTCGGGTGGGATCAGGTGGGGCGGCGGCCGCAAGGCAACGCCCCGGTTCCGATGGCCGCGGCGGGAGCCCCCTGCGCGCCGAACGCGCTGCACACGTGTCCTCTAAACAGCGTCTTTGCCGGGGTCGGGTACAGCCAGGTTTTGTCGCCAACCTGGCTGGTGCAAGCGGGTTACGAGGTCGTCGTGCTGAACGGGTATCTCGCAAGTGCCTATAGGGCCGTGTCTCCCTACGGCATGGAGAAGGTTCCCGACAATCGCGTACGCCAGACTCTGTCAGCCCGCGCGGCCAAATATTTTCCGTGGACGCGCACCGGTGTTCAGTTGCACTACCGCTATTACTGGGATCTGAAATGGGATGGATCCGACCCTCTGTTGGTCGCGCGGTCGGCGGTCATCGACGACCAGAGTAATCCGTGGCAAGTTCGGAGCCACACAGCCGAGGCCCGGGTTTTTCAAGCCGTGGGCGGCGATCTGGAACTGCGGGTGACGGGACGGTATTACTCGCAGGGCGCCGCGAACTTCTGGTGCGATCAGCGTCAAGACCCCATGTGCTACCAGGGGGCGCAAATCTATACGAGCGACCCGAAACTGCAGCCGGTGGGTACCGTCTTCGTCGAAGGCAAGGTCTACTGGGAAGCGACGCGCTGGCGCGACCGGGAGTTCCTCGGCTGGTTCTCGGATGGAACGTTCGAGTTGTCGTATGGAATGTTTTTTCAGGATACAGCCTTCGCCACCGCCCATGTTTTGCAGACGGGCTATTCGTTGCCTTTCTGAAGCGGCGTTCGCCGCCGTCGACGACGAACCCGGGCGGCGCGAAGGGGGGGCAGGGGGGCTACAAGCGGCACGACGAGGGGGCGGATCTTCCGCTGGTGCGCTAGGCTGAAAGTATGGCGGACCCCGGCCGGCCAGCATCGGACGGCGCAGCCGACGACGATCCCCGCGGCGTCGCGCCTCTGCGTCACCTGCGTGCGGCGCGGCTGCGAGCGCGTGCGGTGCGAGGTGGCCTCGTCAAATTGACGTTCGGCTCCGTGTTCCTGGTGGGGGCTTTGGCGCACGCGCTGTCCCCTGAACGTCATGAACAATCCAGCTTGTTCTGGATTACGTTGCTATCGCTGATGTCCACGGTCAACGTCGCCCTGGGATTGCGGTCGCTCGCGCGGGTGCGTCGCTTGCCCAGCGGCTCCTGGATGCCGATCGCGGGGGCCTGGGGGTTACTGGCCGTGGCGTTGCTGGGACTGTTGTTGCGTCGATGACGGTGGGTGTTCCATCGTCGGGGACTGGCGCGGCGCCGCCCATCGCCGATCGGCCGGTCGCCCTGATCACGGGCGCGTCGTCGGGCATCGGCCACGCGGCCGCGCGCAGGTTCGCCGCCCGGGGCTGGCGCGTGTTCGCCAGCATGCGCCGGCCCGAGAAGGGCGAAGCCCTGCGCGGCGAAGCGCGCGAGCGCGGCTGGGAGCTGCAAACCCCGCAGCTTGACGTGACCGACGATCTTTCGGTGGCACGGGCGGTCGGCGCGCTGCTGGAAGATACCGGGGGCCGGATCGATCTTCTGCTGAACAACGCCGGCTATTACGCCTACGGACCGCTGGAGGAGACGACCCCCGATGAGCTGCGCGCCCAGATGGAGACGAATCTGGTCGGCGTGCACCGGGTCACCCGTGCCGTGTTGCCCGCGATGCGCGCGCGCCGTGCGGGCCGAGTCATGGTGATGGGCTCCCTGTCGGGGCTACTCGTACTTCCTGCGGTCGGGCCCTACCACGCGTCCAAATGGGCGATCGAAGCTTGGACCGAAGCCCTGCGGTACGAGGTCAGCCCCTTGGGCATCAGCGTCGTGCTGATCGAGCCGGGGCCGTTCAAGACCGCGCTGCACGACAACGAGGTTAGGGCCCGTGCGCACACCGCGGAATCGCCATATGCGGGCATGGTCGCGGCCTACGAGCGCCAGGCCAGGCAGATCCGGCGCGCCGAGTTGTCGGCGCTGGTGGACACCATCGAACGGGCAGCCACGACGCGCCGGCCGCGCCTGCGCTGGCCGGTCGGACCGAACGTCATCTCGGCGGGTTACTTGCGACGGATCGTTCCGGATCGCATCTACGAGCTCATCATGCGGTTCGCATTTCGAACCCGCGCCCCCTGACACCGTTTGGTGGCTATACTTAGAGGCAAGTTGTCTGCGGAAATGCTTTCACCCCGGGACGTCGACCGGATCCTTCGACGCGCGGCCGAGATCGACAGTGGTCACGGTGGGATGCTCCGGGGACAAAACGACGGGGCGGTGGCGGTCGAGGAGCCGAGCATGACCGCGGACGAGGTGGTGCGGTTGGGGGTCGAGGCGGGCCTTCGTCAGGAAGCGGTCGTTGCCGCCCTGGTCGAGGTGCGGCGCGGCGTCTTGCTGGAGCCCGAATCCGGCGCGCTGGCACGCGCGCTTGGTCCAAGCCACATCGTCGTCACGCGCGTGGTGCCGGGGCAACCCGAGCCCGTGCGGCGGGCGGTGGAGCGGTTTTTGCGCGAGCAACTGATGACCGTGCGCCGCCACCACGGTGAGCGCGTCGAATGGGAGAGGGCGCAGGGGATCTGGCCGGGGCTGCTGCGGTCGCTCGATTTTTCGAAGCGCTACGGGTTCAGTCTGGTGAATCGGGTCGAGACCACCATCGTGGGCGAGGGAGATTCGACCGCCGTCACGTTCCACATCGACGTGAGCGAGATGCGCCGCGAACGGATCGCGTACATGGGTCTTCGTTCCGTGCTGGCGTTCGCCCTCATCGGGCTCGGCGGTACCGCCCTGATTCCAGGTTTCGGCCTCGGCGACGTCCTGGCGCTGGCGGGAGGCGGCGTCGCGGCCGGGGGCATCTTCGCGCTCGAACGGCGCCGCTATTTGGAAAGCCGCGAGCGCGTCATTCTCGCCCCCGAACGATTTCTGGATCTGCTGGTTCATCGCCGCCGCCCGCGTCTGCCGGAGGGCGAATAGATGGGCGCGCTGTGGGCCGACGTGCGGATTGGGTGACAACCGATATGCCCAAAGCGATCGTCGTTCGTGAGTTGGGGGGCGCCGACAAGCTCCGCTACGAGGACATCCCGGAGCCGGTGCCGGGTCCGGGCGAAGCCCGCGTTCGCCACACGGCGATTGGGCTCAACTTCGTCGACGTGTACATCCGGACCGGTCTTTACAAGAACCCTGGGTTGCCGTTCGTGCCTGGGCAGGAAGGCGCGGGTATCGTCGAGGCGGTCGGAGCCAACGTCACCGAGGTGAAGGTCGGTGATAGGGTCGCTTACGCGGGCGTCCTCGGCGCCTACGCCGACGTCCGCACGCTCCCGGCGGCGCGCCTGCTTCGCTTGCCCGACAGGATCGACGATCGGACCGCCGCGGCGATGATGCTCAAGGGCATGACGGCGGAATACTTGTTGCGGCGCTGCGCGAAGGTGCAGCCTGGCGACGCGATCCTTGTGCACGCGGCGGCTGGGGGAGTCGGCAGTCTCGCCTGTCAGTGGGCCCGGGCGCTCGGCGCGCGCGTGATCGGAACCGCCGGCGGACCTGACAAGGTGGCGCGCGCGCTCGCCAACGGGTGCAGCGCGGTGATCGACTACCAGCGCGAGGACATCGTCGCCCGTGTCCGGGAGCTCACGGACAGCAAGGGCGTTGCCGTGGTGTTCGACTCGGTAGGCAGGACGACCTTCAGCGCCTCGCTCGACTGCTTGCGCCCGCGCGGCCTGCTGGCCTTGTTCGGGCAATCTTCGGGAACGGTGCCGCCCGTGGATCTGTCGCTGCTCGGCGCCAAGGGATCGCTTTATGTGACGCGCCCGTCGCTGTGGCACTACATCGCGACGCGAGATGAGCTTGTCGAATCGGCGGCGGCGCTCTTCGCCGTCGTCGCGAGCGGCGAGGTGCGCGTCGAGGTCGGACAGACCTTCGCCTTGAGCGACGCGGCCGCGGCGCACGAGGCGCTCGAACAGCGCAAGACGACCGGTTCGACCGTGCTCTTGCCTTGAATGGCTCGGTCAAAAAACCCGCAGGAAAATAGTTCCCCGGACGCTTAGAACGACGGGACCGCCAAGCCGTCCGCGTCGTGAATCACGGGGCGCTTGGGGCGCGCGGGGCGGGGGGGGGCGGGTTTCGGACGCTTGTCCTTGTCCGCGGACCTGTCCGCCGGCGCCAGTCGTTCCAGCGCCAGACGTACGATCTGGTCGTGCGAAGGCTCGACGGTGATCTCCCGCTCTTTGTGATTTTCGGCTCGCAGAACAAAGTCCGAACCTTCCGAGCCGCGTGCAAGCTTCAGATCCAACGGCACGGCGCCGAGATCCTCGCCCTCGGGTTTGCCGTCGATCTTGCGGAACACGTGCGCGCTGGCGGGCTCGGCTTCGAACCTCACGCTGATGGTGGTAGGCACTGGCGGCGTTGCGGGAGGCGGCGTCGCGGGCTCTGCGAGCCGCGGCGCGGGAGGAGCGGCGCTCGTACTGGCGGTCGTGGACGATCCGCTTTTCCGCAAGACCCCGAACACGCCTACGGTCGCGACGGCAGCGAGCGCGATCCCGATCACGAGGCCTTTGCGGCTGCGTTTGGGGAATCCGTCGATGTCCCCCTCCAGTTCCGAGACCATCGAAGACAGCGTCGTCTGCTCGGGGGGCAGACCGCCGCTCGGCTGGGTCCCGTGCGGGCCCTGAAGGGTCGCGGGTTGCTGTCCAGCCAAACGTCGCGGGCGCGCGTCCGGCATTCCCTTCGACGCGGTGGCCCGCGTCCCCGGGATATTCTCGTCACCCTGGCCGTTCAGGGCTTCGCGAAACGACCTCATGTCCGGGAACCGGTCGTCCAGTTCCTTGGACAATGCCCGGGCCACGGCGCGTACGATGTGCGGCGGCGTCTGAGGCGCGAATTCGGCCAGCGAAGGCGCCGGTTCCAACATGTGCTTCGCGAACAGCTCGCCCACGCCTTCGGCGACGAACGGGGGCCGTCCCGACAACATCTCGAACAAGATGACAGCCAGCGAATAGATGTCCGTGCGATGATCGAGCTTGCCCGCGCCTCGGCACTGCTCGGGGGACATGTAAAGCGGCGTGCCCATCAACGATCCGGTCCTGGTTTTGACCGAATGCCCACCCGACTGGGCGGCGTCCCATCCGGTACTCATCTTGGCGACGCCGAAGTCCAGGATTTTGACGATTTGCCGGCCATCGTACGCCAACAGGTACACGTTGTGCGGCTTCAAGTCGCGATGAACGATTCTCTTGTCGTGGGCGGCCTGCAGGGCGTCGCAGATCTGTGAAACGATCTTCACGGCTTCGACCGGGGGCACCGGCCCCCGCGCGATGCGCTCGGCCAGCGATTCGCCCGAGAGATACTCCATGATGAAATACGGCTGCCCGTCGGTGGTCTGTCCAAAGTCGAGGATTTCAACGATGTTCGGATGCGCTATCAGGTGAATCGCGCGGGCTTCGTTGAAAAAGCGAGCGACCGTCTCCGAATCCTTCGCGAACGAGGTGTGCAGCAGTTTAATGGCCACCTTCCGGCCTATGACTGGATGTTCCGCCAGATAGACGACGCCCATCCCGCCCTCGCCGATTTGCTGGACGACCTTGTAGTTCCCGATGGTTTGGCCGGCGAGGCTCACGCGTTGTCCAAGAGGGTGACGCTAGAAATCAAATTCGGCCACAATTCCACCGGTGGACGCGCCCGCGGTGGGGAAAATTCGCAACCCACTCCGCGCCTCTCGGTGGGAGTGTTCGTCGTCCTGATCGATGTACCCCTTGTACAAGAAATATCCGCTCGCCACCCCCAACGCCGATCCCACGCCAATGCAGATCCACTGCAACGTCTGGTCGCGGTTGCCTTCGTCGTTCAGCGCGCTAACGGTGTTCTTCTCCGCCGGGGTCAGGGCCGGGCGCACGACCCCTTTTGCGTTGCACAGCTGATTTCCCATGCAGGGAAACCGCCGGTAGGGATCCAGTTTCTTGTTGACGTCGGAGATGTCCAATCCGTACTTTATGCCGGCGCCAGCGCCCAACACCCCCGCGACGAACGTTACCCAGAACCCCGTGCGGTATCCGTCCCGCCCGCTTCCCGGACGCGTTTCGGTGGCGACCGCGAGAGGGGCAGTCCGGTTCGGTTCGGCCGAATCGGTCGCCTGCGGCGCGGGCTTCACTTCCGACAGCGCCGTGGTGGATGGTGAGGATAACGTCATGTTCACCGGGACCGTCTGTCCGGCCGCCAGCAGGAACTGCTGTTTGCCGGGGGCGTACCCGGGTTTCGACACAACCAACTCGTGCTTGCCGGGCGCGACGTCTGTGATGGCCAGCGGCTGATCCGCGGTGGCCCCCACCGGAACTCCGTCCAGCGCGACGACGGCGCCGTGGACATTGGCGGTGACCTGGATCGTCCCGGCGTCCACGGGCCGACCCGTCAATTTCGCCAGCCATCGCCCCGAGGCCGCCTTGATACCCGCGGGATCGGCGTTCCTCCTGGGCAGGGTCTCGGTCAACCAGAACATGATCCTGCCCCGCCGAACGTCGAACATCTTCAGCCAAACGGCGTAGTCATCGCCGGTCTTCTTCACGCTGCCGTAAATCAGCTTCTCCGCGTCCAGGCTCTTACCCGCCAGCGTCATGCAGCCGGCCGCCTCGTCCGCGCAGGAAAATACCAATTTCACCTCGACCAAATCTTTTCCCGACACGAGGCGCATGTCATGGGCGCCGGATACCCGCTGCCGCAATTGCTCGGACATTTCGTCCGTTACGGTCGCTGGGACGTCGATGCCTTCCAGGCCGAGAACAGCGGTGGACGAGACTTCAGGTTGGGCGTAGGCGGATCGGGGAATCGCAACCCCGAGCGCCAGCGCAATCAGGCTAGGGACAAGCCAGTGCAGGCGCATGAGAAGTCGAATGTTTCCGCAGGGAAGCGCCGCTGTCAAACGCGTCATCGGTTCGCGCATCGGTTCACGGGCATGCACCAAGCAGCTAACGCGGCGCTTCCTTCGGGTCCGCTGCTCGCCCGTTCCGCTCTCGGATCGCGTGTGGGTTTCGCAATCGGTTTTCTGACTAAGTTAGACGGCATGCTAGCGTAATAGTTGTGCGGCTTGGAGTCTCGGCAAAGATTTTCCTAGCCTACACGGTCTTGTTGATCGCGTTCGCTGGAAATGCGTCATTCACGATCTTTACGGTACACCGGGCGCGTCAGGGGGTTGCGGCGAATCAGGCCTACATGGACCTGCAGGGGTCCGTGGACGCGGCGTGGAAGTCCCTGAACGATTTCGCCGGGGCGCTGGGACGGAATCTGCGCAAGGAACCCAACCTGGCCCTCGCCGTGCGCATGGCGCGAAAACATCTGGACGATGGCCTGGGTGCGATCAATCGCTACTTGGAGCGCGAACCAGGCAGTTTCAGGCGACCGGACTTCGAGTCCCAGCGGAGGCAGATCGAGGCGTTCAAGGTCGACCTGGATCGTATTACGGCCGATCTGGGGAATCCCGAGGCCGGTGCCACCGACAAGGCCTGGCGAGAATTTGAAAGTCGATTCGCCAACCTCACCCGCGGAATCAATCGCATGCGCCGGCCCTTGCGGGGGGAGAGCGCGCAGATCGCCCAGCGATTGGCCGAAGACGAGGAGAACGCTCTTCAGATAGCTTCGGTGGTTGGAGGATTGGGACTACTGATCGCGGCCCTGGCGGCGGGGTTCATGTGGCGCACCTTGAGGCCGCTTGGGGTACTGCGCGCCCGGGCGCGGGAGATTGCCGGAGGCGAGTACGCGCGCCGCACGGGCGTGAGTTCTCGCGACGAGATCGGCGATCTGGCGCGGGAGCTCGATGCCATGGCCGCCGCTCTCGAAGAGCGCGAACAAAGACTGATCCGTTCGGAGCGCTTGGCCACCGTCGGTCGCATGGCCGCCCAGATCACGCACGAGGTTCGCAATCCGCTCGCGTCGATCGGACTTTACGCCGAGCTGCTGGGCGACGAGTTCGGCGAGCGGCCGGAGGCGCGTCGGCTGGTGAACTCGATAACCAGCGAGGTTGACCGTCTGACCGAAATCACGGAGACCTACCTTCGTTTTGCGCGCCTGCCGCGGCCGAGACTGGAGAAGGAAGACTTGTCCGCCTTGGTCGCGTCCGTGGTGGAATTCGCGCGTGCGGAGCTGCTGCAGGCGGGGATCGTTCTGCAGACCGACCTCGACCCCGGCGTCGAGGTCGCGGCGGACGAGAGCCAGCTGCGTCAGGCCCTTCTGAACCTCATTCGCAACGCACGAGAGGCCATGGAGCGGGGCGGACGGTTGACGGTGAGGGTGGCGGCACGGCCGGACGGTTTGGCCGAGATCGAGATCGGAGACACCGGCTCCGGAATCGCGCGCGAACACCTGTCGAAGCTGTTCGATCCTTTTTTCTCGACCAAGGCCAAGGGGACGGGATTGGGATTGGCGTTGGTGCAGCAGATCGCCGTCGAGCATGGGGGACGGGTGGACGTCGAAAGCGGCGGAGGCGATCTCGGGACCAATGCCGGCACGACGTTTCGTTTCCTGTTGCCCATGCTTCGCGAAGCAGTGCCTCTCGCGGGCAGCGGCGCGATGGGCGAGGCCACCCCGGAGGCTGCCCCGTCCACCGCGTCTTTCCCGTCGCCTTCGGCCGGGGTAACGGGCAACGCGACGCCTACAGCGGTCGGATCGGTCCCGGCGGCGGCCGCCGCCGATCTTCGCGTCTGAGGCGAATCGGGCCGAGATCGCGGCGAATCTCGATGGCCTCATCGCCCTTGGCTCCGAGCGCGAGGGCGCGCTCCAGCGCGGACGCGGCTTCGTCGGGCTTTCCGATCGCGGCCAGCGCCCGGCCGAGGGCGGCGTGCAGCGCGGGGAAACCCGGTTCGATGAAGATGGCCCGCGGCGCCGCATCGACCACCTCCGCGACACGTCCGCGCCGCGCCAGACCGAAGACCAGTTCCCTGGCCAGGTCCGCGTGTAGGGGTTCCAGGCGCAAGGTGGCCGCGATGGCACGCAGCCGATCCTCGTCGCGACTGCCGCGCCAGGCGGGATCGCCGAGCAGCTCGACCATGAGGCCGGTGGCTTCGGCGCTCGTGGGGTCAAAGGCGATGGCTCGTAACAGGTGCGCCTCGGCGGCACCAAGATCGCGGCGGTGAATCTCGGCGAGGGCCAAGCGAACCCGAACATCGTATCCGTCTCCGCCGATGCCGCCTTCGCCTTCGCCTCCATCGTTTCCGGCTGATACGGCCAGTAGCTTCAAGAAGGCCTCGCGTGCTTCGTCCGCCCGCTTTAGCGCGAGCGCGCGCTCACCGGTCAGAAACAGGATCGCGCGCCGGTCGAGGCCTCCGGCAGTGGCCAACGCAGTTTCAAGCGCGCGACCGGCGGCGCCGATGTCGCCGCGACGAAGTGCCGACAGCCCCACCCGCGCCTGCCAATCAGCGCGCTCCGCGGGCGACGCCACGGGGTCGACGCTCGGGCCGCCGGCGTGGCTCGCGTTGCCGCCGCGGGGCGGGAGCCGCGCTTCGGAAGGCAAGCGCAGTGTTTCGTTTGGCAACCGCAGCGTTTCGGTCGGAAGATACTGGCGATCGAATACGGAATTTCGGGCTGCGAGATCGGCGCGAAAGCCGCGCTCCAGATCGTCGCCGGAAACGCCCATGGCGGCCGCAACCACGCCCAGGCCCCGCGCGCCCGTCGCAAAACCGTGGAGCGCGCTCCGGATCCGGGCGAAACCAAAACCACGCTCCAGATACGCCAGGGCCGCGGCCGCCTCGGCGTAGGCGCGTGTGGCTTCCTCGGCATCGCGGGCGCGGACAAAGGCGTTCGACAGCGCGCCGAGCGGTGCCAACTCGCCGCGGTGGGCGGCGCCCCAAAGGTTGCGTTCGGCATGCCGGGTCCACTCGGCCCGCGCGCTCATGGTTTCCAACTCCGCCAGACCCTCCGTAAACCAGCGAGGAACCCGCGACCGTGACAACTCGATCGCGAAGGCGTGAGCCAATTCGTGGGCCAGCACCATGCCCCAGTTCATCGTGCCATTCGTGGGGGACGAAGAGATGATCACGCGCCCGAAACAGACGGCCTCCACGCCGATTCCCGGCAGGCCGACGGTGCGGATCGCGAAGTCATCCGGGTTGGTATACAGCTCGAACACGATCGGGCCTTTGGGCTCAAAGCCGTACTTCGCCGCGTAGCGCGTGTAGGTTTCCTCCAGATAGGGCGCCACCACAAGCTCGATCGCCACTCGTGCGACGGGATCGATACGGAAAGAAAGGTGCTTGGTGGAAATGGTGCGCATGCGCGGTACGACTTTTTCGTACAGCTCCAGCAGGTTGTACGTTCGGGCATCGTAAGGGTCGCGTTTCCATGCGCGGCGGAGCGCCTCGACGCCCGCGGTTTCCTCCCCGAGACGCAAAAGCGTCGTGCCGAGGACCGACTGACAGCGCGCACTTCGCGGATCGGCCGCGGCGCATTCCTCCGCGACGGCGCGCGCGTCGTCCGTGCGCCGGTGCCTGATCAGGATGTCGGCCGTCTCGGCAAAAAAGTCGCCGTCCCCCGGATGAACCGCGGCGTGCGCGTCGCGTTCGCGCTGATAGCCTGCCTCGTCGTCCAGCAGCCGCGCGCGGGCGGCCGCGAGCGAGGCCGCCCGCGGATCGCGGGAATTCGTACGCCGGATCTCGGCCAGAAGGGCCGCCGCGGTGTCGAAGTCCTCGCCGTCCATGGCCAACTCGGCCCGCAAAGCCAGGGCGCCCGCGTGCCGGCGGTTGATTCGCAGGGCGGCTCCAAGCTCGTCCTCGGCGGCGGCCAGGTCGTAGCGCTTGCGCAGGAACACGGTCGCGAGGCCCACGTGCGCGTCGGCGTCGTCGGGATCGACGGCCAGGGCCGCGCGAAATGACGTTTCCGCTTCCGGGACCGCATGCTTTTCCAGGAACAGATAGCCCCAAAAAACGTTGGGTCGGGCGTCATGGGGAGCCGCGCGAACCGCCTTTCGTGACAGTTCGTTCGCTTCTTTCCAGTTGTCATCCAGGCGCACGATCGCCGCGACCGCCAGCAGGTCGTCCGCGTTCTTGACGTCGATCCGTCGCGTGCTCCAGTCGTCGTACGTCAGGGCCAAGAGTGGCTTTATGGCCTCGTGGTCGCCGCGCAGGGCCAGGACATCGCAGAGCGCATGGCGCAAGGACAGATCGCTCGGCGCCCGCTCAACGGCGCTCTCCAGGCGCTCGCGCGCTCGTTCGTAGTGCCCAAGCGCCATGTCGGCGCGCGCCGCTATGACTGTCGCCGGTGCCGCGGACCCGCGTCGCCCGAGGGATTCGGCCAGGCGCCGCGCGTCTTCATAGCGTCCGGATTTGAGGGCGGCAGCGGCTCGCGCGGTCGGTGCGTTCGGCGCAGCGGCGCGTCCGTCTCTGGCGCGCGCAGGGGCGGGCGCACAGATCCCCACGATGACGGCGGCCACGACGATCGAACCGAGGTGGCGCGATGGGCGTGCCGAGCGCGACAAGTGCGACGGAGACATCAGGGACGAGTTTGCGCCGTCACCGTGCTACGATCTAGCCGCGGATTCGAACGGGAGGGATAATGACGACACCAGCGCAACGTCCGAGCGACACTGAACTCCGGCCGGAGGTGTTCGACGACTACAAGGCGTTCCTGAAGACCGCCATTCGCGAATACTACGACCGTGGGTGGAAGGCGCGGCGGGGCAACGTCATCGCGCTGTTGATCGCGTCGGGCCAGGCCATGTCGATGGCGGCGGACTCCGTTAAGGACGGCTCCGGACTGAAGAAAGCGGCGGTGGGCGCCGCGGGCTTCGTCGCTTTGCGGGTGGGCCTGCGGTACGCGCTATCCGGACCGCTGGGAATCGTGTTGACCGGCGCGGCAGCCGTGTCCGCCGTGGGTTACCTGTTGAAGAATCAGAAGGAAATCGGGGCCAAGGTGAGCGAATACAAAGGCTTGGTCGAGGCGACGCGCGCCAAGTTCGACGAGATCCAGGGCGGTTACCGCGGCGGCCGCTACGACGCTGCTGCCAGAAATCTCATGGTCGACGGTCTACTGCGCCGGTTTCTGGACGAAGTGGATCAAACGTCAGTCTAGAGGCCCCTTGCGGCGGCGAAGCCGCTCTAGATCAAAGACAGCGGTTTCAGACCCGAACGCGGGAAACGCACGAGGAGGCTGGCTCGCAAAACGTTCTCGATCTTGCCGCGGCCGTACTCCGGGTGGCTGATGATTTCGCCGGCTTTATAGCGTTCCTTCGGATTGAACACGCGCACCTTGTCGGCGGCCGCCACTTCCGCGCCGAGCGCCCTCATGATCTCCGCCTTCCGGGCCGCCTCCCGATCGGGCGCCTGGGTTCGGCTGGCGGTGGCCTCCGCGACTCCTTCGACCGCCTTCTTGCGTGCGGGTCCGGTGCGGTACGTGTGGCGCGAACCGCAAGACTGGCAGAGGACCTGCTTGGGCTCCACCCCCACCATTGCGATCACGTTGTGGGTCTTGGCTTCGCCACACTTGCCACACCAGGCTTCGACCTCGCCACCGACGCGCAGCCCGGCCGAAGGCGCGACACGATTGTCTGTCCAGGACACGCCCGTGATCCTGCGCTCGCCGACGGCGGAGGACCCACTCACCTGGCGATCGGGCGTACTCACCACCAAATTCGCAGGTATCCGCGGAAGGAGGGACGCCAATCGCCTGACATCGGCCACGCGACGGCCGAGTGCCCGTTCGGCGACGTTTTGCTCCGCCGCCGGTAGCGCCAACAGCAGGTCCTTGAAACGACGACCCATGTTCTCGACGGCCGCGTGGACCGCCGCGATGAAATCGCGATCCTCTAAACGTTCCTGGGCAGCATGCACCTGCAGGGCGACGTCTCGAACCTCTTGCGTGAGTTGTTCCAGGGTCAGGGGCGGCAGGTCCACGCCGCGCAATTTTTCACGGTCGCCGCCCAAGCGCAACCCGCTCGGGCAAGAAATACCGCTTCTCCCCAACAATTCGACCGCGCGGTCGTTCGCGGGCCGTGCGCCTGACAATAGCCAGGAAACGCGAGATTGCTGTAGGCTGTCCTGCCGTCAGACATTTAACCTAGCGAGGCGCCCCGATGCCCCAGCTTCCTGTTCATTCGCTCCGTTCGGCGCTGATTCCAGCGGGTTTTCTTTTCGCCAGCCTGGCGTTGCCGTTGGCTCATGCGAATCAGGTAGCCCCGCCCGCGATGGAACCCGTGCCCGAGCCCTCTCCCCCGGCCGCGACTTTCCCCGAGCCCACCGTGCCTTCAGCGTCTCCGCCCCCGGCGCCACCATCGCCCCCTGCGCCTCCGCCCGCGCCAACTCCTCTTGCACCACCGGCCTCCCCGCCGCCCGACGCGACGATTCCCGCTCCATCGATGATGTCGCCCGGTGGCTCAGAGCCTGGCTCGGTGCCTGGCTCCGTGCCGCCGCGGCCAGACACGAGCTCGAGCGCGTTCAAGGATATGGATACCGCCACGAATGGGTCGGTTGGCATCGCGCCCGAGCAGGACACCGGCGAGACCCCGCGACTGGTCGAGCGGATCTTTCCGACGTTACCGTCGCTGACCGGGTCGATAGGCCTCCTACGCATGTCGACCGCCGACGTGGGGCCGCTGCATCAGCTGCGCGTTGGACTTCATGGCGAGTATTTCGGGGCCAACGATTTCCTGATCGCCGGCGACGCCAACCAGCGGCTGGCGGGCGGTCTAGTCGCCGGGTTCACCTTGCGCCGCGATCTGGAGCTGTTCGGCGCGATTCTCAATTCCAGTAATCGAAATCAGCGCGTCCGAGACCCCGCCGTCGATCGGGATCCCGAGTTGATCAAGACCTTCGGAGATCTGGTGCTTGGAGGTAAGTGGATCCTGCCGCTTTCGGCCGCCGCCACGTTTGGTGTCGAGCTGGGCTTGAAGTTCTTGTCGGGTGTTTCCGATCTGGCGGTGTCGCCCAGCTCGACCTCGTGGTGGCTGGGACCGCTGTTCACCTATGACATGCGCCGGGCCGGCGACATGCCACTGCGTTTCCACGCGGGGGCCAGCTTTTTCGCGGACAACTCATCAAACCTGCGCCATCTGTCCGGCGTTTCACGCAACACCAAGGAAGCGGCGATGTTCGCGTATGGCATTGCCCCGAGCCGCCTGCAATTCGCCTTGGCCGTTGATGCGCCGCTCGAAACGGCGTTGCCCCAGATCCCCATCGTGCCGTTCATCGAATACCACCTGGCGTACATCACGGCGGATGCGGACCGCGACTTTCAGGATTACATGAAGCCCAATTGCGATGGCACCGACAGTTCAAAGAAGCCGTGCGTCGACAACCGCGACCTGCAATGGCTCACGCTCGGCGCGCGCGCGGACGTCTATCGGGGCATCACAGTCGACCTGGGCATCGACATCCGAATTCGATCGCCTGGATTTCCATACGGGCCTCCGTTGGCACCTTGGAACTTGATGTTCGGGGTTTCCTATCCCTTGGACGTGGATTCGCTGACTCGTCCCGTGGTCGTGACCCGGACCGTCGAAAAGGACGGGCCCTGGAAGACCGAAGGATCCTTGTCGGGCGTCGTGCGAAACGCACGGGACGGCGCGCCGATTCCCGAAGCCGTGGTGGCCGTCGCGGGCCACTCGCGCGCTCGCGCGGTCACGGATCCGGACGGCGGCTTCGCTACGGCCAACGTGCCGGCGGGCGTCGTCGACCTGGAGGTGAGCGCGACGAATTTCGAGTCAGCCAAGGTCTCGGTCAACGTCGTCGCCGGAAAATCCGTGGACGTTCCCCTCGGACTACAGCCCAATCCGCCCGTCGCGCGAGTCCATGGGCGCGTGACGGATGCGCGCGGTGCTGGCGTGCAGGCGTCCATCAAGTTCACGGGAGTCGAGATCCGCGAAACCAAGAGCGACGCGACCGGCGCGTACGCGTCGTCGTTGCCACCGGGGTCGTATCAGGTCAGCACGGAGGCGCCGGGGCAACCTTCAAAAATATCCCAGGTGGACCTGCTGGTCGGGCAGGACAAGCAGCTGGATCTGGTGTTGCGCGTCGTGACACCCAACCCGAAGGTCGTTCTGAACGGTGATCAGATCACGATGAAGGTCCCGCTCCGTTTCGTGGGTACGACCGCCAACGCGACGGCGGCGACGGAGAAGCTTCTGGACGCCGTCGCCGATGTGCTGGACACGCACGGCGAGATCAAACACGTGCGCATCGTCGCCCACTGGGACAGCTCACTGCCAAAGGCGCGCGCCGTCGATCTGACCCAAGCGCAAGCCGAGGCGGTGCGAACCTACCTGGTCGGTCGCGGGATCTCGGACGCCCGCATGACGGCCGTCGGAGCCGGTTCCGACAAACCCCTCGTTCCAAACCTAACCCCGGCGAATCGGTCCCGGAATCGCCGCGTCGAGTTTCAGATCGAGTAGGGCAGGGCCCCGCCATTGCCCCACCCGGCGAGGGTTGTGGGTCGGTGTCAGCTCGGCCGCGGGCGGTTTTTCCGGTTCGGGGTATAATTGATTGATGACGTTTCCCACAGCCCTCGAGGATTTCGGATTCGAGAAGACCAGACGCGCGGTGGCTGCACTGACGCTGAGTTTCTTTGTTTCGCTATACCTCATGCTGTCCTTTAACGCGCCGACCGGCTGGGGCGGCGCGTTCCTGGCCCTGGCGCTGTGTTACGCAGTCGCCTTCCTGGCGGTGACGGCCGAGTGGTTCTGGGGGCGCTGGTTCGCCGCTGGCCTCGGTTGGTCGGGCGTGATGGTGGCCGTCATGTCGACGGTGATGCTTGGATGGATGTGGCCGCTCGCGATCTATGGCGGGTTGCACGGGCTGGTGGTCGTCCTGCTGGCTGGAAAGCGGGTTGCGGCACTCTACGATTTGCAGGAGGGGTGGCGTCGGCGGTTCGCGATGGATGAGTTTGGTGTGGCTCGTCTCAGGAAGACCGTTACGCGGAGCGCGGCCTCCCTTCCGAGCATGATCCTGTGGGCGCTGGCGCCAAAAGCTCCGGGGCAGGGGATGCTTCACGCAGCATTCTTGCTGTTGGCGGTCGGGGCGGGCTTGTTTGGAGTCGCAGCCGTGATCCGGGTGCGTGCCTGGGGTCTGCTGGCGTTGGCGGTCTCGGCGGCTTGCCTGCTAGCGCATGGGGCCCTGCACGTGTTCCCGGAGGTGGGAACGGCGGGCACGGGAGATCTTCCGACCATTCTTGGGGTCGCGTTTCAGCCGGTCTGGGGCGTGTACCCGGGCCTCGTCTCCCTCGTCACGATGTTTGGCACGCTGTGGCCGGCCACGCTGCTCGTCGCGGCCCTCGCTCCGTTCACCGCGTCCACACTGCGCTTCTTGCGCCGCTCCTAGCCTCCTAAGGCTAGGCTCCTTGCGCGGGGGCGATAGTCACCAAGACACACCCGCCGCGCTTTTGCTATCCCTCTCGCGCGGCCGCGGGCGTCGCGCTGGCCACGGCGGACTGCTCGGTCCCGATGCGCATGCCGTAGAACGAACGCCACACGAACACCGTGGAGACTACGAAGAAGACGCCGGCCAGGATCGCGCTCGTGGTTCGGCTCAGCTCCACGGATAATTCCACCGCCAACAAACCGAAGAGGGTAGTGAACTTGATGACGGGGTTCATGGCGACGGACGAGGTGTCCTTGAACGGATCGCCGACCGTATCGCCGACGACGGTCGCGGCGTGCAGCGCGGTTCCCTTCTCTTTCAGCTCGACCTCGACCAATTTCTTGGCGTTGTCCCACGCGCCGCCCGCGTTGGCCATGAAGATGGCCTGGTAGAGCCCGAACAGCGCGATCGAGATTAGGTACCCGATGAAGAAATAGGGTTCGAGGCACGCGAAGGCCAACGTGCTGAAGAACACCGTCAAGAAGATGTTGATCATGCCCTTCTGGGCGTATTTCGTGCAAATTTCGACCACCTTCTTGCTGTCGGCGATGCTGGCCTTCTGCGCCGATCCGTCGAGCTTGATGTTCGCCTTGATGAATTCGACCGCGCGGTAAGCGCCCGTGGACACCGCCTGGGTCGAGGCGCCCGTGAACCAATAGATGACCGCGCCTCCCGTGATCAGGCCCAGCAGGAATGGCGGGTGAAGCATCGACAGATTCTCGAGGCCGTTCGTCAGTCCCTGGGTGAGCGTCATGATGATGGAGAAGATCATCGTGGTCGCGCCCACGACCGCCGTGCCGATGAGAACGGGTTTCGCGGTGGCTTTGAACGTGTTCCCCGCGCCGTCGTTCTCTTCCAGTAGGTGTTTTGCGCGTTCGAAATTCACGTCGAAACCGTGATCCTTCTTGATCTCGGCCGCGACCCCCGGAATGCTCTCGATGACGGACAATTCATACACCGACTGCGCGTTGTCGGTGACCGGGCCGTACGAATCGACTGCGATGGTGACGGGACCCATGCCAAGGAAGCCGAACGCGACCAGGCCGAACGAAAACACCGCCGGGGCCTTCATGATGTCGCCAAGCCCCTGCGTGCTGACGCCGTACGCGATCCCCATCAGGGCGACAATTACGATGCCCATCCAGTACGCGCTGAAATTGCCAGCGGTCAGGCCCGACAGAATGTTCAACGACGGGCCTCCCTCGCGCGATGACGTCACGATCTCGCGCACGTGGATCGATTCGGTGGACGTGAAGACCTTGACGACTTCGGGGATGATCGCGCCCGCCAAGGTGCCACAGGTGATGATGGTGGACAGCTTCCACCACAGGGTGTTGTCGGCGGCCGGCCCCAAGCTGGGAATGAGGAGATTGGACACGACGTACGTCATCGCGACCGACACGAGCGACGTCACCCACACGAGCTGGGTCAGGGGTTTCTCGAAGTTCATCTTGTCGGCGGTGCCGAAGCGGCCCTTGACGGCCGCCTCGTTCAGCAGGAACGACATTCCGCTGGCCACTATCATCATGATGCGCATCATGAAGATCCAAACCAGAAGTTGTACCTGAACCGTGGGGTCTTTGACCGCCAGCAGAATGAAGGTGATGAGCGCGACGCCCGTAACGCCGTAGGTCTCGAATCCGTCGGCGCTGGGGCCGACCGAATCGCCCGCGTTGTCGCCAGTGCAGTCCGCGATGACGCCGGGGTTTCGCGCGTCGTCTTCCTTGATGTTGAAGACGATCTTCATCAAGTCCGAACCGATGTCCGCTATCTTCGTGAAGATTCCGCCCGCGATGCGCAACACGGACGCTCCGAGCGATTCGCCGATGGCGAACCCGATGAAGCACGCTCCCGCGTAGTCGCGCGGCAGGAACAGCAGGATGGCCAACATCATGACGAGCTCGATGCTGATGAGCAGCATACCGATGCTCATCCCGGCCTTCAGCGGAATGGCGTAGATCGGGTACGGCTTGCCGCGAAGGCTTGCGAAAGCGGTGCGAGAGTTCGCGAAGGTGTTCACACGAATTCCGAACCACGCAACGCCGTAGCTGCCCGCGATGCCAATCAGGCTGAACAGCAGGATGACCACGACTTTCGCTGGTTCGAAGCTCCGCAACACGCCGAAGTAGACGACCATGATGCTGCCGATCAAGATCTCCAGCAGCAGGATGAACTTGCCCTGCGTGATGAGGTACGTTTTGCAGGTTTCGTAGATGAGATCGGAGATCTCGAGCATCGACTTGTGGACGGGCAGGTTCTTGAGGTGCCTGTAGATGACGAGGCCGAACGTCAGGCCGAGAAGACACACCACGATGCCCCCGAGGAGCAGCTTGCCGCCCGGGATGCCCCCCAGGAATGACACGCTGTCGAGGTCGGGCAGGATCAGGTTCGCCTCGCCGCCGTGGGAATCGTCAGCCGCCCAGCAGAGCGGCACCGCGCCGAGCAGGGAGCCGAGCAAAGAGGCGAGCACGACGGCTGCTCTCGTGAACCGAACCGTCAACGAACGTACGCGCATGGACAAATCTCCAGGGGTAAGGTGTCGGGCCGCCGTTCGGGCCCCGCAAAAAGAGGCGCCGTTATAACACGGCCCCCCGCCACGCACCCCGAATGGCGGACGCGGTGACGATCAGTCTTTCGATTTCAGAACCAACAGCCGGTAATTCGCGTATCCGGCCTGGCCGCATGAATACAAGACTTCCGTCAGCAGACGGTATGGGGTCGTCTGATCGGCGATCAGCATGAGTTGGGCTTCCCACGGGACGCCGGTCAACTCGGCGACCTTCTTTTCCTTGCGGGCGTGCTTTTCCAGCACGTCGACGAGCGGGGTGATGTAGTACCCGTTTTCGCCGTCACGTTTCACCGCCGGATCCACCTTGCCGCCCGTGATCGGCGCGATTCCGTCGCCCTCGACCAAGATCACCTTCTTCGTCACCGTCAGGGCGAGGGCCTCTTTCGGTTTCAATTGGGTGATGGAGCGGGGCACCTGAAGATTCGAATCAAACGTGATGGTGGACGACGAGCTGGCGAACGACTTGAGAAGGAACACGAGGATGATGGTCATCATGTCCATCATCGGGGTGATGTTCAGGTCCTTGATGACCTCGGGCTCCGCCAGCTTGCGAGCGAAAGAGCGAATGGCCTTCTTGCCGGCCAGGCGGCTCATTTGCTGATCCATCAGAGAATACCCGCCGAGAAGGCGACGTCGGGAAACAGCACCTTACCCGCATCGTCCTGGCGCATGGCATCCAGGGTCGCCACCACGATGTCGTAGGACGTATTCGCGTCGGCGTTGAAGTTGACCTTGGTCTCGGACACGTTGTCCGGCGCGGACTTGATCTCCAGCAGCTTCTTCGTCAACTGGGCATAGTCGTATTGGCCGTTGGGCAACTTGGCGATCACCGGCAGCACGCCCCCGGAGGCGGCTATCGTGAATCCCGTCGCGCCTACGCTGACGGTCAGGTTCAACGGCGCCTTATCCGGCTTATCATCCGCCGCGGAGCCGCCACCGCTCGACAGCGTGGGGACGCTGACGTTGACGTTCCCGAGCGCGACCTGGTTCACGACGGAGGCCAGAAGGAAGATAATGATATTGGTGACGATATCCATGTACGGAACGAGGTTGATCTCGCCCGTCTCCTCTTCAATCTCCTCGTTGTGATCCTTCATCCGGCGCATCGCTGCGCGGACTTGGCCCCTGGTCATCGCCGTGCCTCTCGCGTCATCCGGGTTTAGCCTCTACCCGTCCGTCCGTCAGCCGCCACTTAGGCCTTGGCCGTTCCTTGGGCCGATTCGGCCAGAAGGTTTTCCAGTTTCAAGGCGAACGCTTCCAGATCGCCGACCTGCTTCTTCGAAGCCGATGACAGCACCGCGTGAGCAATGATGCAAGTCACGGCGATGCCCAACCCCATCGCGGTATTGTTCAAGGCCTCCGAGATGCCTTTGGCCAGCAAGGCGGAACGTTCTTCCGGCTTGGCCGCCGAAACGGCACCGAAGGCGCGAATCAAGCCGACGACCGTTCCCAGAAGTCCGACCAGAGTCGCGATGTTGGCGATCGACCAGAGAATCTGCACCCGTTTCTTCAAGAGGGGCGTCACATCGACCAGGGTTTCCTCGATGGCCTGGGCGACCGCTATCTCACCGCGGTGCATGCGCTGCAGCCCGGAACGCGCGACCTGGGCCACGGGCGCTTCGGTGGCCGAACAGAGCTTCACGGCCCGATCGATGTTGTTGGCGAGGACCAGTTTTCGGATCTGTTCTAGGAAGGCCCTGGCATTCACGGAACCTTTTCCGAGAAAGAAGATGGCGCGATCCGCGATCATCGCCAGCGCGATGATGGACACCACCAGGTTGACGTACATCAGGGTGCCGCCTTGCTCTAGGAACTGGGCAAGTCCTTGCATCTAATCCTCCGCGTGCGCCGCGCGCCGCATGCTACTTGTGAAAAATGGAAGTTTGAAAGGTCAGAAAAGTTTGGATTTAGGTTGGGTTCAGTGCTGTCGAAGCTGCCTGTGTGCTTGTGCAGACCATTAGGTCTGGCCTCGGGCCACGTATCTTATAGACGTGTCCCATGGTGTCAAGAACGTGCGTCGTCGGTTTCCGCAACGGCATCGCGATTTCGAATCGGTTCCGTGTGTGTGTGGCGGCGTCGGATGGCTTCGGATAAGCCCGCCGAAATTACGCTCGATTGTTCCGGGTTTGCTGCCGCCGATGGAGCGCGACGTCCCGTTACGATCGTCGAATCAGTTCGCCGGGATCACGTTCGACAGCACGAACACGTAGTCTTGGTAGTCGCCGTTACCGGCTTCCTCGACCGCCAACAGGTAGCTGTTGGGGACCACGGTGCCCGCGGCGTCCTTCAGCGGATAGACCTTGGTTCGGTGCACGTTGGCGGGCGAGTTGGGGGCGTCCTCGGAATAGTCGTAGTCGCCGTTGGTCGGCGTGCCGCCGGTGTCGTATTTCCCACTCATTTGGTCGCTGTAGACCCAGATCCCGAAGGTCGCACTCGCCGGATCGAAAGTCGTCGAACCAGTGAGCGGGGGCAGCATCATGCGGGCCTTGTCCGATGTTTGTCCATCGGCCATCGATGCCATCGTGGCAACCATGTTACGCATCGTCGGACTGCCCATGGGGTACCAGCCGTAGGGCATGGGTCCCTTCGGAGAGAAGCGCGCGAGGGCTTGCAGATTGGGCATCCCGGTCGGACCCTTCTTGAAAAGCGGGGCCGCGATTTCATCGGTACCCGCCTCGACCTTGGGGAGCGTGGACGGAGAGCTCCCGGTATTTGGGTTGGCATTGTTCTGCGCCATTCCGACATTCAACTTGAATCCGAGCATGGTCAGGATCTGGCCGAGCGTTATTTCATGCGTGAGCGTCGTCAAAAGGACGCCCCAGACATTTGCCTGCGCGGAGACTGTCCCAGCCGTAGCCATCAATGTCGCGGTCAGAACCGTACCGCCACTGTTCTGGGCCGGTGCCGTGCCGGTCGCGGCGCCAGAGGTCATGAGCTGAACCGTGACCGAGAGATCGGCTCCCGCCGCCAACATGGCGGGCAGAGCCGGCATCCCCATGATCTGAAAGGCGCCTTTATCCGTTCCGCCCAACGTGAGCGCGGTGATCATGACCGGAGCGGCTCCGCCGTTGTGAACCTTGAGCGCGTCTGTGACGGCTGGCGTGGCGACGTCACGTACTCCGGTCAAGATCGCGCCGTTCTGCCACGGGGTCACGATGGTGAGTGCCCCCGCGGGTCCTGCTCCGCCGGAGCCGGTCGCGCCGCCCGTCCCGCCAGCGCGCCCGCCCGCCGTCGAGCCACCCGTTCCGGGGCCACCGCCACCCGTTCCGGGGCCGCCACCTCCCGTCGCGGGCCCGCTTCCGCCGCTAGCGACGCTGTTTCCACCGGTCTGAGGGCCACCGCCGCTGCTGCCGACTACGCCGCCGGAGCCCGTGGCGCCCCCCGAGCCGAGGGCTCCGCCCGTCCCAGTCGAGCCTCCCGAACCCGAGCCGGTGGCACCGCCGGTCGCGGTTCCATTTGCCCCGCCCGTGGCGCTGCCGGAGGACGATGAACATGCCTGAAGGCAGGCGACGAATGCGGCCAAGATCGCGGTTCGGGTCGGGGACAACCGAAGGGACATGGGAACCTCCATGAGATCTAACGTTCGTCCTCGCCGGACGGGGCAAGCACAGTATACCGAGGGCCGTGCTTTCGACCCTTTCAGGAGCGTCGCGCATGGCCGGTGGGGGGGCATCGGGTATGCCGCAGTCCGTCGCGGTCTGGCGATGGGACGCTCCCTGACTCATTTCTGACTCATTCAGACGAATTGCGGATGCTGCCGTCGCCAAGACGCGAAAATGGCCGAGGCGGAATCATCCGCCCCGGCACCAAATTCGCTCGCTCGCTCGCTCGCTCGCTTGGTTGGTTGGTTGGTTGGTCGGTCGTCAATCAGCGAGAAGCGGTGTGCGCCTGTGCCTTTTTCTCCGCCCCTTTCGCCTTGGCCGCGGCGGTTGCGCTTTTCACCAGGCGCTCGATGTCCTTGCGGAACTGGGCCTCGTCGACCTGCATACCGTTCAGCAGGGTGCTCAGATCCCGCGTCAGCGACGCCATGGCGATGGCTTCACCGATTTCCGCGTCGGTCGCGCCGTTCAGCTTCGCGAATTCCGTATGTGCGATGATGCAGAATCGGCAGGGGACCTGGGAAGCGACGGCCAGCCC
>JADGRC010000453.1 GCA_017881245.1 Pseudomonadota bacterium
AGTACGCGAGCCCCCGGGATTGCAGATCGACGACCGGGGTGTTGGTTTCGGTCCCGACCGCCTTGATGGCGGCGCAATACTCAGGGAACCCATTTTGGAAGACGCCGTTGGTAAACTGGTGGCGGGGGGTCGGCGTGACCAGCACCGGTATCGCGTTCTTGCCGCGCGCGCCGTCGATGTACTGCTTCAGGTAGGTTCGAAAGGTGGTGGCAGGGTCCGTGGCGCGATCGGGACCGGCCACGGAGCGATCGTTGATGCCCCATTGTGCAAAAAGGTAGTCGCCTGGCTTTATGACCTTCAGGATCTCATCGAGGTGACCTTGGTCGATGAACGATTTGGAGCTTTCACCCCCGATGGCCTTGTTGACGAAGATGACGTCGGCGGTGAAGTGCTCCTGGATGCGCTGGCCCCATCCCTGTTGCATGTTGGCGTTGGGGGCGTACGTCGAGACCGTGGAATCCCCGGCGATATAGACAGTGGGCTTGGACCCGGGCGCCGGCAACGGGAATGCCCCGTCGCTGATCGAAGCGGCGACTTCCCCCACCGCGGAGGCGTCAGCAGGTGGCGGGGAGGGCGCGGTGTCCTTGCCGGCGTCCACAAACGGTGGCGTCGTTCCACCCGTCGCGGTTCCCGCGTCCGGCGTGGGCGGCGGCGCAGTGCCACCCGTTCCGGCGGCCGGGCCAGGTACACCACCCGTGGAGGCCCTCGCGCCTCCGGTACCGGTGCCGATCGCGCCACCCGATGCCGGCACGGGGGCGCCCCCGCTTCCCGTCATCCCGCCGCCGCCGCCGCCGCCGGTCGCGGGCGCCATCGCGTGTCCCCCCGTGCTGACCACGGTTGAAACAGTGCCCCCGTCGGGACGCGTGAACGATCCAGCCGAGCACGCGCCCCACGTCAGGGAGAGGCACCCGACCAACCCAGACAACACCCGGAACTGCTTCGCGACTGGCGACATGATCTCACCTCACCGGTGTCAGTCTCAACGCAAGAAGAAACGGAATAAAGAAGGGACGGACGAAGAAGGGACGCTCGCTCAGACCTATAGCACCGGAGCTGACGCATGCAGCTGGTTCGCGTCAACGCGGAAAGGCACCGCAAATTCCGTGCTTGCACACTGTCCTCCTCGTGACCTAACCGTGTTTGCCCGGATACAGTTCTGAATTGACCCGACCCGGCCGTCCAATGGATAAGGAGTAGGTGGAAGGCGCCCTCTTGAGTCGAACGAAGAGCGGCGCTCGGGCGGCGTCGTCGATCGTCAGCCTGGGCCTGCTGATTCTGGCGGCGGGCGTGGGCGACGGTGGCTGTGGCACGAGCAGCAGCAGTCCCAGCCGAACAGCATCGACTGGCGGCGAGACGACCGGGGGAAGTGGCGCTGCCCGGAGCGGGGGGCCGGCCGGCAGCGGAGGGCAGTCGCCCGGAACGGGAGGGCAGGGCGTGGAGGGAACCCAATCCGGAACAGGGGGCTCATCAGGGATGGGAGGATCGATCCCCGCCGGTCCGGGCTCGGCCGGCGGCGGCGGCCCCGGAGGCACCGGCGGTGGTCGCCAGAGTACGGGGGGCCAGAGTACGGGGGGAATGAGCGCCACCTCCGGGGGAGCGCCGGGATCCGCCGACGCGGGCGTGGCGAGTGACGGCTTGGCGAGCGACAGCGGCGCGGGCGCCGCGGGCGGCGCGGGCCCAGCCGGGGGCGTCCCGACGTACAACCCTTGCCCCTCCACCGGCCCCTGCGCGATCATGCCGCTCGGCGATTCCATCACCGCCGGCACCGGTTCGTCAGACGGGGGCGGCTACCGGGTGGAGCTGTTCCGGTTGGCCGTCACCAACGGGCAGTCCATCACTTTCGTAGGGCGATCGGCCTCGGGGCCGACCATGGTCGGAGGGAAGGCCTTTCCCAGAAGCCATGAAGGGCACTCCGGCTACCTGATCGACACCGGCCCACAGCGTCCCGGGCTCATGCCCATCATCGACGCGATCTTCGCCGCCGCCACCCCCCACGTCGTGCTCTTGATGATCGGCACCAACGATATCCCCTGGATGCTGGATCTGCCCAACGAGCCCAAGCGCCTCGGGCTCCTCATCGACAAGATCACCTCCTTGGCCCCCAAGGCCCTGGTGGTGGTGGCTCAGATCGGTCCTAGCTCAATGGACGACCGGACGGCCCTCATAAAGGCCTACAACGACGGCATCCCAGCCGTGGTGCAAGCGCGAGCCGGCGCCGGACAGCACGTGATCATGGTCGACATGTTCACCCCTTTCGTCAGCAACCCGAGCTACAAGACCGCGCTGCTCTTCGACGAGGTGCATCCCAACGACGCGGGTCACGTCATCTTGGGACAGACTTGGTACATGGCGCTTCGTTCGGTTTTGCCACGAGCGCCCTAGCGTCGCCGAATTCCCCGACGCGCACTATTTTAAGTAGGCCGCGAGACCAATGTTTTGATCCTTCAGGGCCTGGGCCACCACGGCCGCCACCTTGGTGGCGCCTTCGGTCTTGAAATGGGTTCCGTCGAACCAGAATGTCGTGCTACCGGCCGGACAGAGTTGGAGGGTGTTGTAAAGGTCCGCCGAGAGCTGAGTCAAGTCGATGACCGGGACGTTGTTGGCAACGGCGGCGGCCTTGGTTTCCGGTCCGAATCCCCGGTTGGGCATATTTGTCGAACCGGAACAGGATTGTCCGCTCGTGGACGTGCCAAAGATCGGGTTGGCGCCCTTCGACCGGATGGTTGTCGCCATGAAGGCGAGGTCCGACTGGAACAGAGCGTTGCCGACATGTCGATTGCAGGTGGCGGTGCCATCGTTGATGCCAAACGCGACGTACACCCAGTCGCCGGGTTTCATCCCTCGCGTGGCGTCGAGCATGGTCGTCAAGTTGTCGGAGTAGGTCTTGTTGTCAATGACCTGACACTCGCCATTGGCGTCGGTTGCGGCCTTGGAGACGTTGGGGTCGCCCCAAATCCAGGTCTGAATACTGCGGCCACCTCGGGCTTGGTTGGAGACCGTCGCGTTGGGGCCAAGGTATTGCTGAAATTCGGAGGCCCAACCGCATTGTCCGCTGCCGGCGCAGTTCTGCATGGTCGAGTCACCGACCATCCAAACCGTGATCTTCTTCGAAGGATCTACCGGCACCTTATCCGCCGGAGGGATCGGTCCAGTGCCGCCGTTACCGGTGCCACCGACGCCAACTCCGCCGCCGTTTGCCACGGAGCCGCCCTTTCCGCTCACACCGCTGCCACCGATCGTGCCGCCGCTGCCGCCAATTGTGCCACCTGTGCCACCACTGATGCCACCGCTGCCGTCACCTGCCGCACTGGCACCACCGCTGCTCGCGCCGCCGCTGGCTGCCACGCCACCGGTCGCGATCAAGCCGCCCGAGCCGGCTGGTGCTTGGCCGCCGGCACCTTGTGGTGTGACACTTGGTGAGTCTGTCTCTCCCGAGCCGCAGCCGAGTCCGAACGAAGTCACCGCGATCCCAGCGAACGCCAAGCGACGAAGATTTCCCATGGTGCAACGGTCCTCCGAATTTGTGCGTTGCGCGCGTCTGTGTCTGGTCTGCGCGACTATTGGCTGAACCCCGAACCAACGGGGCGAAGGTGACGGCGACGGCTAAGCTATCCTTCTCCGTAGTCCCCTTACCCAACTTTCGACTAGACGCGCGAGCACGGTTAGGCTCCCAATTGCGCGCGGACGAGGGGGGCCGATACGATGTCGCCCACGACACATGGAGCCCCACGTCAGCGGCCGGAGCGCCCACACCCCGCTACGGGCCGATATCAGTGTGGACGGGTTCGGAAATGATTTGTCCGGGGCGGAAAAACGATGGCGACTTATCTCAACGATGGTGCACGCTATTTTTCGGGTTCTATTCCCTCAGGGATGAGCCGCGTAGTACGCGCCGAAGACGCCTGCGACATCCATGACGGCCGGGCCGGTCGTGGCGGACGAATTTGGCGCGTATTGGGGACCGCCGCCGTTGTTGATGAAGTCACTGCATTGTGGGACTTGCCAGTGAGGCGTCGCAAAGACCAATCCTGGGTACTTGGCGGGCATCGCGTCGATGGCGGCGTAACCATAGTCCGGAATCATGGTCTCGGATTTCTCGGACCCATTCCCAGGGCACGGTAAATTGCCCGGTGTGCTGGTCGATGGCGATATCTCGATTCGCTTGACCGTCGGCCACTTCGTGCGGATGTTCTTGATGATGCCGTCAAAATCCGCTTCCCACTGCGCCGCCGTATTCTCCGTCCATTGGGTGGCCATGAAGATCACGCGATCGGGCGTCGCCGAGCTCTGGGCACACGGGTGACTCACGGTCGTGTTCCAGCCTGAATCGCCGGGCATGGCCCACACGTTCGTGTAGTGACCAGCGATCCAGATCAGCTCCCACCGTGTGGCGACGATCCCGGGATACGTCAAGAAGCCGCCGTTGAAGAATTGATACATGGGCGATGGCCCCACCATCAGGTTGCAGGTGAAAGGCGCTGCACCACCGGCGCCGCCCCCCCCACCGCCACTTGCCCCCGCCACGGGTCCTCCTGCGGTACCTGCCCCACCGCTGCCCGGGTGCGGCGCCGTTCCACCGCTTCCCACCGCCGCGGAATCGATTCCGGCGTCAACGGCGCTGCCGCCGCCGGCTCCGCCAAAGCTATCTCCCCCGGCCCCACCGCCCATTCCCCCGGACCCGTTGCCCCCGCTGTTAGCGCCCCCGGTGCCGTTCGCGTCCATGCCCCCCGTGCTACTTGTCGCTCCGCCGCGCCCCGGCGCTCCTCCGCTGCCGCCCTGAATGCCGCCGGAGCCAGCGCCGGCCCCGCCACCGCCCGGACTACCCCCGGTTCCTGGCGACCCGCCCCCGCCTTGCGCCGAAGCGCCACCCCCGGACGAGCACGCGATAGAACCGACGAGAAACCCCACGAGGGCCAAAGTGCAACTTCGAGCGGTGTTCATCCTTTCAGGGTATTCGACCGCCGCGAACGCAGGCAAGCGAGCCGGATAGAGCGTCGCGTCGGTACCGATGTCGGGCATGCGGTCGAGCAACGGGCCGAGGCCCAAATTGCGCCAGGCCCGCGGATCTCTGGCCCACGCCGGCTTCGGGGGCCGCGGGCGTCCTCTCATTTCGCCGCTCGAACCGTCACAATGACCGTCGTCGGCTGGACGTCGAACTCGGGCGGCGGATTGCCGTTCCTTTTCAGCTCGCGCTTGGCTGTTGGTATCCCCGCCCCGAAGTGCTGGACGAAACCCAGGACACGCAGCGCCTCAGCCAGATTGGGATTCCGATAGTCGGTCATCCCGTGCGCGCCGAAGTTTTCCTTCGTCACCGCGCCGAACGGGCCGCCCGGGCTGATGATCTCGATCCGATCGTCGTACCAGTAGACGCGAATGGGAGCGTTCGTCGTCTCATACGTCCGGTGGAGAACAGCGTTGCGGACAAGTTGCTGCAGGGCGACCGGCGGATAGGTCTGCTTGCGCTGTTCGACCGGACCGCTGGTGAAATCGACGGCGGTTCTGTTGTGCGAGATCACCTTTTCGTCCACGCGCCGAAGGACATCGCGAATCGCACCGTCGATGGATTGCTCGTCCACTATCGCGTCCCCCATGGCGACTCCCGCGATTCGCAAAAATTGAACGTACGCCCCCGGAAGGAAATCGCGGGCGCGGTCACAAAGGACCAACATCCCCAGCACCGTCGGCGTGAGGGTGTCGGCCGACACGATCATCTTCGTCGCCACGAGGCGCTGGTCGATGCTGCGATCGTTGGCGAGAAGGATGTCGGGCGCGAATGCCGCCGGCAGGTAAACGTCCTCGAAGAAACGGCGGTCGAGATTGGCAAAGGTCGCGGATGGCACCGGCTGGACGTCGAACGGTCGGTCGTGGTGCCTCCGCTTCTCGTTCAGGATGCGCTCGTCTTGCGCCGACGTCACGCCACGTCGCGGCCCTATGCGGATGCAGACGCGCCCCTTGTACCTGACCGGCGGCGAATCGGCGGGCCACACGGTGACCACCGCCAGATCTGTCCCCCGCACCTGGCGTTTCGCTACCGTCAGCGTCGGCGGAGGCACGATGTTCCCGTCAGTTTTCACATCGGCGAGCTGCCGCAGGATCTCGTCCGTGACGACCAAACCCGAAGGCGATCCATCGTCCCGCGCTCCGATCAAGATGACGCCTGGACGGCGGTGGTCCGGCAGATCGTTGGCGAATGCGCAGACGGCCTCGCGGACCGTGTTGGGGGCATCTCCCTTCAGGGATTTCTTTCGCTCCACAAGGTCCGACTCGAGATCGGACAACATCCCTTCCAATTCCTGATCGGTGTGGTTCATCATGTCGTCGGCCTGGACACTCCGCCCGCGCCTCGGCCGCCCGGACAAAGTGAGTAGGCGGTCATGATACCAAGATACCAAGGTCAGACGATGGGGGTTGCGCCTACCTATCGACGCGCCCGACCGTGCCGGAAAGAATCCTGTGAGGGAGACTCACTGTGGACGCGGAACGGGCCAGCCCCAGTCACAGGTCGCCGGCGTGGAATGGCCCGCCGCGGGTACTGACGGTGGAACCGCGAAGTTCGCGCCCATCGTCCCGAAAGTCACCACGGTGTTCGCATCGGACAAGACATTGGCGGCGGTGATGCCCTGCACATTTACGTTGTCCAATGTGATGTTCGTCTGGTGCGTCGTATCGTATCCCTGCAGCGTCACGATGGGGGTGACGGGGCCATCGGGGGCCGTCCCCAAGACCGCTGTCAGGTTCTTCACCGAAATGCTCTTGAAATAAGGGATTAGGGGCGGCGTCGTCGTCTTCGCGGAATAGTGTGGATTGACGATGAGTGGATTGACGATGTCGCGCGTACAAATGTCATGGAAGGTCAGATTCTGAACGATCCCCCCGCGGTACGTATCCGACTTGACCCGAACGCCATTCACGTCTGCCGCCGGCGCGCCGCCAGTCGAGCGGGTGTCTCCATCGATGGTGATGTCGTAGACGTTGACGTCCGAAATGCCGATTCCGGTGTCACTGGTGGCGGCGTCGTCGCTCGCGGTCAATCCGGGAAGACCCTGGGTTTCGCTGCCGACGGACATACCGTGCCCGGTGCCGAAATGGTTGTGCGCAACGACGACATCGCCCACGCCATAGTGACCCTTGAGCACGATGTCGTCATCCCCCGTGCTGACCATGTTGCATACGATCGCACCCTGCGTCGCGAGGTAGCCCTCCCCGGGATCGATGCCGTCCGTATTGCGGGCGGCAACGGGCATGATCGCCTTGCTCGACGGAGTGAGGATGGTGTTGCCCCAGATGTTGAAGCCCTTGCTGGCAAATTTGATGTGAAACTTGGGCGAATTTTGGATTTTCAACCCGGCGACGACCAGGTTCGCCGTCTTTTTGTCCGATTTGCCGGTGCTGCTCGCGCCGCCAATGATGAGCTGCGGATTTGGCGCGCTGCCGCCGCGCTGTGCCGGGGCCACGCCGCCGCAATTGGCGGGGTTATTGTTCGAAGCGGGGTCATTGTCGCTTCTCAAAGCCACGGACAGGTCCCACCACGAGTAAGTCTGCTGGGTGCCGCCGACGATGATCGGCTTTCCCCCTTGCCCGTCGATGGTTCCACCACCAACGATCTGTGGACCAGCCCCCGTCATGTTGATGAGCGCCGTACACTGCGTGCCGGCGGAGCTTTCGCAGTCCTGGTCGAAGTTCTTGGCTCCACATGACGTTCGACCACTGTACGCGAACAGGTCGGCGTTGACCGACGCGTACAGCGTGACCCCCGAATCGATCCACAACACACTCGGCCCGACGATATCGAGAGCGCCCGAGATGAATGCATTGTTCGCCCCGGCCGCGACGAGCTTCACCACGGGGCAGGCACTGCTCGCGAGCGCCGCCGCGATTCTGGCCGTGTCCGCGGCTGTCTGACTCTCGTTCGGGCCCGACGTGGCTGCCGACAGGATGCACGCCGCGCTGGTCGGCGTAGCGGGCAGGGCGGGCTTCTTGATCGCGGTTCCGCTCTTGGGCAGCTTGAGCTCGGCATCCGCGGCGGCGAGGGTGTCGCAGTCCGCCATGGTGTGCGTGCCCAACGGAGCGAGGCCCCCCGCTCCGGTATTACCACCAGTCACACCTGAGCCGCCGATCGCGCCGCCCCCCGTGCCACCATGCGGGACGGTGGCGCCGCCACTCGTGCCGGTACCCATGCCACCCTGCGCACTCATAGTGCCACCGGTCATGCCAGCGCCCGTGCCACCCTGCGCACTCATCGTGCCGCCGGTCGTGCTCGAACCGCCGGTGCTGGTACCCGACGCACCACCGGACAGCGCGCCCGTGCTGCCACCGCTGGCCTGCGAGCCACCGGCACCTGTCGTTGACCCGCCCGAGGCGCTATTCGCTGATCCTCCAACGCCCGGTGAGCCGCCCGAAGAAGGACCGCAGGCGATCGAAGCGATCGCGCATGCCACGAGTCCGAATATTCCGAAATTGTAAAATGGTCGTTGAATCATGGTTTTGTAAATCCCTCGGTGTGTGTCAAGGAAATGAAACCCACCTTGAATTGCAATCCATTGGTGTGGCCTTGCCCACGGCGCCGGTGACAGTGACACCTCCGCCGGAGGGTGCCGGGAAGCTGATTCCGCCTGCGGCGATGGTTATTTGTGCATTGGACGCAGTCACCGTCGGCGAGCCGTCGACATTCACGTTGTCGAGTGTCACGGAGGTGGAGTGTGCCGAATCGTAGCCGTTGAGCGTTACGTTGCCGCCGCCGACAACCTGAATGTTTTTCATCACGATGTTCGTGAACTGCGGAATCAGCGACCCTGAGCTATCCGAATACATCGGGTTCAACAGGATCGGATTGGCCAGGTTCCGCATGCAGACGTCCGAATAGGTCACTTTTTCGACCAAACCGCCCTTGCTTGCGTCGGACTTGATGCGAATCCCGTTGAGGTCCGAGTCCGGGGCGCCCCCGGTCGGCACCGAGCCGTCGATGGTCAGGTCGTACACGTTGATGTTCGATACGCCCGCGTTGGTCTCGCTCCCGATCGACATGCCGTGGCCGGTGCCGAAGTGGTTGTGCGCGATGGTGAGGTTGGTGGCCTTGGCGTTGCCGCCCTTGATCGCGATCTGGTCGTCGCCGACCGAGATCTTGCTGCATACGATGTAGCCGTCGCTGGTCGTACTGCTCCCGCCCGGGTCAATTCCATCGGTGTTTCGCGCGCCATGGGGTGTGAGCGCCTGGCCAGCACTGTTCATCGGTTTGGACGGCGTCAACACCTCGACGCCCCAGACCACGAAACCCGCGCTGGCCAGCTTCACGTGGAACTTGGGCGAATTGAAGATGCGGATGTTGTGCATCACGAAGTTCGTCGCGTTGGACACCGCGATCAGAGCGGGATTCGAAGCGCTGCCGCTGCTTGGGCGCAGGGCCACGGAAATGTCCCACCAGGACTGGTTTTGGCCCACCAACGGCTCGCCGCCCTGGCCGTCGATGATTCCGTCGCCGATGATGCCCGGATTGGCTCCGGTCACGGCGATCACGGAGCCGCACGAATTCGAGCTGGCGCTGGTGCTGGCCGTGCAGCCGTAGGAGCTCGGGTTGCGCGAAGCGTACAGAGTCGTCCCGGCGTCGACCCAAAGGGTGGTCCCGGTGATGGTCAGCTTGCCCGTGACGAACGAATTGTTCGAGCCGCTGCTGGTGAGCTTGACGGCCTTGCCCGCGCCGCAACCGTTCAAGGCGGCCTGTATCCGAGACGTGTCGAGACTGGTTTCGTCGTTCGTGGACTTGGTCGCCGTCAGCGTCGCGCAAACGGGCGGATCGACCGGCTCTTTCGGAAGGGCAGGGTCAACGGGGCAACCGCCGCCGCTTACCGCGCCCGCCGTGCCTCCCGCTCCACCTTGGGCGGCCGATCCGCCGGCGGCGGCCCCACCTTTGCCGCCCAAGCCCGTGCCCCCTGCCGCGCCTTTGCCGCCAGCGGCGCCACCCGTGGAGCCTCCCGAGCCGTTCGATCCGCCGCCACCACCCAGGCTGCCGGAGCTGCCCGAGCTTCCGCCACCAGACATGGTCCCGCCGCTATGGCTCATGCCGCCCGATGGGTTGGCGGAGCTTCCGCCAGTCGATGGGCTCGCTCCATTTGCGGCGCTCGAACCGCCCGCGGCAACTGCGCTCGATCCGCCACTGCCGTTCACTGAAGCTCCGGTACCATCGCCACCACGTCCCTCGCTCGGGCCGCAACCCGCAGCAAGGGTCAGCCCGGCGAACAGAAAACCGATTCCGCCAATCCTTGGAACGATAGCTCTCACCATGTTCGGCAGTTTGAGTCAAGGACTGAGCGCGCCGGGGCTGGTTACCGTGCTCGCTTGATCTCGAGATCGCCTTCGGGGCGCCTGTGGACTGAACACGCTGATTGGTTGTCTCTGGCCAGGCAAACGGCTCACGTCCGGCCTAATGGGGGTGCCCCTTGGGCGTCAAACTTCTGGCGCCCTCACCCGCAAGCGCCCGCGGTCCGGGGCGCTGGTTGGAAGGCGTCGGCCGTTTTTGCGAGGCCTACGTGAGCCACGCGCGGGGTTTGCGGACACCCAAGTAACTCTACCAATGACTCGAGCCTGGAAGGTCCAGTCGAGTGGGTGGTTCGCTCACGTTAGGAGTTCGTCATGTCGTCAACTGATTTCCCGTGTGTCGGAATTCTCGGGACCCTACTCGCACTTTTCCCCATTTGCGCGTGTGGCTCCTCCAATTCCAGTAGCCCGCCGGGCAACTCCCAGGCCTCGGGTGGCTCGTCAGGCAGCGGTGGCTCGACAAGCAGCACAGGCGGCTCGACGCACGGCACGGGCGGTTCGTCGAACACAGGCGGCGGCTTGACACCCAGCACGGGCGGCTCGTCAGGCAGCGGTGGCTCGACAAGCGGTACGGGCGGCTCGACCGGCGCCGGCGGCTCGACAAGCGGCACGGGCGGCTCGACCGCCGCTGGCGGCTCGACACACGGTACCGGCGGCTCGATGGGCACCGGCGGCTCGACGAGCACCGGACCGAGCGTCATTGGAACCTGCGATCCATCGAACATCACCGACAAGACCTGTCTGCCGCCTCAGCCCGTGATTCCAACTGGGTGCGCGAAAGTCGCGGCGCCGCGCACTGTCACCACCGCCCCGAATGACGGGTCGGCAGCTTCGAAGAACACCGCTGTTCCGGAGACTGCCACGGAAACGCTCGACAACAACATCATCACCGCGGGCTTCGCAAGCAAGTCTTGCGTGGAGCTGACGACGGGCACCGCTGGGGCCAACGCGTTCCTGATTGGCCAGCTCAAGCTCACGTCGGGCCAGACCCTGGTCATCGACCAAGGCGTCACAGTTTACGCTTCTTTGAACCCCAAATCATATGGCCCGAACTGCGTCGTCATCGACCCCACCGGCGCGGTCTCCGATACGAGTGTGACGGCAGATGCCCAATACGACTGCGGTGGTGTGATCATGGCGACGGGTGACCACGTCGCCATCATGGGCAAGGGGACGATCGACGGTCAAGGTGGCGAACCACTGATCGGCGTATCCCCGCCGACCAAGGACATCAATACGGTGGCCAATCCCACCGTCCCCGCGGGGAGTTTCTCGTGGTGGAACGTGTCGGATTTCCAGCGGCACGACTCCCGCGCGACCGGTTCGGGCCCGGGATCGGCGCCGAACCCCGCGCTGATTGCCGTCTCCAACGCATCCAACTTCGTTCTTTACGGCCTGAATCTCTACAACTCGCCCTTCTTTCATGTCCAGCTCAACAGCGACAAGTTCGTCGTTTGGGGGATCAACCTTCTCACGCCGAGTAATGGGATGAGTACTGGTGGGCAGACGCTGTCGAACTACGTGGCCCGAAACACCGACGGCATCGACCCCGGCGCGGCGACGGGAATCACCCAAAACGGCTACATCGTCGGGAACAAGATCTCGACCGGAGACGATATGGTGGCGCTCAAAGGCAACGCGCAGGGCGGCGCGAACAACATCGTCGTGGCGCACAACCACTTCGGAACCGGACATGGAATGTCGATGGGCAGCGCGACCATCAACGGCATTACGAACGTTCACGTTTACGACCTGACGATCGACGGTGACGTCCCGGTCGACACCAGCACTGGGTCGAGCGACCTGAATGGGCTGCGTATCAAGTCGTACACGGGCAACGGTGGATTCGTCAGACACGTGCTATTCGAGGACATCTGCACACGCGACGAAGCGTATCCGATCTATGTCACGGCAAGTTACGACGCGAATCCCATTGTGAACCCGCTGGGCGTCGCACCGGATTTCCAAGACATCACCGTGAAAAATTTTCACCAAGTGAACGTCAATGGGCCTCAGCATGCCTTCCAGACCACGGTCTCAGTGGAGGGTGATTCGGCGCACCAGGCAACGGTGACGTTCGACAATGTTTATGTCGAGACGTCCACCGGCAAGAAGGGCGGGCCCGTGCTGACCGTGGCGTCGACGGCCACGCTGACGGGAACCATGAACATCGGAGCTCCGCCCTCGAATGACCCGTGCACGGGCAAGACCTGGTGGCCAGCGGCCCCGATGATCCCGTGATTCGGAGCGCGGTCGACAGCCGTTCGTCACCAAACGTTTTGTGTTTGTCAGCATCGCCTGAACGCTGCTGGCCCGCATAGCACATGGTGGCCACTGGTAGTGCCGCCACTGCCAACACCGAGTGAGGCAGAATGGGGGCAAATGATCGACCTTCTTCTGAAGCATTCGGGCGATCAGGCCGCCGATCCGGACCTGATTGACGCCATTGGCGCTTACGAGGCTGTGGTGCTGGCGTCGTCACGCGGTGGCGATCGCCGTCAGGTGGCGGCGGCGGAGGCGGCGGCGCAAGCGGACCCTGGCCAGGCCTTCACGTTCGACGCCTCCGGTGCGGCGACTCTTTCGGCCGGCGGACGAAGGTGGTACGCCGGACAATTCGAGGCCGCCCCGATTGGCGTATTGAGGGCGCGCGCCGCGGTGGTCCGGCCCTCGGCCCACAGGTCCGAGAGCCGTGTTCGGCTGTTCGTCGTCGAGGGCACGAGTCCCGCGACCGACATCGGGAGTCTTCAGGCCAACGGCGGCAGCGACACTCTTTTTCAGGTCGCTTCCCAATTCAATTGTCTGGAGTCGCCCGGACCCTACGTGACGCCCGTTGAACGGTATTTCGGCGATTCGACCCAGGGGCCGCGCGCTTCCATCTCCGCCTTCCCAGGGACTCTTCTCCGGCAATACGCCGCACCGGCAACAGGAGGACGTCGCTTTGTCCAGCGAACCGACGTTGATCAAATCGAACTGCTCAAGGACGTCTGTGACGCGGGCCTGGCTCGCGTGCGAAACGGCTATCTGCTACCCGCCGGCATCGCCGATCCGGAAGCCTTGGCGACCGCACTCGAAGTTCGCTTTGATGCGATCCGCGTGGGCGTCCAGGACGGAGTCGAGGCCGTTCTGGGCTACGATTGGGACGGTGCAGTGGCAGGCCCCGATCGGCCTCTGATCGCGCAGGTGTTCACGTCGACGATTGCAGGTGGCATCTACGGCGATCGCGCGGGAGGGTCATTCGAAACCATCGGACGCCAGCTTCTGCGCGCCGCGTACCTTGGCACCCTTCTGGCGGCGGTCAGCCTCGGGCGAACGCGGGTCGTGTTGACGCTCATCGGGGGCGGGGTGTTTTGCAATCCGATCCCGCTTATCTGGAACGCGATTGAGTGGGCATTGCGCGAAATCGATTCGCTACCGGTCCACGGTCTCGATGTCGTGGTCAACGCCCGAAACTTGGGAGGCCAAATCGATCACGAGACGATCCTAAAGGCCGTACGCGCGCGCGGAGGAGTGTTACTGGCCTGCGGCCCCGGCGGCGCGAAGGTCCACCGCTGATGGGGTAGCATCCAACCACAACGGACCCGCAGGATCGTTGAAGACGTCATTCGCCCCGATCCAATTTCGGGGCGCCTGTTTTCGCGAAGAAGTGAATCGCCCGCAAGCTCAAGCGGGCGTCGGAGCAAACATGATGTCCGAGCGCAGCACGTACTTGAAACCTTCCAGAACAGGGACTCCTTCATGGAGGAGATAGTGATCAAACACGAGCGCCAACCCAGGCTCGGGTGTGACGGAGACGTGCTCGAATGCGGTTTCGCCTCCGCGCATCCCCCCATTCAAGTAGATCATCAACGTAAGCAGGCTCTCCTCGCCATTGGCCCGGCGGTGACATCCATCGGTATGCGGCGCAAAGTACTGGCCGGTCCCGTAGCGGTAGAACCGCAACCGCTCGTTAAGACCGACCGGCCGCCGCCCCTCGAAAGTCCTGGGAAGTTCCGGCGCAAGACGAGACCAGATCTTCGCGGCGCGGTACTTGTCGTCGATCATCACCCGGACATTGTTGCGAAGGTCAGGGCGCATGACAGCCCCACCCGCCAGAGATATCGGAGCAGACTCATACCCCAGGCGTTCTGACCAATCGACATATTCCTGGCATTCATCGGGGTTCAGAACGTTGGCGATCGTATAGATCCCCTCAGATCTTGTCGTGAGCATGTGGTCATAATCCTAGCAACCCGGCGATCACGGAGTCCCGGGATTGTCGGCGATTCGATCCCGTAGAATGCTGCAATCGCCTGCCAATAGATCGGGGCAGAGCTGCGAAGGGGCAGCGAGCCTCCTCCCTGCCTTTATGAAGGCATCGGGCAGGCGGCGAGCTACCCAACCCCCCCAGTGGGGCGGTCTCGTCCGACGCGTTACGGACGGCGTCCGCGAGAATCCGGGAGCGCATTCAACGTCACGTCCTCCGTCCGAGCCGCGGCCCCCAGCGGCGGATCGCTGGTGGCAATTGACGCGCCCGCCGCCTTGGCGATCGCCAGAAGAAAACAATCCGCCAGAGACAGGGGCGACGTCTTCTTGTCATAGTGCTTCACCCGCAGGGTGGCGGTGAGCCGGGCCTCGCTTTCACCCGCCGGGATTACCCGCAAAACCGTCGCAAGCAGAGGCTCGAGCGCGCCATCGATCGCGGTGCGAGAGTGCCCGCGCACGCGTTGAAGGACATCGAGTGTCTCGGCCAGATTCGGTGCCGGAATTGCCACTTCGCCGCCACGCAGCAGGCCGCCGACCTCGGCGGCCGCGCGTTCCCCGGCGAGGAAGGCCACCAGAGCGTACGCATCAAGCAGAATCATCCGCGCTTCTGTTCACGAATCAACGACTCTCGACGCTCCCGTGCCCGATCGGATTCGGCGGTCCGCCTGGGCTTGCGCAAGACACCCTGAGCGGCCTTGACAGGATCAGCGGGAAGCGGGCGAATGGTCACGTGATCCCCCCTGTCGTCTAGTACCACCGCCGCCGTTCCCCAACGCTTGCGCAGCATCGCAGGCAGCGATATCTGCCCTCCCTTCGATATCGTGATCGTCATGACAAAAGCATACTTCTCATGAATATCAGTATCAAATCATGAGACCTGCTGCGCTCGTCACCGAAGTCACGTGCTTGTCGACGTTATGTTCACAGAGCATAATTCCATGAACATGGCTATCCGGCACAAGCATCTCAAGATCGACCAGACGAAGATCGACAAAGATCGGCGTTTGTTCGGAGTCAAGACCGAACAGGAGACCGTGGAGCGGGCCCTCGATCTTGCGCTTGCCGAAGAACCGATTCTCCGCGCTCATCGGAAGATGAAAGGGGTAGGTGGGGTCGTGGACATATTCAGGCGACCTTGAAGAAGGTCGTTCTCGATACGAATCTGTACATCGACTGGATGAACAGGGGCCTTCACGAGGAACTGATGCTCGGCTCCGGCATGGTGCGCTACTTGAGTGCCGTGGTGGTCATGGAGCTTCGCGCCGGAGCCCACACCCGTGCCGGTCGTCTGGCCATCGATCATTTGGTGCGCGTGTACGCCGCCGGCGACCGTCTGATTGCGCCGCCTCAGGCGGTATTCGACCGCGCGGGATCAATGCTACGCAGGCTGAAGCTTGCCGGACGCGAGGTGCGGTCGGCGTCTTTTGTGAACGGTGGACGCCAACCCGTGGCAACGCCTTCTCAATCAGCCTGCCATGGGCGTGGCTGGACCGGCGTGCATGGGCATGCTCTTGGTTGACGGCACGAATCGTGCGAACAGCGTTATTTTGAAGCGCGTAAGCGGCGATACTTGCGGGGCATGCACGCTGATGCCCCAAGGTGTTGCATCACCCCAGAAAGAAGTGGTGGATTGCATCACCGCCTGGGTGTTTGCGCAGTAGGCATGGCGCCATCCGGATAGGCGGCGCGGTTTCTGCCCAACTTCGCCAAGGAGCACCCTCGGCAGTACCGGGCTCTGTTCCTGGAGGGCGACCAGTTCGAGCCAATCGGCCGGGGGAGACACCGGGAGGGCGTGGTAGCGTCGCGCCGTGGAGCGGGACTACTTGAAGCGCATTTTGAATGCGCGGGTTTACGACGTGGCGATAGAGACTCCGTTGGAGGAGGCGCCGCTGCTCTCGGCGCGGCTGGGCGGGCGGCTGTTGTTGAAGCGGGAGGACCTGCAGCCGGTGTTCAGTTTCAAGGTGCGGGGTGCCTACAACAAGATGGTGAACCTGCCGGAACGGGCTCGTGCGCGCGGGGTCATCGCGGCCAGTGCGGGGAATCATGCGCAGGGCGTGGCCCTGGCGGCAAAGAAGCTGGGGTGTCGCGCGGTCGTGGTCATGCCCGTTACGACGCCGGAGGTGAAGGTGGACGCCGTGCGCGCGCTCGGTGCGGAGGTCGTGCTTTACGGCGACTCGTATTCCGACGCCTATTCGCATGCATTGACGTGGCAACGCAAGCACAAGCTCACGTTTGTTCACCCATTCGACGATCCCGATGTCATCGCGGGACAGGGCACGATTGGGATGGAGATCTTGCGCCAACATCACCCGCAGGCGCACGGACCGTTGCACGCGATCTTCGTCGCCGTGGGCGGGGGCGGTCTCATCTCCGGTGTCGCCGCGTACGTCAAGTCCGTGCGCCCTGACATCAAAATAGTCGGGGTACAGGCGAAGGACTCCAATGCCATGGAGCTCTCCCTGGCGGCCGGGCGGCGGATCGAGTTGCAACAGGTCGGATTGTTCTCCGACGGGACGGCGGTGCGGCTGGTGGGCAAGGAGACCTTTCGCCTTTGTCAGCAATACGTCGACCAGATCGTGACCGTGGATACCGACGCCCTTTGCGCGGCCATCAAGGACGTCTTTCAGGAAACACGCTCGATTCTGGAACCCGCCGGGGCCTTGGGTGTCGCGGGTGCGAAGGCCTACGCCGCGCGTTTCCCGCTGGGCGGAAAGACCGTGGCCGCCATTGCGTGCGGTGCCAACATGAACTTCGATCGCCTGCGCTTCGTCGCCGAGCGCGCCGAGGTCGGGGAGAAACGCGAGGCGCTGTTCGCGGTCGCGATTCCGGAGGAGCGCGGCAGTTTCAAGCGTCTGTGTGAATTGATCGGCGCGCGAAACGTCACGGAATTCAACTATCGCATCGCTGACAACGCGGTGGCGCACGTCTTCGTCGGCGTCCAACTGGCGCGCCAGGACGACGCCACCTCGCTGGCCCGCTTGTTCAAGAAGGCAAGCTTCCCGACGGTCGACCTGACCAACGACGAATTGGCCAAGTTGCATCTGCGTCATCTGGTCGGCGGACATTCTCTCTTGGCCGCGCACGAACACGTCTATCGTTTCGAGTTCCCCGAGCGTCCAGGTGCCCTGATGCGCTTCTTGTCCAGCATGTCGCCGGACTGGAACATCTCTTTGTTCCACTATCGAAACCAGGGCGCCGACCACGGTCGCGTTCTGGTGGGCTTGCAGGTTCCGCCGCGCGACAAACCGGCCCTCCGGCGTTTCTTGGCCGATCTCGGCTACCGGCACTGGGACGAGACCGGCAACCCGGCCTACAAG
>JADGRC010000454.1 GCA_017881245.1 Pseudomonadota bacterium
TCCAGGAAGGCGGCGTCCCAGGCGAGCGGCGCGTTCCAGTTGATGGCAACTTCGTTCGTCGAGTACGACTCGACGTGATCGACGTAGCAGGTTTGCGGGGGACAGCCCGACATTCCCAGCTTGCGGATGTAGGGGTCCTGTAGCATCGAGTTGGGGCCGCCGGAGACGGCGCCGGGTGGCGCCTCGGGCAGCTTCGCGTCCTTTTGGTGCGCCCAGACCCGATGATGCGGATTTCGCAGGAAGTCGGTGCCATAGCGCCCGACGTAGCTGTGGGCGAGCGGATTTCGTCCGAGCAGGTAGTCCATGCAGTCAATCGCTCCGTTCGCGTACTTCACGTCTTTGGTGAAGAAATACGCCGTGCCAAGCACGAGGGCCGCGTTCATCACCCCGGCGTTGGAACCCCAGATATACGAGCTGTCCGACGACGCGGGCACTCGGTAGCCGCGCTTATCCAGCGTGGCGACGAACCGATTGGCGGCGGCGACGATCCCCTGGCGCTGCTCGGCGATTGCAGCTTCGCCGAGATCGTTCGGAACCTCGGACAGGCTGATCTTTCCGAGCGCGGCGACGTGGTCCCACCCCATGTTGGCTCCGGTCGCGTCCTGCGACTGCGACTTGTGAAAGCGCGAGCGCAAGAGCTCGTCCTTGTAGGGCGGCTTGCCGGTGGTGATGAATAGCTCGGCGGCCGCCCAGTAAAGCTCGTCCGACAGATCGCCGTCGCCGTACGCGCCGCCGCCCACGCCGAGCGGCTCGGCGTAGATTGTCGGATTCTTGCGGGCCGCCGCGAAGGCGGTTTCCGCCACCGTCAGACAGCGCGTCGCGAACGCGGGGTCCAGCTTCTTCCAGATGCGCGCGCCCTGCGCCGCGGTCGCGGCGAGATCATATGTGGACGCGGTGCTGACCGGATGCAGGAATCGCTTGATCGGGTCTTCGTGTGGCATGGTCGGAATCGCGGACCACTTCTCGCCGTGAATGCGCTGGTGGGCCATGCCCTCGTGCGGCTGCCCGGGTGGCACCTGCATCTTCAGCATGAATTCCAGGTTGAAACGCGCCTCGTCCAGGATGTCCGGGCGGCCGTTGCCCGCCTCGGGGATCTTCATCTTGCCGTCGCCGAAGTCACCGACCGTCGACCCAAACCGCGTGAGCGCTTCGTATTCATTCTGTAGTGTCCACACGCTGATTCCGCTGTTGACGACGTACTTGCCGTGATCGCCGGCGTCGTACCAGCCGCCGCTGACGTCGAGGCTGTAGTTGCAGTGCGCTTGCGGCGCGCAAGGCACGCTCTTGTCGCCGGGGTGGCCGGCCGGGCGTTCGTAGGCCGGCGATCCGGCGTAGGGCATCTTGATTTCGACGCCGCTGCGTTGAAGGTAAAAGAACGACAGGGCGTCGTATTTCAGTCGTCGATAGATGTCGTCGCCGATCTCGAACGGATAGCTTTCGTCGTCGCCGGCCTTCAGCTTCCAGCCTTTGCCCTTGGTCGTCACCGACGAAAAATCGATCTGCTGCACCTGTTCGCCCGAGGAGCGATCTTCCCCAAAGGGCCGCGTCTTGCCGGTCGCCTTGACCTTGCCGGCCGCGTCGACGAGGCGCCAATCGACCGGGGCCGTTTGGGACGTCACGAAGGTCGCGGTTTTCGCGAACCGGGACAGGTAGCCAACCTGGTTCACCCGAATCTTCGGTTGCGTCCTCTTAGCCGTTCGTTCGGCGGGCACCTCGAACTGCGGATCGTTCAGCTCGATGTCGTCGAGGCAAACCGTGAACGGGGTGGCGCCGGCCAGCTCGCCGCCGAATTCCAGGACCAGTTCGGCGGCGTCGTTGTCGATCGGGCCCTCGAAGGTTCCGGCATAGGTCTGCGCCGTCGTCCCGGTCGCGATCATCGCCGTCCAGTAGTCAATCGCGCCAAAGCCGACGCTGCTCACCTTGGCGCGCACGCGCGTCGGCGCCGTGGCGTGCGTGCGAAGGCGAAACTGATATTTGTGTCCGCGCGCGACCGCAAGCGGTCCCTGGCGCAGGACAACGTCGAACGTGCGCGCGCCCCCATGGTCGACTTGCAGGCACAGCTCCTTGTCCCCGGGTACGCGGCGCCCGTCGCGGGTCGAATCGAAGGCAAGGCTCCAGGGTCGCAGCACTTCACTGTCGAACGTGCCGTTCCACAGCAGATTGTTCCCGGCGGGCTCCGACGGTGCCATGGTGACCGTGCCGACCTGAGTCGATATGGCGGGCTTGGCGATGCCGGGACTCGCCGCAACGGCTGCCGCGGCTGTCTGCGCGCCACGCGGCTCGCCCGCATCCCCGGTGGCGCACGCGCTTATCCATAGCGACGTGACGAACAACGGCAGGCTCATGCGTGTTGGATAGGCGGTTACTTGGTTCGGCATCGCTCCCTCGCGTTCGGGTTCGGTTGGTGATCCGTGCAACGTGATGAGTCCGAAGGTAGGCTGCGCGGGTCACAATTCGTGCGAAAATCGCCGATCCAGTCCGAGAGCACGGCACAATCCGTGCAACTTGAGACTGAACCGGCGGTGGGATCCGCCGTTCTAAGAATTCTTAACGGCGCGTTTCGGCGGTGGATTCAAGGCAAGAGGGGCGGCGTCGCGTCTTGCGCGAGTTGCAGCGCTTGCGCGGGGAACCAGACGCCAGCCGCGGGATCGACTTGTCCCCACAACGGGTCGAAATGGTTCTGGGCATCGCCCGTGACCGCCCACGGGTTGTAAATGGTGTAGTCCCAGGCACGCGCGCCGCCCGCGATGTCGCACGATCCATCGGAGCCACCCGGTGTCTTCACCCAGAGGTACGCGTCCGCGAGCGGGACGCCGGTGTTGGCGCTGGGACGCAGCCCGACCCCGGAGCCGTAAGCGTTACACCAGTTGCCACCGTTGAGCCCCGCGATGACGCCAGCCGGCTGATTGTAAGGGGCCGCGGCAAAGGGCGTCGTGTCGAGCGGCCCTCTACCATTGCGTCCAGTGTCGAGTACGAAGTGCGCAAGCGCTTCGGGTCCGGCGGGCGGGTTCACGGCGTTGTCGACGTTATCCGCGTACCACTGGTCGGTGAGCCCCCAGGTCGAAAAGTCGCCGCGGCTCGCGGGGTAGTCTTGGCTTGCGCAATAGTCGTAGTGACCGACGCGCCAGCCGCCCTCGGCCGCGTTGTTCGCGTAGTAGATGCACTTGGCAATCCAGGTACCGTATTTGGTCAGCTGCGGCGTCGGTTGATAGTTCGACACGTTGACGAAGAATCCCTTGGCCCGCTGCGCGCCCGCGTTGACCAGACGGAATGCGGCCTCGCCGACGCCCAACCAGCTGCTGTGCGTCCCATCGAGATACACCGTCGCGTTGGGCGCGGCGGCGGCGATGCTATCCACGGCATGATTGAGCTGAGCGTAACGTTCGGTCGGATTCGCGCCCGGCGCGGGAACGGTATTGCCGGCGGCATCGGTGACGGTGGGCTTGCACCAGTCGGCCTGGCCCGACATGGTCGTGTTGTAGGGAATGATACCGAGGCCGTCCGGTTCCAGGATGACGACCGCCTTCGCGCCACCGATGCCCTGCGCGAAGCCGTCGATCCAGGCGTCGTAGGCGGCGGTGTCGGCCGCGCCGCCGGCCGAGTACTGCGAGCAGTCGCGGAACGGGAGGTTGTACGCGACCAGGATGGGCACGCGGTGCTCGCGCGCGGCTCGCGAAATCGTCTGGTGAACGGCAAGGTGGACCTCGTCCGGTGTCCCCCCGTCGAACCAGGCCGCCTGCGGCGTCGCCTCCATGGCCGCCAACCGCGCGGCGTCGCGAAAGTGATGAGCCTTGACCAAGCCCTCAATCTGCGCGATGGCCGCTGGAGCGGGCGGCGGCGCATAGAAGCGCGTGCTCGACTCGTCGTCCCCGGCGCAGTGGTCGCCGAGCGTGCCGACCGTGGTCGTGGTTGCCTGGTCCGTGCTCGGCACCGACGGATCACCGAGACATCCCAGCGACATCAGCGTTTCACCCAAAAGTACACCACCCACCAACATCAGTTTATTCATGACGATTCCATCCCTTTCGTCGAAGCGTTAACAATCGGCCTTTCGCTGTGACCGCGGCGACCGATGATCATCAGCACAGCAATGGACGCGCCAATGGACGTGGGAAAATAGATGGCCGAATGCGGCCGCCATGAGCGCTCAAGATGGGAGGTCGTGCTGTTACTACGCTGGAACCTGGGGTCAGACACCGTGTACGAATTGTGCAGACCTGGGGCCGGACGTCCGCGCGACGTCCGCGGTCGATCAGAGGGTGCCGGCTGTCCGATTGGGGCAGACGCCTCCGGTTGGTCTGAGGGGAGGCCGTGGCGCAGGCTTTTGCGAAGCCAAGCGCGCCGCCCGAGCACGGGCGCGTTGAAGCCTCGCCTCTTCGGACAGGCGCAGCGGCGCTTTCCTGGTTTGCCCTACGCGGCGGCCGGAGCACCCAAACTGGCGCGGGCGTTCGGAAGGAGCCTCACTTGCTGACTAGGTACAGATCGTCGATCCAGATGTCGAACGTCAAGGTCGGCAGCTCCCCGGCGCAGATCGTGGTGGGTGGGCAGAAACCAGCGGGGGTAAGGACCCCGAACGCCATCCCGTAGACCTTGTCCTGGGTCAGCACGCTCGGCATCGTCTGATAGCCGAACGCGGCCTGCTTCAACTGGGAGAAGTCGACCGTGTATTGCGTAAACGTGCTCGTAAGATCGACGGGGAGACTGAACGAGTTGTAGCAAGCCGTGCGGGGATTGTCGGTTGCCGCCGGATCGCAGCGACCGCCGCTTGGGTGGGTGTTCGAGTCGTCGACGTGAACGAAAACCCTCGTCGTGCCGGGGCCGAAGGCCATGCCCCAAAATGAAATGCCCTTGAACGTTCTCAGGTCGACCCCCAGAGCGGACGTTTCCAGGCTGGCCGCGGATGCCGGAAGGTGCGCGAAGGCGAACCCCATTCCGGCGCCAGCCACGTTGACGAGCGGCGCCGTGGTCCGCAGGTGTGCCGCATGGGTGCTGGTGATCCCGGGGCGAGTCTGGTGCGGAATGGGCACCGAATCGTACGACCAAGTGCCCCCCGCGATGCCGGGCAGCGGCAAGAGGGCGTCGGGCTTCTGATCCAGGGCCGTGAACGAAAGCCAGGTGCCGGGGCTGCTGCCCACCGGGGGTGTCCATTCGATCGTCCCGTCCGCACCCTCCATGTCATCGATGATCGTGTAGGCGCTGTCTGACGCCCCATTCGAACATCCAGTCACGCCGGTAAGGGCCAAGGCCGTGACCATGCACCGTCGCACAAGAAGCCGCCCCGCCTTCATGTTCGACCATCCGGGAATCATTTCACTGGGTTCTCCAGGCGAACGTTATCTATGTGAAGGGTGCCGCTTCCCGACAGTCCCTGTGTGAATTGGCCGTTGACTTCGAAACGGATGCTGTCCACGAGCGCCAGACAGGCACTGGGTCCGCCTTTAATGAGGTTCGTCTCGTCCATGCGTTGCATGAACGTTGAAAGGGGTAGCTGAAATGGCCACCAGGTGGAGGGTGTCGTGATCGGCATCGTGATCGTGTGGAACAGGTCGAAGTACTCTTGACTGTTGTTGGGGTCCTGGGCCGCGACGGAGTTACAGCCGAGCTGCACATCCACCTGGGCCATCGGCGGGGGTGGATCGCCAAAATCGACCTTCAGGTTGAAAAACAGATCCTGATAGCCGTTGAAATCGACGGCCGCGCCATCCGCGGATGTCAACAGACTCATTCCAGCGTATTGAACGTTGGGCGCGTCGTTGTGCAGCGTGAACCTGGCCATGAGGCCGAACTGGCTCTGGTCGCCCGGGTGCTCCTCAACGCCGCAGCTCACCGTCTGCGCGGGATCTTGGCCGAGCTCCGGATTGAAAGTGAGACAAAACCACCGATCGAACAGCTCGGTGTTTGGAACCGCATTGCCCTTCTCGAAGTCGGAGATGACGAAGACTCCCTTTCCTGGCTCGACCTTCTGCACGTCGAAACACGCCGAAAGCGCCAGGGCAGGCAGGATGAACCCGATACTCCCCACGATCGTGGTCACGCTTGCCGACACTGGAACTCGCGTGCGCGAACCGAGGTGGGTCGCGATTTTGGCCATGTAATCCGTTACCACGGCGTGCTCCACAATATACTGCCCGTCGAAGATCCTTGGTGGGCCCAGGCCAGGCTGAATGCGCCGGTCGAATGGGCCGCACGGGCTCCTTCGTTTCCGCCTTGCCACCGGTCGCGGATCAAGTAGGTCAGCCCTCCGGCGATGAGCGCGCCACCGGCAATCGAGAGCCCCGCGATGAGATGGTTGTCCCCAGTGAGCGAATCCGCGAGCTGATTGTTTACCATCTGACGGGCGTAATAGTCGATGGCGCCCCTGTCGTTCTTGAGCGCCGCGTCCTTGTCTTGCCAGTCCTGATAGCGCCCTCGGTTGCGGAGATACACGGTCAGCGCCGTTCCGCCCAGGACCGCGCCAATTCCGACCGCGGCGTATGCCAGCGCCGGCGGGGCACGCCAACGGCCTGTCGTCCCGGACGTAGCCTGCTGGTCTACGAGCAGGGGCACGGGCGAACCGCTCGCGCCATCGGGCCCCAAACCCGCGAGGGCCCCGGCGGGCGCGAGGACACCCGAGGCAGGGGGCGCAATCGCCGTCGGTGGTTGTGCTCCCGCCGCCTTGGCCGCCGCCGTCGGGGAGGCAGGCACCTCCAGGGTCAGGACCTGGCGTTCCCCGTGGGCGATGGTCACGGTCCGAACAATCGGGGCCATTCCTTGCACGACGGCGGACACCGTGTGCGTCCCTGCCGACAGCCGAACGGACTGATATAGCGGCGTGCGGCCGACCTCTCGGCCGTCGATGAAGATCAAGGCCCCCGGCCGATCGGTTGTGATGGTCAACTCGGCGAAGAGAAACTGCAGGAGCTGAACCTGTGCCTCCACCTGCAGCCGCCGGTCCGACGGAACCTGTTCCTGGCCGTCGCGCAGGTACTTCGACAAGGTTTCAACGGCCTCCAGGGGGCGACCGAGCGCGATTTGCGACTGACCGATGTTGTACAGAACGGCGAAGTGTGGACTGAGCGCGTAGGCCTCGTTGAATTCGCGCAATGCCGCCTCGTAATCGGACCGGCCGGCCCTCTCCAGTCCCTTGGCGAAATACGCGCGCGCGGCTTCTCGGGCTTCTGGCGATGCTTCTTCTCGCGGGCCGCCGCCTCGCGGGGCCGCCCTCGGATCGTCGGCGGCTGTCGCGACGGCGGTCCAGCCGAGGACGGTGGTTCCGCCGAGCAGGAGCAACACGATCCATGGCAACCTAGTACACACGCACTTTGGCCTAGTCAGCACGTCGCATGCCACGTCAGTTACCGTACGGGTTGTTCGGGTCGAAGGTGATGCGGGCCGGACGGGCTTCGGGCACCCGGGTCGCGCTTGGTGCTTCCTCGGACCTCCCGGGCAGCGCCGCCGAAGGCATCGGACGTTCGGCGGCACGTCCGGCCGGACGTCCGGTTGGACGTCCGGAATGCGTTTGCGCAAGCGCGCTCGGGGTAACGCCGGTCGGGTTTTCAGGCCCGAGGATTGCGGAAACCTGGGGACGACCCTGACGTGAGTTGGCTTTGTTGCCGTGAACGGCGTCGTTGACGGGCCTGCCCTCGCCGCCGCCGGCTGACGGCACGACCGCGATTGCGCCGGGCGACTGCAAAGGCGGATTCGCGTTCCGCGCCAGTTGCAAAGCGTGCTCGCCGAACCACTCACCGGCGGCCGGGTCCACGGTTCCCCACAGCGGATCGAAATGTTTCTGCGCGTCTCCCGCCATTCCCCAGGGGTTGTACTGGGAGTAGTCCCACGCGCGAGCTCCCCCTGCGATGTCGCACGATCCGTCGGAGCCGCCCGGGACCTTCACCCACAGATAGGCGTCGGCAAGCGGAACGCCCGTGTCCGCCGTGGGACGCAAACCGAGGCCCGCGTCTGGTGGGTTACACCAGTTGCCGCTCGTCAA
>JADGRC010000455.1 GCA_017881245.1 Pseudomonadota bacterium
CAAGGCGATCGAAATCCAAGCCCGGAAAGGAAAAGGTCCAGAAGTCGCGTTGGCGGGAACCCCCTACCAGCGCGGTTCGCGCTCGCTCGAAGTGGTGTGGAACGGAGAGACAATCCTGGATCTACACGAAACCAACGGTCCAGCTCTCGTTGTCTACCGAGAATCGGATGCCCGCGCGTTCGGTGCGCTCTACGAACGGCTGGCCACCCAGGCACGTATTCTATTCAAGTCGAAGGCGGATAAAGCCCCCACTTGCACGCAGGCGCCCGGGAACTGCCGCTCGGCGGGCGCGCGGGTGTGAGTCACCTCGTGGTGCGGATCGAGACGGGTGGCAGCCTGTCCTGGCGGCTGGCTGGTGCCGATGCCGAGCCGCTCCGCGCAGTAAAGGTGCCATGCGATGCGCCTCAGAGCACGCCCGTCGCGCCGAGTGCCCCCTCGCACGGACGAGCGATCCTCAAGCTCGCCACGCAGATCCCGGGAATGGGAACGATTGCGGTGCGCGAGGTGCGTGTCGTAGCGCGCTCAGGTGGGCGCGACCTGTGCGCGCTGGGCACATCCCGTTTCCTGCTTGGGTGAGCTTCACCTGAGTGCGCGACGGCTTCACCTGTGCGCGCAACGACAGGCCGTGACCGAAGGAACGGCGGGGTGATCGGCACGCAATTTGGCCGTACTTGGCCTCAACTTGACAACATTGTTCGGTGTCATGGAATTGGCGCGGCCGCATTCGGGCCGCGAGGCGGGCGTCCCAAAAACCGATCGTGTTTCGTCACGGTCGGGTGCGTGCCGAAACGCGGTCCGTTTCTTGACATGAGGCTGGTCGCCGCATAGGTTGGCGGAACCCGACGGCGCGGACGTCAGCAGTTGCTTCGCGTGTAGATCAGGGCGGCTCGCTGAACCGGGAGACTTGGCGTGAGTGGAGGCCGAACGCGGGAATCGTGTTCGCGGGGACGCTGGGGGTGGGACCTTTTATGATGCCTTGGCGGGTGTCGGAGAAACCCGCCTACACTGGGAATAGGAGGCGGAGGCATGACGATAACAGCGAGTTCTGCAAGCAAGAGCATGACGCGGCGGGGATTCATGGGGACCACGGCTTCGGCGGTGGCGCTGCCATGGATCATACCGTCGTCGGCATTGGGGGCCGCTGGGGCGGTGGCGCCGAGTGACCGGCTTACCCTGGGGCTGATTGGGCGCGGGTGTATGGGACGCGGGCATCTGACGCGGTTGGCCGGCGACAGCGACGTGCAGTTGCTGGCGGTGTGCGACGTGGACAAGTCGCGCCGCGACGAGGGGAAGGAGGTCGTCGAAGCCAACTACGCCGCATCACAACCCAGCGGGACGTACCACGGCTGCGCGGCCTATAACGATTTCCGTGAGCTGCTGGCCCGCCAGGACATTGACGGCGTAGTGATCGCCACCCCGGACCACTGGCATACACCCGTTTCCATCTACGCGGCCAAAGCCGGCAAGGACGTGTACTGCGAGAAGCCGGTCTCCATGACGATCCGCGAGGGGCGCGCGCTGGTCGAGGCAGTACGTGCGAATAAGCGCGTTTTTCAAAACGGGTCGCAGTACCGCTCGATGACGACGCTCCACGAGGCGATCAACTTCATTCGCGCCGGTAACTTGGGTAAGATCAAGTCGGTATTCACGCTCTGGGGATGGACGAACGTGCCGACGGTCGGCAACTCGCGCGTCACGCTGAATCCGACGTTACCCGATGAACCGGTGCCCGAAGGCTTGGATTGGAATCTCTGGGTCGGTCCCGCGCCCGTTCATTCCTATAGCCATCACTACCACCGAAATCCCATCCCGGGGGTTGTGCCCTGGACGTTCTGTCGGGATTTCGGCAACGGCGTCTCGACGAACTATCATTCGCACTCGGCTGATGTGATCCAGTACGCCCTCGGCGTGGAAGAGAGCGGGCCGGTCGAGATCATTCACCCCTCCGGCAAGCAGTTTCCGACGCTGACGTGCCGATATGCGAGCGGGACTCTGCTCCATCACATCGACGGCTGGAAGCAGGTGACGGAGCTCTACCATGCGGTGCCCGACGAGACGCAGTTGGACGGCATGTTCGGCGGGCTCTTCGTCGGCGAACGCGGCTGGCTGAACGTCGAGTACGGTCACCCGATCAATGGCGGACCGGACAGTCTTTTCGAGGAGCTGAAGCTCAAGCGGCGCCAGGCGAGCGGCGCCAATAACCATCATGCGAACTGGTTCGAGTGCATGAAGACGCGAAAGCAGCCGAGCTCGCACGAGGAGATCGGCCACCGCGGGGCGTCGCTCGGCCACCTCGTCGCCTCCTCTTTCAGGCTGGAGCGGTCGCTGAAGTGGAATCCGGTAAAGGAGGTGTTCGAGGGCGACGAGCAAGCGAACGCGCTTCTCACCCAGCCAATCCGCGAACCGTGGTCTCTGTAGCTCCGCAACGGCTTTACCCCGCTGCAGTTCCCGAAACACATCGCAAGGGGTTACCTGAGCGTGTCGGCGCGGATCATGCGGACGCCGTACACCGCCCCGATCTGCTGCTCCGCAGCCGCCTGGAATCGCACCGTCACCCGTTGTTTGTCCAGCGTCAGTTCCGCGGGAATCGCGTGCTCGACGTCGAAGAACCGCGGAGGCTCGCTGCGGTTGATCGTTTGCTCCGCGATCCGCCGGCCTGCGACGAGGATCTCGAACCGCCGCGGCTTCCGCTCGTCGCTGTGGTAGGTCACTTGGGTGGGCGCGACCTGTGCAGGTTGCGCACCTCCCGTTTCCTGCTTGGGTGAGTTTGACCTGAGTCCGCAACGGGTTCACCCAAACGCGCAACGACCATCGGCCAAACTGGGGTGGGGTGTCCCACTGCGCGCGTTCAGGCTGAGGCAGACGTGCCGGAGACTGTCATACCCAGCCACGCATTCCCCCCCGTGAACGCGACACGGGCGAACGGCAGGACGCGGGGGCGAGAACGGCGGCACCTGCCGGATCGCGGCTAGGCGGCTGACGCCACGTCGGCGGTGATCGTGGGGCGATGCAGGGCGGCGGATCACCCCGAGATTTCCAGATACGTGTTTGTCAGGAAGATCCAGTTCGACGGGACGGCGGAGATGGGGCCGTTGATGCCGAAGATGGCGATCGACCAGGTCTTGCCGGGCTGCACGTCGGTCAGCTCCACCCGGTTGGGCACGTTGTGGCCGCGGACCAGGTTGCCGTTCAGTTGGCCGACCTGGAAGGGCAGCTTGCCGTCGACCCAGACCTCGCCGTAGTCGTCCACCGTGGTGTAGAAGGCCACCTTTTTGCCCTTCCACTCCGGCGGTGCGGTGATGCGGATGCGATACCAACAGAAGCAGACCTGCCCGGTCGAACGGGCCGCGGGAAGCGTAGTGGGATCGATCACCCCCCACTTCGAATCGTCGAAGTCGGGAGCCTGGGCCCGCGGCTCGATGCTGTAGGTGGTGTTGGCCGAGCCATCGGGGTTCCGCCCCGGCACCTCGATGATCTTTACGTTGGCATACCGCCACTCTCCCTTGACCTTGGCGACGCCGTCCTTCGTGGCGAGATCGATCTTCTCGGCGCCGCGGGCGGGGACAATGGAAACAAGCAGCACGACACAGGCCGTCAAGACTCGGCGCATGGGAACCTCCCTTTCGTGATGTGGAACTCGGATGACAGACGGAGATGAGGATAGTAGCCTTGCGGGCGCGAAACAAGCGAGGTATGACGCAGGATGTCAACAGTTTCCTCTTGAAATGGATAGGGCCGAAGGTCGAGGAGTGTGAACGGGAACCACGTAAGCTTTGGCGTGCAATCTGGTATTCGCGTTGGGGACCGAGTCCTTGCAGGACGCATGCGACAGCGCGCGAGACCAGCTGGTCGTATATCCCCGACGGCAGTGCGGCCGCGGGCGAGGGCAGTTCTTCAGTGTCTTCGCGTGTTGACATGGGCGACCATTCGGACTTGCCGCAACTGGTTAAACGGATTTGGCTTTGGGCGAACCAAGCCGCGGCCTCTGGAGCCGATGGTTACAGGTTCGAATCCTGTCGGCCCACGTCGCGACGCCGTTCCGTGCGAGCCTATCGCCGCCGTCGTCCCGTGCCCACGTCGCGACGCCGGGGCCGTTGCCCACAACCCGATTTCCGCCCGTGAACGCGACACGGGCGAACGTCGGCCGCACGGGCATCACATGCCGGATCGCGGCCAGGCGCACTCGCCAGCGGCCATTAAGCAGACCTGTAGGGCTTCAGGTGTGCCTGACCGAATTCACTCGCCAAATCGCGGTTTGTGGCTCAGGTGGGCGCGACCTGTGCACTTGGGCAAATCCCCTTGCGCGCTTGGGTCGATTTCACCTGTGCGCGCAACCAAAGTCGGCCAAACTGCGGGGGCGCCACCGAGGCGTGTTCGGGCCGTGACAGAAGTGCCCCAGGCCTGTCAGACCTGTGCGCGCGATCATCTTCATCGGTGTGCACCCACCGAAGGTCGCACGGGCTAGTTCGCACTTACAGGCAATCTCGGGCGTGCAGCGACAGGTGGCTCACTTTAGTTGAGCGTCTGTCAACCGCCGGGTCGGAGGTTCGAGTCCGGTTCGGGGAGCTATTTGTCCGGCCTACAGGAAGACCGGTTGCGCCCGTGATCATGTCAAATCTCCCGGGCTACAAACTACGTGGCCATGCCGTCAGTGAAAGTCGCCGTGGTCAGTGACATGCCGGTCAGATGGTCGTTGACCCACTTGATGCCCGCGCTGCAGGCCCCGAGCAGATGAGGCGCCGGGGCGGTCAGAGGCAGGATGCTGTCTTCCGCCTCGCTGTAGAGGGGCATGACCTCGCCGCCGTTGATCGCGCAGAACCGGTCGCCGGCCCCGATGGCCAGGAGCATCTTGGCGTAGCTCTCCAGGTTGACCTCGCCTTCGCCATGACCGCAGAACTGGTGGCCGCGTTGCGACCAGTCCTCGCTGATCATGAGGGTGGAAGCGCCATCCAGGAACTTGAAATTCTTGGCGTGGCTCCCGATCACCCGCGGCGCGACGTACGGACTGGTAAAGCGCCGCGTCCAGTTCTCCCCGGCCCAGCAATGGCTCGGGTCCCCCCAGACACACAAGGACCGATCGTAATCGGTGGCCATGAGCAGCAAGGCGAAGTCGCGGGAGCAGATGGCTCCCGTGCCGGGATGGATTTCATGGGCGAAGTAGGCGCCCAATTGGTTGGCCCGAGCGCGAATCTTGGCCGTCCTGTCGCGGAAACGCTCCAGCCCTGCCGCCATCATTCCATCCCACCCGAAAACCCAGGGATACCCGCTGTGCAGCACCGGATGGCCCCACAGGCCCCAGAACCAGCCGTAAATGTAGATGCCCGCGGCCGTGCCGGTTTCCAGCAAGCCCAGAATGTACTGCTCCGACCAGTCCTCGACATACTGCGCACCCTTGGCCAGGACGGGGCCGGGCACGAATTTCTCGGCATACTCCAGACCCCAATGGACGCTGAGGTGCGCGTAGCCGGCGCAATGCGCGCTGATCGTGGGGGCCACGAGGCCTGCTGCTGACAGGATCTGCCGCACCTCTTGGGGTTCCCGGAACACGATCCTGCCGTTGTCACCGTGGCCCGGCCCGTGCAACAGATAGTTGGAGATCATGAGGGAGCGGGCGCCGCAGTCGGTGGCGTACTGCGTTACCGCTTCCAGCGTCTTCAGAGCGCCGACCAGTTGCCCGGTCTCAACTCCCGCGACGAGGCTGACCTGCCGGCCGCAGCCGAGATTCAATCGCGCGCGATTCGGATCGAAGTAAGCGTTGAGTTCTTTGAAGAATAGCGGATTCATAGCCATCTCCTTAGAATGTGATTTCGGGAACGTCTATCTCCATCGCAGAGGTCCGTTGGCTATGGCGATCTGGTCGAATTCGTTTTTCTGGTGCCGGGCCCGCGACGGTCATGTTTTTATCGCGTTGGTCGATTTCGATCAAGCCCTCGACCCAATGGTGCTCCCGTGAACAGAAAGCTCTCCATCTCGGTCTTGTCGGCAATTGGTGTTCAAGCTGGATGGGACAGTCGTGACGGTTAGGCCGATTGAAGGGGATGGGGCGGGATTGGGAGTGGATGAGGCTCTTTGTATGCGCGCAGCACGAAAAGAGCCGCGCTCTCGTTTTGGGGAGAACGCGGCTGAGAGGGAGGCTTTGGGCGTGTGGGTCAGACTGCACGTCCAGCAGGATCGGGCGATACGCCTCCAACACGCCCCGTTCTTGTCCGAACAGAAAGCTCCCAAGGTCGGTCAGATTGCCGAGTTCGTTGGCGTTCAGCCTTTGAACAAACCGCACCCAGGCTCCCTGAGATCAAGTCGCTCGGCCATAACTGAAGTGATAATAGAGAGTGCGATCTGTGGGACTTACCTCCACACCTTCAAACCCCTGACCGCACACTCCCCACCCGGTCCCAGCTCCTGCCAGTCCTCATTCCCTCTGTCCCCCGCCATCTTGCCGACTCGCACTGCCGCCGGATCGCCCGCATGCTGCGCCCGCGGGATCGTCGCCACGGTTTCCCACATCAGCCCATCCCCGCTGCCCTCCGTCACGATTTCCGTCTTCTCAAGGCGAATTCGAAGCTTGTACCATCCGTTCGGTAAGACCGTCCCGCCGCAGAACTGCCTGCCCGCGGCATCTGCCCCGAACCTTCCCTCCGCGCGCAGGTTGACGCGCACCGCGGCGCCGTCCAGCCACACCAGCGCGATCCCCGGCCCCCAGGTCGCCCCACGATCCGACCCCAAGAACACCTCGCACTCCGCCAACGTCGCGCCCGCCGGGATTGGCCTCTCGGCGAAGATCGCGCAGTTCGCCAGCGCGGCGATCTTCATCTGCCCGTCCACCACCTTAAGCTCGTTGCCGGGCCGCTTCGTCGCCTGAATCTTCCACGGCTCCGCCAGCGTTTCCCCGGCGAACCGCTCCTCCAGGATCACCTGCCGCCCCTGATACACATCCGGCGCGGCCGCGATCTCGTGCTTCCCCTCATCCGCAACGAGCAGCCACCCCCGCCCCGGCATCACCGGCACGTCGTCCCCGGGTTTGAACACCGCTTCGCTCTGGAAGCCTTGCACCCGCGGCGCCCACAGCGTCGCCTTGGCCGGGTCGAGCTTCAGCGCCGCCCAGTCCATCCGCAGCCTGACCCGCGCCGAGTCCTTCGCCCAACTGGCGATGGCGATCAGCGTTTTGCCCTCCTTCACGTAGGTTGTCGCCAGCACGTCGGCGTTGTCCGTCTGCACCGGGCAAGCTCTGTCCCAGTACCCCACCATCTTCGCCTGCTGGATACCGAAGTCGTCCCACAGTTTCCAGATGTGCTTCGGGTCGGCTCCTGAGTAGTACCGCGCCGTCATTCCGTACACCATCCCGCGCCAGGGGTTGCCGTTTCCCTCCAGCATCTCGCCGTAGAGCCCGAACGGCAACCCCGACACCTCCACCAACCAGTAGTCCGGCGTCTCGTTGTAGTCGTAGCCCTCCCCGAACCACAGGCTGTTGATGTAGGGGAAGTGTTCCATGTACTTGCACGCCGGGCTGACGCGCAGGTCGCCGAACGGGAACTCGTTCCCCGAGTGGAAATCAATGAGGCCCCCCGGCCGCGCCCGGTCCATCACCTTCCGCACCCGCTTCATGATCTCCCGGTCATACCCGATACCGTCGAGATACAGCCCGTCGATCTGCACGTTCTTGATGAGCCAGGACAGCCCCTCGAGATAGTAATTGTGCCAGCGTGACAACCCGGTGGTCACGATGGCCGCATCCACCTCACCGTTGCCGTACGGCTGATGCCACGCGGGCGCGTAGTGCTCCACCAGGTGTTCTTGCAGCCACGAGTGCCCCCCGTGCCCGCCGCCGTCGCTGAACACCTCGAAGCCCAGGCTTCTCAGCGAGAACATCTCCGCCACGCGGTTGCTCAACTCCCGCACCGTGTAGTAGATCTTCAGCTTTATCCCGGCCGCGTGCGCCTGCTTGACCAGCGCGGCCAGCTTGTCGGTGGCGACGAACGGGTAGTTGATGTTGGGGTTGTAGTCGTTCCCGTGATGGATATTGACGATGTTCGCGCCGCAGTCGCGCACGGCGTCCATCGTGGACGGGACCATGTGATAGTACCGCTGGTTCCAGTGCGCCGAATCGAGCGGCTTCACCGGCGTGACGAGCAACGCGAAGCGGAACACCAGCTCCTCCCCGGCCTTCACCTGTCGCTCGCCGCTCGTCGCGCGCACGAGGACCTGGTCGCCTTCTTCGGTGACGGTCACGCCGCCCTTGCCGCCGCTGTGCCAGGCGTCTGGCAGCCCCGACAGGCTGTAGATGTCCCACGTGTCCTCCGGCCCCTTGAGCTTCAGATAGAGCCCCGCATCCACGTCCCCGATCCACAGTGTGTTGTTCGCGCGCCGGGCATCCCACTTCCATTTCCACTGCTCACGGCGGAACCCGCCTTTCCTCCCCAGCCCCATCATGTACTTCGCGATGTCCCGTTTGAAGGGGAGCTCGAGCGCGAACTGGCCGCCGCCGTCCTGGTTCGCCTTCACCCGGATGGTCGTCGTGAGATACCCGTCCGCCTCCATCTTCACCGTCGTGCTCTGACCGAAGTAGGCGACGGCACCCTCGCTCGTCACCCGCACCGCGCCCGGCGCCGTTTGGGCCACCTTCGCCTGCGGCACCGAAGAACGATGCGCCCCGAGGTTCGTCGGGCGGATCTCGAACGCGACCGGCGCAGCCAGCACTTCTCGCCCGCCGCTCTGGATGCTCTCCGGCAGACCCGAGCCGCCGAACACCACCTGCCGCCCCAGGCAGGACACCTTCGCCCCGTCCACCTGCAGCGGCGTATACGGCGCCACCACCTCGTCATCCAGCCCGATCTTCGAGTCCAACCACCGCAGCCGCGCCATTCGCCAGAGGTCGTTGTCGCCGTGATCCGCGAGCACCTCCGGCGCGACCTTCAGCGCCACGCTCACCTTCGTCTCCGGCAGTCCTTGCGGCTTCACGGTCACGGTGCCCGTGTAGTTGCCCGTCGCATCGGGCGGGATTTGCACGCCGATCCACAGCGCTTGCACCTTCCCCTTCGCTACGGTGACCGTCTTCCTCATCTCCCGCCCCAGCCAGTCCGTGCCGCCCAGGTTGATGCACCGGAACTCTGTCGCCGGGATCGCCTTCCCCGCCTTCGGCGTGAGCGGGCTGAACTCCAGCCCCAGCCCGGGAATCGCCGTCTGCGCCGCATACATCCCGATCTGGAACACGAAGTACTCACCCTGCTGCGTCTCGCCGGCGAAGCTCGCGCCCGGGCCGGCTTTGATCCACCGCTGCGGAAGATCGTCCGTCATGCGAATCGGGAATCGCCGGTCCTCAGGAAAAAGCAGATACGGTTTCGGGTGCGCTGCCAGCAGCGTTCGCGCTTCTTCCGCCGTCGCGGTGACCTCCATCGGGTCAAACCCGTCGAACGCGCTCCTGGTCTCGATCGCCACCACGAGCGCCTGCGGCAGAGTCTTCCACTTGCCCTTGTCGAGTTGCTCCGCCCTCAGTCCGTTGCGCTCGACCCACGCCAGGTCGGCCTTCGCCTCCGGCACCATGTAATGTGTTTGGTAGTTCCACTGCACGATGCTTTCGGTGTAAGGCATGAAGTAGAGGTCATACTCGCCCGGTGCCGTCGCTGGCTGGAACACGATGTCCCCGAATTCGCGGTTGACATTCACGCGCACCACATTGGCCACCCGCTTGCCAGTGGCCGCGTCCACCACGAGCGTCTCCAACTTCTCCGGCGCGAGGTCCCGTCGTCGCCACTCGACGTGCGCCCACACCGCGTCCGCTTGCTCCCCCGCCTTCAGCTTGACCCGATGATTCCCGAACCCATCCGCCTTCCATGTGCCGACACGATTCGGCACGTCCTCGGTCCCTGCTGCAACGGACGGGCCGAACAACGCGGCGATCACCAGGGTGTTGACTAGAATTTGCATAGTATTCATCGCCTCTCACCTCACGGAATGAATGGTGTGCGTTGTCGAAACGTAAGGCGGCTGGACCGCAACCAAATCGGTGCTACCGCACCGGGCAGAAATCAGTGCGGAATTGCAGCAAACCGGCTCACAACGGATGTAGGGCGCCCATCTGTCGGCTCCCGGCGCATCCGAGCCGCTCGACCTGGAGTCAGTGTAGGCTTGTCCGTCGGAGAACTCAATCTGCGCAACGAGCCGGTGCGCAACGAGCCGGTGCAGCTCGTCGGGCCAAACCATTTGGCACGCTCCGACTGGTGAGACCCCATTGCATGGAACGTCCGATGTGAGTAAGGTGCCCTGAGGATCTCGTCTTAGCACCCTACAATCGTCCGGATTTCGGCAAGGAGTCCACGACCATGCTAAAGCCCTTAGGTTGGATCGCGCTGTCCCTTCTTCTCGCGGAGTTCGCCACGAACGGGCGGTCGGCCGACGACGTCGGCACGAGCAAGTCATTCCACGGCCCGGTCGGCCTCGTGTCGCCCTATAGCCTCCGGGGCCTCCAACAAACACAAGGGTTGGCGGCCGCGCTCGACAAGACGCGTAGCTTCGGCTTCCGCTACGTCGAGTTCGGTAGCGACTTCGGCGGCCTGAAGCCGGCCGCGTTCAAGGCCGAACTCGACCGCCGTGGCCTAGTACCCGTCGGCCTGCATTTCAGTTACGAGCAGATTCGCGACGATGTCGAAGGCATCGCCGCCGCCGCGAAGGTCATGAACGTATCGCTCATCGGCTGCGCCTGGATTCCACACGAGGATCCGTTCGACGAAAAGCAGTGCCGCTCAGCGGCCGCAGTGTTCAATCGGGCGGGTGCGGCGCTGGCTGAACACGGTCTACAGCTTTACTATCACACCCACGGCTACGAGTTTCGGCCCTTCGGCCAGGGCACGATCTTCGATCTCTTGGTCGCTGAAACCAGTCCCACGAACCTCATGTTTGAGATGGACGCCGCGTGGGTTGTACTTCCGGGCCAGGATCCGGTCGAGTTGATCAAGAAATACCCTGATCGCTGGCTTCTGATGCACATCAAGGATCTGAAGAAGGGCGTGCCGCACAATCATCTTGTCAAAGCGGCGCTAACGGACCAAGTGCCTGTTGGCAGCGGTCAGGTCGATTGGCCCAAGCTGCTCCGCGCGGCCCAGGAGGCGGGCGTCAAGTATTATCTGATCGAGGACGAATCGCCCTCGGTCATCAAGCAGATCCCCCAAAGCCTGCGGTTCCTCGAATCGGTCGAGTGGTAACGGAAGGGCCGCAG
>JADGRC010000456.1 GCA_017881245.1 Pseudomonadota bacterium
CGCCCCGCCCGTGGCTGCCAGACCGCCGCCACCTCCGGACGCTCCCCCAGACGCGCCGCCGGTTCCTCGCCCTGCCGTCCCGGTCCCTCCCGTGGCTGTCGTTCCTCCGCTATTGCTTGAACCGCCACTTCCAGGAACGCCCCCGGACGCGTTCCCGCCAGGCCCCGCGCTTCCGCCCGTGGATGTCACCGGCGCGGGCATGGCATTGCCTCCGGAACTCGATGCGACGGTAGCGTCCGAACTCGTTCCGGCGTCCTTGACCGAGGAACCTGCGGTACCACCGGTTCCCGTTTTCGATGCCAAGGTGGGAACGCTCTTGTCGGAGCCTCCATCGGTGGAGACGGCTTCGTCCGCGCAACCGACGAGCCCCGTCGCCGCCAACAACAGAATCCAAGTTCCCGCCAAGGTCAGTCGCATGAAGTTCTCCAGGCAATTCGGCCCTTGTCGGGCTAAGACCTACACCTCCCCAACATCGTCTATCAATGCTCCGGCCGTCAATACTTTCCTTGCATTTGCGGAAATTTCTCGCGGCCGGCCGCGGATAGTGGCTGTTTTCAGCCGTCGAACGCAACGGCGGGGCGAATGGTTTGGCCGGCCGCGTTACCCTCAAGCCACAAGCGCGAGTTCAACTTTGCGCTCAACGTCAATCAGACCAATCGGACCAAGGTTCTCGACAACCTGCGATTCAAGCCCTAGAAAAAATAGGACCACGACGGGATGCGCCGACCTTCGGCGCGTCCCACGTAGGGCATCGAGCATGTCGAGTGTTGCATTTGGATGCTTGAGTCTGTTCGCAGCCACGCTGTTGACTGCTGGATGCGGTGACAACACGATTCCAGCGAAGCAGGTGGCCGAATCGCCACATTTCCGGCTCTGGATCGACTACGAGCTTGCGCTTCCGGATGGGGTCACAACCACCGATGTTCTGTGGGACCTCGAGAATAACTGGACCGACATGCACACGTTCTTCGCGATGCCGGACACCAAGATCGACTACTACTGGCTGGCCGAGAATCACATCAAGCCTGCCTGTGAATCGAACGCGGGGGGATGCCAGCATCGGAACACCGTGATCTCGGGTACCGTTTCGCCCAACCAGCACGAATTAAGCCACGCCTACGCAGCGCTCCTTCGGCCCGAAGACGCAAGTCCGTTTCTCGCCGAGGGCTTGGCTACGTCGATCGGGTGTCACATCAATAGCTGGCCCGTGGTCGATGTGCCCTGGCGTTCCGTCATGACCGCGGAATATGACACCCCCGGTGCTGACATTTACGCGCAGGGGGCAAGGTTCACGCATCATCTCATCACGGCGTTCGGCATGGACGCGTATCTGCGTTACTACCGCCAGGCTCCCGCGACCTTGGACGCCGATGCCCTTGCGGCGAATTTCCTCATGTTTTGGTCACAAACTCTGGACGACGTTTGGGCCGCGATGCTCGCGACTTCGAGTGATCGCGTGAGCAGTAAGGAAATTTTTCCGATCTGTCCGTGCTCCCTGAATCCGATGATTTCCGACGGCACGGTCCATCCAGAGCTTCAACAGAACGGGTACTGGCGTGTCCCGGAGGCGGAGGGGGACACACTCGCGGTAACATCACCAAATGACAATTTCTATCTTCTACTCGATTGCGCAGCCGAGACCACAGATGATTTCGGATTCGGTACCTTCCTGGTCCGTTCCACCTCTCCTCACCGGGTAGTCGCGGCGTCAATTCAGGCGACTCGTGCCCCATTCATGTCGGACACGTGCAGTGGGGCCGCCGTTTACGACCTACCAGTCGATCAGTTCGCGGGACAGTTGAACCTCGTTGCAAAGGAACTCGTGGGGGGCTCTGGGGGGCTAGCGTATGTGCAACTCCGGACATCGACGCCGCGCCATGTCTGGTCGGCGTCCGATGCGACAATCGCCCTGTGCTCGACATGCAATTTTGATTCACCGGCCTGCGCAGTTCAGCGACCGGGAACACCCTTGCTGATCGACGGAAGTGCGTACATGAGAGTCGTTGCGCCTGCGCGGCTCCTCGACCCACGACACTCTGATGTTCCGATCGGCTTCGGTCCGTGACGGTTGGCAGAAACGCTAACCGTCCAGGGGCGCCGGGTGACCTCATCTCACGAATGTCACGTGCGCACTGTTACGACCGGTCGTCATAACCGTTCTTGCGGCGGCCTTGACTGGACGCGACGGCGCCTGGTTCACTCGGCCCGTTCCGCCAAGAAATTCCCAGAGGAGACCCATGATCAAATTCGATGAAGTTTTGCGAATCGTGTGTCTTTTCTTGGTGTGCGTCGCTGCCGTACCCGCCTGTGGTGGCAAGAGCGCTGGAACCGGAGCGAATCCCTCGGGGTCGGGTGGTATGGGCGGCTCCGTCGGCAATTCATCCGGAGGCCAGTCCGGGCAGGGCGCGGCGATCCCGCCAGGTACCGGCGGCGCATTCAACAACCCCACCGACGCGGGTACGAATGACACCGCCGAACCATCGACGTCTCCGGATGGGGCGGCGACCTCCGACTCCGGGCCGGCCGCCTCGATGGACGCGCCCGCGTCGGTCGGGGACGGTCCCGCGACATCGTCGGATGCCCCGGTGGCCGTCGCCGACGCCCCGGCTTCATCGGATGGTCCCGCTACCGGAGACGCTCCCGGTGTCCCAGGCGACGCCTCGGCGAATCTTCCGACCCACATCGGTTACAAGCTGTTTCCACAGGCCAATTCGACGTCTTCGTACGCGATTTCCCAGGCTGGGGAGCTTTGGTCGTGGGGAGCCAACGGATCGGGGCAGTTGGGTCACGCCGGCGCGATGACCGCCGCCATGGTCACGATCCTTGGAATGAATACCGCCGCCTACGCGGGCGGCGAGATCCACGCCATCGCTGTGGCGAAGGACGGCAGCGCGTTCACGTTCGGGACCAATTTTTCGGGACAACTCGGCAATACGATCGACACCGGAACATTCACCAACGCTCATCCGACACCATCGATGGTCGCGCTGCCGGCGGGCGTGAAGGGCCTGCCTTGGGCCGCCGCGGGCGAGCGCTATTCGGCCGTGCTTGCCGATGACGGCAACGTGTACATGTGGGGCGGAAATCTTTACGGCCAGCAAGCCAACAAAACGAACATCGGCAACATGACAGCGAATCCGATGGTGCACGCGGTGCCGAAGCCGACTGGGGTCACCACGTGGAAATCACTCGGGGGTGGATACTCACACTTGCTGACCGTCGCGCAGGATGACCAGCTTTGGGCCTGGGGCGACAACCGTCAGGGCCAGCTGGGAATCGGAATGACCGGAGCCACCCCCGACGGCGTGCTCAAAGCAGTCACGAAGCCGGCCGGGGTAACGGGATGGACCTACGCCGTCGGTGGACGCGACTTCACGCTCGCGATCTCGAGCAACGGAGCTCTTTACGCGTGGGGCGCCAACGACATGGGCCAGCTGGCGGCCGCGGGCGCGTCGCAGCCGTCGCCCACCTTGATCAGCCTTCCCACCGGCGCGACCGGTTGGCAAAAAATCGCCGCGGGGAAAGACCACGCCGTCGCCATCACCACGGAAGGCAAGCTGTACGCGTGGGGGAACGGCTCGGGTTCGACGCCGAAGGAAGTTGCCCCTCCCGCGGGTGTGGCAAGTTGGCTCGACGCGAGCGCGGGCGTCGGTTTGGTGCTCGCGACCGGCGCCGACGGCAAGGTCTATCAATGGGCCACGGGAGGAAAGCCAGCCGCCGCGATGGCTGGGCTACCATAGACTTCTACCCCTGATGCGGGCGGCGTTTGGCGCGTCGGCGGCTCCCGGGGCGGGTCGCTCGGGCGAGGGCCGCGCAGACGAGAATCAAGGCGCTCCACTCGGCCGGATCTCCCGCGTTCCCGCCAAGACCGCAACCCGAACTTGCCGCCTTTGCTGGTTCGTTCGGTCGCGATCCGAGCGCGCCGCCCTCGCCCGAGGAACTCTCGTCGGAACCGGCGCGGCCACCCGTTGCACCCGGGGGTGCCCCGGCGCTGCCGCCGCCCGTGCCTACGGCGCTGGTACCGCCCGCGCCGACCGTCCCCGGCTCCTCGCTGCTCGTCGGTAGACACTGGCCAACCACGCAGGTTTGGCCTGCGCCGCACGCGTCACCGTCATCGACGATACCATTACAGTCCTCGTCGAGCAGGTTGCATTTCTCGGTGCTGGGGACACCCGGAGCGCAATCCGAGACAGAACACGTGCTGCTTTCCCGACGGCAAAAACCGACGCCGCAAGCGGGGCGGACCCCCTCGTCGATGATTCCGTTGCAGTTGTCGTCGATCAAGTTGCAGATCTCCATCGCGTTCGGATGAATCTTCGGGTCCTTGGGCGCGCAGTCGCCGCCGAGAGCCGCGTAACCGGGCACCCCGCCGCAACCCATCAAGGGTGTGCCGGTCTGTTTTTGGTAATAACCGTCGCCGTCGTCGTCGGGCCACATTTGGACGAATGGCGCGTTCTCGTCGGTCTGTCCGTCGCAGTTGTCGTCCTTCCCGTTACACACTTCCTTGGCACCCGGATGGACCGTTGCGTCCCCGTCGGCGCAGTCGCCACCCTGGGCGGCATAACCCGCCGGTGGTTGCCCGGTACAACCGGCTGCCGTCGAGAAGGCACTGTTGCCAAACCCGTCACCGTCGGCGTCCGGAAAGAATTCTTGCAACGTGCATCCGAACGCCGCGTCGAACTGGGTCGAGCCCGTGACGTCGCCCGTCGGTGTTCCGTCGCCATTCGCCGCCAAGCCATA
>JADGRC010000457.1 GCA_017881245.1 Pseudomonadota bacterium
CCTAGATGTGGCGCGCGATCCGCGCTGGGGGCGCATCGAGGAGACGTATGGGGAAGATACCTATCTGGTCACGCGAATGGGGGTCGCCGCGGTCAGGGGATTCCAGGCGCGACACGCGGCGAATGGGCCGATCGACGCTGAACACGTTTTGGCGACCGCGAAGCACTTCACGGCTCACGGAACCCCCGAGGGCGGACGCAACACGGCGCCGGGAAACTACTCTCCCCGCGTCGTGCGCGAGGTTTTCTTGCCGCCGTTCGAGGCGGCGGTGCGACAAGCCAATATCGAAACCGTCATGGCCAGTTACAACGAGCTCGACGGCGTGCCATCTCACGCGAACCGGTGGCTGCTGCGAGATCTTCTTCGCGGCGAGTGGAGCTTCCCAGGGCTAGTTGTATCGGATTACTTCGGCGTGGCCGAGCTCGAACGCAAGCATCACGTCGTGGCGGATCTGCCGGACGCCGGACGAAAGGCCCTGGACGCGGGCGTCGATCTCGAGCTGCCCGAGGCGGAGGGGTACAAACAATTCGTCGACGACATGCGCACAGGCAAGGTGGCACCGGCGGCGATCGACCAGGCAGTGGCGCGCATGCTGCGCGCGAAATTCCTGCTCGGACTATTCGAACATCCCTACGTCGATGCAAAGGCGTCGCAAACGGAACGGCCGGCGGATCGGGCGCTCGCCCTGCGGGCGGCCCACGAGGCCATCATCTTGCTGAAAAATGATGGAGGGCTACTTCCCCTCGACCCGAAGCACGTCAAGACAATCGCGGTCATCGGACCAAACGCAGCGGTATGCCGCCTCGGGGGCTACAGCGGCGGGCCCGAGCGGCCCGTGAGCGTGCTGGACGGCATCAAGGCGAAGGTCGGAGATCGGGTGAAGGTCTTGTCGGCTCCCGGGTGTGGACTAACGGTCGGAAACCGAGGCTGGATCGATGACAAGGTCGAACTGTCGGATCCGGCCGACGACATGCGCCTGGTCAACGAAGCGGCGAAGGTGGCGGCCTCGGCCGACGTCAACGTGTTGGTGCTGGGGCAGAACGAGCAACTGTCACGCGAGGGCTGGGCCGACAATCACCGTGGCGACCGCATGAGCCTTGATCTCGTCGGCAAGCAGATGGAGTTGGCCCGCGCGGTCCTGGCAACCGGGCATCCCACCATATTGGTCTTGATTCACGGTAGCCCTCTTACAATCCCCGAACTGACGCGCGCGGTGCCGGCCATCCTGGACGGATTTTATCTTGGCGAGGAGACCGGGACGGCGGTGGCCGACGTGCTGTTCGGTGACGTAAGCCCGGCGGGGCGTCTGCCGGTCAGCGTTCCGCGGTCGGTGGGTACCCTGCCCGCGTACTACAACTACAAACCGTCAGCACGCCGGCTTTATCTGTCCGAGGAGCCGGGGCCGGCTTGGCCTTTCGGATTCGGGCTGTCATACACGACCTTCCGTTACGACCACCTCGCACTGAAGCCGGAACGAATCGCCCCGGATGGTCGCACCACGGTGTCGGTTACGGTCACCAACGCGGGCAAGCGTGCGTCCGACGAGGTGGTCCAGTTGTATATCCACGACGTCGTCAGCTCCGTCACGAGGCCAGTGCAAGAGCTTAAAGGCTTCCAGCGAATTCATCTGAAGGCCGGCGAATCCAGGCGAGTGGACATGGCGATTGGCCCCGACGAGCTCGCGTTCTACGACGGAAGCATGAAGCGTGTCGTGGAGCCGGGGCGATTCGAAATCATGGTGGGAGGCAGCTCGGCCGCGGGTGATTTGCAGAAAGTGAACCTGGACGTGGTCGGTCACTGACACTCGAGAAAACGAACGTCGTCGACCCAAAGGTCGAAGAGCTGCGAGGGCCCGATGGACCAGTCGATGGAAACTAGTTTGCTCGGGGTCACCGCGACGGGTCGCGGATCGCCCCAGTACGGCTCCTGCCGCGCCTCGGTGAACAGGACCTTGTATTCCTTCCACTGATTCGTAAGCGTCACGTCCTTACCGAAGTGGTTCCAGCACGCCTTGCAGATGTGGGCGTCCTGGTGCGTGTTGACGTCGCCAATCTTGAATCGGACGGTCGTCGTCGATCCCGGACCCGCTTTTGCCTTGAACGAAATGCCTACGTATTTGGAAGCGTCATAGAACGACCCCTGATTGCTCACCAGATTCACGCCGAAGCCAGCGCCCCACGCATCGGGACTGCTGGAGGTCTTGCCCACGCCCTGCAACGACATCTCGGATCCGTCCGCGCCTCCTTCGCTCGGCGCAAAAGGATCCGGGCCGATGGTGGAGCCTTTTTCGTCCTTCTTCGTCCACCAGTAGCCGTCACGTCCTCCCTCCAGAGTCAACTGGTTGTTGTCGTCCTCGAAGTCGTCGATGTTGCCGTCCTCCGCGGGGCGGGTGCCCGAACGACAAACCTTCAAGTCGGTGCTGCGTCCTCCGACGATCCCGGGGGTGATTCGCTTTTGCGAAACACCGATGCATCCCGAAGAAGAGGACGCGCACGCCAGCGCGATGGCCAAGAAACCCGCGAACGCCGGCACGTGGCGCGGCGGACGCGGAGCTCGGCCGCGGCGGAACAAACAAGCGCGGAGTTTGCGGTCAAAGGGCCACGCGGATCCTTCTTGAAAGTCGTCAAAGTCGTTCATCGGGTTGTTGGCGGGCGAATATAGACCCGGGCATCCGCGCGCGAGAGGAATATTGAGCTTGAGCAACGCCCCGGGGATGGGTAGAAAGAGCCGCCCCGAGTCTGGGCCGAATGCCTGTTCAAGACAAAGAACCGCACGGCCCTCTTGAATTGCTTCGACGGCGCCACGCGCTCGACGCTGTCCGAGTGGGATCGGGAATGGTTCGGTGTGTGCACGGACGGAAACTGGTGAAGCCGGCGTGGATCTTGGTGGCAACGCTGAGCCTGGCTCTGGCGGGTCCGTGGGTCCGCGTTACTTGGGCCGCGGCCATCTTCCCGTCCGTAGCCCCCATGTTGCCTCTGCCACCCGAGCCTCCCTCCACACCGGGGACTTCCGGACTGCCCGCGGGAGTGCCTTCCGGACAGCCGTCGCCAGTGCCGCTGACGGCGCCCGTACCGCCAGATGTGGCCCGGGCCGGAGCGCCGGTGAATGTCATCGCAAAGTCCAGCCCACCGAGCCCGGCAGTCCCCGCCGAGCCGCCGCCCGAGAAACTCGGCGCGGATGAGCTCGTCAATCCGGGATACGTCCCCGGCTATCGCACGTACCAGTCGCTGTCCCTGTCACCTTACGCGCCGAATACGATTGCGCTCCCGGGCGGCGTCACGCCCGGCTATGGCGCGCCGATGCCGCTTGACCAGTGGACGTTCAGGTGGAACGGCACTGTCAGCGCGTCGCTGCAAGAAAGCCTCGGTCGTCGCGTCGTCGCGGCGCCGGGACAGGGAACTTCGATTCTGAACGCGCCGCCGCGGACCATCGACGAGTACGCGTCGTTCGTGGGAACGAGCACCATGCCGGGTCAGTGGGCCGCCCTGAACTTCGCGTACGCGAAGCAACTGGTCAGCGTCAACCTCGCCATCAACACGTGGAATCCGACCGAGCCCACGACGTTTTACCAGATTGGCAGCCAGCTCTTCATCAACACGTTCCACCTCCAGTACGAGATCCCCGCGATCGGTCCACTGAAGCTGCGCGCCTTGCTGGGC
>JADGRC010000458.1 GCA_017881245.1 Pseudomonadota bacterium
CAATATTCGCCGCTGAAGGCTGAAGCCTCAGCGAGGTCAACGTTCCAAGCTCGTCCGCGGCTGTCACAGCAAGCGGCGATCCCCCGGTGATGCCGGCAACCCCGGGATCGCACCGCAGCGATGCCAACACGCGCCCGCTGCCCACGGCACGACCCGTCGCATAGCCGTCCGACGAGACGTCGAGCAGGCTCGAATCGGCAGCGCCCCAAATGACGCTCTCGGAGATGTCGCGCACCGATCCATCGGAGTAGTACCCGGCGGCGGAGAGGCCCGTCGCCTCGCCCACCCAAATCGACGTGGAGGATGATCCGACCGTGATTCCCCACAGATCGCCAGGGACGCGTGGGTCGCTGCAGCCGCCGTTGAACGCCGGCCCCCAAATGCCGATGAAATCTTGACGTCCAGTCAGATCCCCTGGGACCAGATACACGACAGCGCTCTGATACCCTTCGCTGTGTGGCCCGACGGCGGCCCAAAGGTCCTGCCCTATCAGACGCTGGGATGGTCCCAGCGACCAGCGTGCCGTGGCCGTCACGTCTTCTTCCGATCCATCCGAGAAACCCGCGGTCACATTTGTCTGAAAGCAATTTCCGTGGCTGAGGTTGGCGGGAATACCGGCGATCTGCAGGCTCGTCAGCGCGGCGTAGCGGTCAGGATCCCAAACGCGCACGTTGGCGGATCGCGAAATCGGGCCGATTGACGCGGCCACGGTTCCCACTCCGATAACGTCTCCGGTCACCGTCCCAGCAGCGTCAACTCTAATGGTGTGATGGGAGGGTGGCTTGGTAATGGGTATCGTCCAATGCACCAGGTCCGTAATATCAACGGCGGTTCCCGGGGCCCCCGCGTAGTACCCGTACGCACGGAGCGAGGTGCTACCTGTTCCGACGATATTGGCCGCCGGGGGTTCGATGACGATTCCCGTCAGCGGGTTGAGCGATGCACTGTCGCACGTGCCGCAAGTGGCGGGCTTATCGAGCGCCGCTTCACAGCCCGTCCCAGCCGCGCTGTCGCAGTCACCATAGCCGGGTTGGCATGAGGCCACTGCACATAGCCCGGCCGCACAAACTGCCGTGGCATTGGGCAGCGAGCACGAGATTCCGTCGGCCACCGCGGCATGCAGGCAGTCCAACATCGGATCGCAGCTGTCAGCCGTGCAGGGGTTGTGATCATCGCAATCCAGCGCTCCTCGGCCCGGCGCGAACACCATGGCGCCCGGTCCCGTATCCGAAGCTGGGAGGGGCAAGTGCGTGACGATGTCTCCGGACGTCGGATCCACCTTGAGGAGATCGGTAGGCCCGGCATAGGTCCAGGTGCTGACGTAGAGGAAACCATCGGGACCAAAAGCCAATGAGCTGACGATCTGCCCCGTGTCAGTGAATAGCGCTCCCGGCTTCCCGGGTGCCGGGAACGGCTGGCCGTCAGGTGCGTATCTGCGCACGTCACCAACCCCTACGTCGCTTGGGCCGCGACCGCCGACGTACAGGTTTCCGTCCGGTCCCCAAAGCAGATCGGCCAGGCGCGAACCGTTCACAATCGGATTGTTTGATACGAACTCATCTATGAACGCGCCGCTCGTCGGATCCATTCGCCACACGTTCGGCGGAGCGAAGTTCGCAACGTACAATTTACCGTCCGGTCCAAAGTCCACCCCAGTGTTCTGGTATGTCAGCGCGAAGGTTGCCGTTCCCTCAAAACCCGGGGCCGGCAACGGGGCGCCTGACTCACCTTGGTAGCGATCGACCCGGCCAAAGGTATTTGTGGGGGTGTAGATATTTCCGTCTGGTCCAAATCTGAGGAAGTCCGGATCCGTCACCGAAGCGAATCGGGCCCCGGGGTTGCCGGTTGAGGGCGCGGGCGTTCCGGTGGTTAGGTTGTAACGAAGGATGGTTGAGCCGGTAGGGTCGTAGTTGCTGACGAACAAGTATCCATCATGAACGGCCAGCCCCACCGCCGATGAAATCCCACCGAGTCCAGGCGGAATGAATGTGCCGGTCAAGCTTCCCCTGGCGATGTCATATTCGAACACCGCGCCCGATCGCGAATCCGCGACCAGCATTCGAACCGATGCTCCTGGCGTGCCGGCGCAAACCCCCGTTTGGCACTGGTCATTCCTGGTACACCCCACGCCATCGTTGCAAGCCGTGCCATCGGAGAGCACGGGATTCGTGCATTGTCCGGTGGCGTGATCGCAAGCACCAGCCGCGTGACACGGACCGGGTGCGGCACAGGTCACGGGGTTGGACCCGACGCAGGTTCCGCTCGAACATGCGTCGGAGACCGTACAGGCATCGCCGTCGCTGCACGGGGATCCGTTCGCAGCCACGATGTCCGCCGGACAGTTCGCGGTATTTCCCGGGCAGCGCTCGGCGACATCACAGGTCCCGGTCGCGAGCCGGCACACTATCCCGGCTGCGAAGAACCTGTCGGCTGGGCACGCCTTGGTCGTGCCGTTGCAAATTTCGGCTGCGTCACAGGCACCCGCGGCGGCACGGCAGACCGCTCCCGCGGGCGCGACCGCGTCGGCCGGGCAAGTCTTCGTTGTGCCCGTGCATTGTTCCGCAACATCGCAAAGATTGGTGGCGGCGCGGCAGATGGTCCCACCCGCCGCGACCGCGTCCGCGGGACAGAGCGCCGAACTGCCCGTGCAGGTTTCAGCGATGTCACATACGCCCGCCTGGGCTCGACAGATCACGCTCGACGATTGAAACGCGTCCACGGGACAGGTCGGAGCCGTGCCCGTGCACTTCTCGACGACATCGCAGGTTCCCGCGCTGGCTCGGCACGTGAAAGTGCTCGGTCGCAACGCGTCCGCCGGGCAGATGGGCCCGCCGCCCGGACAGGTCTCGGCGATATCACAGGGTCCAGTCGAGGCTCTGCACACCGTCACTGTGGGAAGAAATCTATCGGCCGGGCACGCCTTGGCCGTCCCATTGCAACTTTCGGCGGTATCGCAGACGCCCGCGGAGGCGCGGCACAGCACGCCCGCCTGCACGACAACGTCCGCCGGGCAAGTCTTCAAGGTACCGTCACACTGCTCGGCCAGATCGCAGACGCCCGAAGCAGCCCGACAAACCGAGCCACTCACCGCGACCGCGTCCGCTGGACAGGCCGCCGAGCTACCGGTGCAGGTTTCAGCAACATCGCATGCGCCCGCTTGTGCTCGACAGGTCACGCTCGCGGGCTGAAAGGCGTCGTCCGGACAGATCGATGACGTGCCCGTGCACCTCTCGGCGACATCGCAAGGTCCCGCGCTGGCTCGACAAACGAAGGTGCTCGGTCGCAACGCGTCCGCAGGGCACGCTTTCAAGGTTCCGTCGCAATGGTCGGCGACGTCGCAGGGGCCGGTGGTGGCACGACAGATCGTTCCGGTCCCGGCGACTCTGTCCGCGGGGCAGGTTGTGGCCGTACCGTTGCAAAACTCGGACAGGTCGCACGCGTCGCTGGCCGCTCGGCATGCGATGCCGGCCACCACGGGACTGCATAGGCCGTTGGCCCCACTGGCGCCCGCACTCGCGGAGCAGGCCTGACAGTCGCTTGTGGCACCACCACCGCAGGCCGTGTTGCAGCACACCCCGTCCACGCAGAACCCGCTGGTGCATTGGGCGGCGGAGGCACATGGCACGCCCAGCGCGACAAGGGCCGACGTCACTTTCGTCGTAGCAGAGGACTCGGCGATTGGAACGGCCGTCGCGGATGGTGCGACCTTCCCAGTTCCGGGATCTGGAGGGGCGCCGCAGCTTGCGACCAGCAACTGAGCGACTATCAACCCGGGCCAACCTAGAACGCTCCGCCTGAGGTCCATGCGAGGGACCTTACTAGGACCGCTCTTCACGGTTCTACTAGGGAAAACCCGAGGGTCCCGGTCCGATCAGTTTCGACCAGGCTGATTCACGGGTCGGTCCAGAACACGGCCACCAATTCAGATCGCGAACTGACGCCGGCTTTCTTCAAAATTCGGGTGACGTGAAATTCGATCGTGGCCTCGGTGCGACCAACCTTGGCCGCGACGGTCTTGTTCGCGTCTCCCAACACGAGCGAAGCCACGACCCCCGATTCGGCGCATGTCAAGCCCCAGGCAGCTCCCTTGCGCGCTAGCCTGACGTCAAGATCGGACGCCGGCTCGTGAATCACACAGAGCCCGAGAGATGTTACGCCGTTCGCCGCGATCACGTTACGAGAGATTCGCTCCGAAGGTGGACCCGCGAGAAGGCCCTGGATCGCACGGCGGTCCCGCTGGAGCAAGAAGCGACCGGTCGCGTTTGCATATTCGATCCTCTTGTTGGCCAGCAGGAAAGCGGGGGCAGGCAGACTATCGACAGCCAGTGTGAGGCCCTCCCAACTCACCCGTGCATCAAGGAGCTGCCGTTCCAGGCGTAGCCGTGCTTTGAGTGCCGGGCTGAGTTCGGCGAGCGCCGCCATCGCGGTCGACGAGAACGGGCGCATCCGAAATCCGCCAACCCACGCCAGCAGCGAAGGCCCATCGCAGATCAGGGTTCGAACCTCATCGAAGCGGTGCAGGCCGAAGGGGACCATTAGATCACGGACGATCGGCACTTTCATCCACGAGCGCTCGTCCATCAGAGTCGCGACGCGCAGCACCCGGTTTCGCTGGCGTGGCTCCGGTCGCTCCGCATCGTAAGGTGCGAAGCGCGACGGTGCCGACGTCAAGAACGCCTCCGCCGCGGTCTTGAACCGTTTTGCATCCGGAAGGCGACAAGTCTCGAATAGACCGAGTCCCCAGCCCTGCTCCTGCCGAAACGGACGGTAGGCTATCGCGAACTCGGCGTCGATGAGCCTCGGCACCTCACCGATGACGTCGCGCATGCCCGACTCCCCGCCATCGCGGACTGTTCGCACGCGGACGAGCAGATCGTCCAGAAGTCTTCGTGTCCGTCGGTCCACGCCCCTACTCGGTCGTCATTTCAAGGACAAACCTTAGCGTTTCCTCGGGTGCTTCGAAGAGCAGGCCATGGCCGACCGCGGGGAATTCGCGATACCGCACCAGGAGTTGGCCCGTCGCCCGCATAATTTCTCGGCCAGCGTCGGGTTGAACCATCCCATCCGACGTCCCCTGGCAGGCGCTGACGGGGACCGGCAAGCGCGTCAGCGAAGGCCGCAGGTCAAGACAAGATAGCTGCGATTCGATCTCCCGGAATATCGTGTCCCGGTCGAGTTCGCGTGCCCAAGCACGAAACACGGCGATCGCGCCCGGGTTGCGCCCGGGGAACCCTGGCGCGAAAAACCCTGGGATGAACATCTCGACCAGCTGATCGAGCGGTGGGGCAAGCGCTACCGCCTGGCTGAACATCGCGCGTTCGACGTCGGACCGAAAAGCAAAACCGCCCAAGCACACGACGCCCCGTGGTCTCAGTCGTGAGGAGCAGGCGAGGGCCAACGCCCGATACGCTCCCAAGGAGTATCCGACCAGGTAGGCGTCCTCGACACGCCTGTCGACGAGGGCCACCTCAACCAGTGCATTCGCGTCGTCGAGAACGTTTTGCCCGGACGGCAGCGGCGCGCTTCGACCATACCCAGGCAAGTGGATCATCAAGACCCTCCGGGACTTCGCCAAATTGGTCGCCAGGTTCACGAGGTGACTTGGCGGAATGCCCAGACCGTGGAGCAGAACCAATGGCGCGCCGCCAGTCCCGAATTCCTCAACATGCAGGTCCATACGTGCAGGTGAACAATATCACACTGGTCACGGCAAGAACGACGCAGCAATGGCTGGGCGAAAATCGTCGATGAGGCCGATCAAAACTGCGCGTCCCATCCCCGTGGCGGCTGTCGACTTGTCGGAAGATCAACAGGCCGTGACGGCGTCTCGAATTCAGGCGGCGCAGCACCTCACGGGCGCTCTGCGTAGCGGCGGCGAAGGACGGTGCTCTGCCAGAAGGATGTGCACGATGCCCGACCGGTGCTGCACGGACGGCAC
>JADGRC010000459.1 GCA_017881245.1 Pseudomonadota bacterium
GCCCCGTCGGGTTGCTCCATCGTCGATCCGTCCGGTTGTCCGGTCACCGCGGGCGGGGATGTATGCCCACCCGAACATGCGGACCCAACGGCCAGGGCCGAGGCCAGCCACGTCGCCCAAAACGCCCTTGTCAATCGTCCACCGCGTCGTCCACCACGTCGTCGTTCGTGCCTCGACTCTGCCCGCATATCGACTCCTTGTCATGTAAGCGCGCGCCGCTCGACCGATCGAAATTGACCTCCGTCGCCCCTTTTCGTATCGCCTCTTCCGTGTCGTTTTTCTGTATCGTCCTTGGCCTATCGTCTTTCGCCCATCGTCGGTTTGGCGCGCATTCTTCATCCGATTGCTACATGCGATTGCTGCGCGCTATGAGACCAGATCTGAAGCCGCTCGCTCGTCCTCCAGACTCACTCTGACGGGTTTCGCCCGTATTGCCCCCATGTAAAGTTATGTAAACGTGACGCGCCGGGGCCAAATCTCATCGGGGACCGCCCGCGACCCGGCGGGCTAGGACAAACACCCACACATCCAGGCCACTGACCCGGCGAATCTCTTGTCTTCCATCTTCGATCTTCGAATCTGCGACTGAAGGCTGCTTTGGAGGCCCCTTTGAACAATCGACCGTGTAGGACAGCCCGGAGAACCTTCCGCATCTCACGGGACATTCTCCCACGCGAGGTCAAGTTCGCGATGACGACAGTTCCGCAGGGTTTCTTCCGCGTGTTGCCGTCTGGCGTACTGCTCGTCCTGCTTGGAACCTGCGGGCCGGGCGGTGGTCATTCGTCCGAAGGCAGCGGCGGCTCCCGCGCGCCTGGGAGCGGTGGGGGCTCACCGTCGGGAGCCGGCGGCACAGCGGCAAGCGCGGGCGGCTCCGCCTCGGGCGGCGTCGCCGCGCCGTCCGGAGGAGCGGGCGGTCATGCCGGGGCGTCGACCGGAGGTGCCCCGGGATCGAGCGGCGGCGCGGGCCTGGCGGGAAATGGCGGTACCGCTGCCGCGATGTCGACGGGAGGACGAGGCGGCACCGGCGCTGGTGGCGAAAGTGGCAGCACGGCCGGAGCCGGCGTCACTCCGTTTCTGGCCGAGGACTTCGAGTCCGCCACCCCAGGACAGCAACCAGCCGGCTGGGACAATTTCATCGCGTACGTCAAGAACGCCACCAATCCACAAGGCGACACGCTGGCGCTGGTGGACGGCACGCGCGCGCATGGCGGCAAGAACGCCGTTCATTTTCACGGTGGCGGCAGCCCGGCGATGCTGACGCGGCCCCTGCCGTCAGGCACGAACAAGCTTTACGTACGCGCGTACTTCTATATGACCCGGCAACTGGGAATGAACCCGGGCGCGAATCACGAGACGTTGATTGGAATTCGGAAGGCCTCCGGCAGCGCCAACGACGAGGTGCGCTTCGGCGAAATCAAGGGCGTCATCGGCACCAACGAAGTGCCCACCGACAACATCTCGCCGAAGATGGCCCAGTGGGGACTGGGTCCCGTGGTGGCCGCCAATCAATGGGCCTGCATCGAGGTCGCGTTTCTCGCCGACCAGCCCCAGCACGTCCTGCAAGCCTGGGCCGACGGCGTGTTGGTCCATTCGATCACCGCGGGGGATCAATGGCAGAACGGTGTCATGCCCTCGGATTGGATGAAAGGAAAATTCGTCGAGGTCATCCTCGGCTGGCAAAGCTTCAGCGGCGCGACCAACGACGTCTGGATGGACGACCTGGCGCTGAGCACGGGCCCGATCGGTTGCAAGTAAGGCAGCGAGGATTGAACACCCCCAGGGTTTGGGTTAAATAATAGTTATGGCTTTATCCTCCTCCAAGCGCATCACCACCATCGTCCTGGACGCCGACATGGATAGGCTTCTGAACCGAGCCGCGCACGACTTGCGAACTTCGCGATCGGAATTCATCCGGAGCCAACTGCGTCGTGTCCTTGAACAGTTCCGGGAACATCCCGCCCCTCGATCGGCCGGTGTCGTCAAGACCCGCATCAGGGAGCGAGGGACCAAAGCAGAGCTGTTCGCCAAGCTCGAGCGATGAGTGCGCCCGCAATCATTTGCGACACCGGCGCCTTGTTGGATTTTCTGGTGGAGAGTTCGCCGGACCATCTCGCATTCCGCGCCGCGATAAAGGAAGCGCGCGCACGCTACGTTCCCGGGTTGGTCCTGGCCGAGCTCGACTATTTTCTCCGGGACCACCGCGCTGCCATGAGAGCCTTCGTCGCCGACATCGAACGGGGGGCGTTCATCTACGCGCCCCCCACCCCCGCTCAGTTGATTCGAGCGATGGCGGTGGACGCGCACTACGCCGCTCTCCGACTGGGACTCGTCGATGCCAGCATCGTGGCGCTCGCCGAGGAACTCGATCTGCTTCGTCTGGCGACGCGAGACGTGCGGGATTTCGGCGCCGTCCGACTGGCAGACGGCCGAGCCTTCGACCTGGTCGTGCGGCCCGGGATGGCGGTCACACCACGGCACAAGCCGCGACGGCGACATTAGCGGAGTGCGGTCGCCGACCCCCTATTTGTCGCTCAGCACTGACCGCTGACTGGGCCCACCGGCGCGCGACCCAGCGCGAGGGCGCCTGAGATCACGCCTGAGACCATCGCCTGAGACCGCCCCGCCCCGCCCCGGACCGGGCTCGGCGCTCCAAGTTTTTGTAGTATGCTTGACCAACGTGGCAATTTCGAAGTTTGCATCCCTCGGCAGGCGGGGTGGCCTTCGCGGAGGCATTGCTCGCGCCGCCTCCTTGTCCGCGGCCCGCAGGACTTCGATCGCGAGGCAGGCGGCCCGGGCGCGATGGACGCGGCCGGTCCCGGTCATCAGCGGTCAACCCCGCGATCGAGCCCAGATTCTGTCGTTCGTTGCCAACTACGGATCTCGGGTGTCCAAGATCGTGTCCAAGATTCCTGCCACGTATGATCTGGAACAGGTGGCCCTCCGAGCCGTTCGCGCCGCTCCGCGAGATCCCGCATTGACGCGAATGCTTCCCGTTTTCCTGTGGCGCACGCGCCAATCCATGGACCTGGATCGACTGGTGGCGTTGACGCGCGGCGGGAAGTTGGCGGCCACCCTTGGTTACTTCCTGGAATTGGCCGCGAAGCTTGGTTCCGTCACGACCTTCGACGCCGCGGTCAGAAAGCTTCGGCTGCTTGCGCGTCCGACGCGACCAGAATACTTCTTCGCCCAAACGCGGATGAATCCGTTCGAGGCGATGGCCGCCGAACAGCGTACCCCCGCAGAAGCGCGAAAATGGGGTCTCCTCACGGGAACCCCGACGGACAGTTTCGAGACGTACTTTCGCAAGGTCGCGCATTTGTGACCCGCTTCGGTCGGGCGCAACTGGTGGCCTTCGTACGGGCAATCGATCGCCACCTCGAGAGCCGAGCATCCATCCTCATCGTGGGCGGAGCGGCCGCCGCGATCGCCTACCACTCCGACGTCAACACCTCGGACATCGATGTCTTCAACGTTGTCGCCGGATCGTCCGAGGCAATCCTCAAGGCCGGCGGCGAAGCCCGCAACCAAACTGGTTTGGGAATCGCCATCGGCGGCGCTGCGGTCGCAGAGCTGCCCTACAATTTCGAGGGACGCATCAGACCCGTCCGCGGGCTCACCCTCAAACGACTCACTCTCCTGGTCCCCGAAAAATACGACCTCGTGCTCTCCAAAACCTTGCGGGCCTACCCGCACGACATCGACGCCATCGCGGGCATCCACAGGAGGCATCGGCTGTCTCGCAAAACGCTGGTCGACAGGTTCGAGACGGAGCTCGTCAAGGTGGCCACGGGTGATCCCGCCAAGATCCGTCTCAATATGGCCATGGTCGTGGCGCGCCTGTACGGATTCGACGAGGGGCGCGCCTTCGCCGAGACGTGGGGCGTCCCCGTACCGCGTCGGAGGTGACGGAGCGAGGCGAGAGGTCCGTTTGTCTTCCCCGCGGATTGTTGCGTGTTCCTGGAATCCCGGGAACGACGTTCGCCGCGACGACCAATGTCAGTCTTACCGGCTCTGCGGACAACTTTCAGATTGAATCAGCTCGCGACGGTGAAAGGTTTTTCCTTTCAGTGACACTAACGCCGGTCTGGTTGAAACCGACCGAGGGGACGCCGGCGCAATGTTTTTCTGTGTTGCCGGTCACGGTGAAGGAAATAGTTGTTGACAGCAACCGTGCCAACGATGGTAGGACACC
>JADGRC010000460.1 GCA_017881245.1 Pseudomonadota bacterium
GCACCACCAGTCCCAGCGCCGCCGGTTCCCGAGCCGCCCGTTGCCACTCCTCCAGTGCTCGTGCCCGCGCCACCGGTTCCCGAACCGCCGGTTCCGGCGCCGCCCGTTCCGCGACCGCCTGTAGCGGCACCTCCGGTTCCCGCAGCACCCGTTCCCGTACCACCGGCGCCCGCGCCTCCGGTACCGGACGCGCCTCCGCTCGCAGTCGCGCCGCCGGTGCCCACGCCACCGCCCGTCGCCGATCCACCGCCCGTCGCTGGGCCACCACCTGTCGCCGCGGTCCCGCCCGATCCGTGACCGCCGTTGCTAGCACCGGCCGTGCCACCCGTTCCCGACGATCCGGCACCGCCGCCACCCGTCCCCGACATGCCCGCGGTCCCACCACCCGATCCCGTCGTGCCCCCGCGCCCGCCAGTGCCGATGGTCGGCTTCACATCAGCGTCGCCGCCAGCGTCGACCCGGGCATCGCCGTCGGCAGCGGCATCGCGTGCGTCGGCCTTACCGCTCGCGTCGCGATCGGTCAAAGCACCGCCGCCTCCGCAGCCGACGGCACCCGACACCATCACCAACGTCAGGGCCAAACGCCCGACCCAGGGACACGCGCCGCGTCGAATCGTGGTCGTCATCTCGCGGCGCTCGTTATGAAAGCAATCAATCATTGGACCCTCCCCAAAGGCTCTGCGCGAAACAGGGTCCAACTCTATCCGCTGAACCAAGAGGCGTCGATTTCCGACTGCGAGCGCCACACCTGCACGGCGTAAGATGCACGGAAAGACAGCGGCCACGCACTTCCTGCGCCAAGGTTCCCCGATGATCCGTCCACCCGCCTGGCTTTTCCCTTGCACCCTGGTCTCGTGAACATGAGCATTCCGTTGGTGCGCGCATTCCGGCGCGTGGGTGGCCGACCGAGTGCCATCGCTGTGTCCACTCTAGCGGTGCTCCTCGTCGCCAATTCGGCGAGAGCGGACGAAGTCCCGCCACCGGCACCGCCACCGCCGAAGCCACGCGTGGAATGGTCGGTCAACTGGCCGCGTTTTCGCCTCTGGGAGTACGCCGCGACCGCCGTTTTCGACGCGGGCTCGTTGTACTTCTACCGTTACGGTCAAATACCCGCGCAGCCCAAATGGCAGGGCGACAACTTCTTCGATGATTTCTTCCGAGGCTGGCTTCGCGCATCCTCGCGCGACGGCCGGACGCGCGCCGCGCGGGTCAGCGATGTGCTCGCGGAGAGCCGATACGTCGTGCCCTTCGCTGTGGACCTGCCCGTGATCCTCCTCATCCATCGCCAACTCGGAGTGACCTGGCAATTGCTGATGATGGATATCGAAGCCTTCGCCGTCGCGGGCTTCATCAACAACGCGCTGTTTTACGAAGTCGGACGCGGTCGCCCCGACGCCGCGAGCTGCCGCGCCGATTCCGCTTACGACCCGCTGTGCAACATCGGACAAAATGCCAGTTTCCCAAGTGGCCACACGATGGGCCTCGCGACCGCGGCTGGTCTCACCTGTGTGCATCACCACTACCTGCCGATTTTCGGCCAGCCCGTCGCCGACACCAGCGCGTGCGCGGTGATGTCGCTGGCCACCATGGTCACCGCCACCGCCCGGGTCATCTCCGATCGCCACTACACCAGCGACGCCCTATTCGGCGCGGTCGTGGGTTTTGCCAGTGGCTATGGTCTGCCGTGGCTTCTGCACTACCGATATGGGTCGCCAAGCGGCTCCCGCGACACGAAAACAACGCCGCTGCCTGTCGCGGTGGTCCCGTTCGCCGGCCCAAGCGAGCTGGGGATCGGCCTGGTCGGGCTGCTATAGACAAGGTGTTTCAGCGATGCAAGGCAGCGCGCGTCGAGACCCGAGCGCGTTCGACCACACGCGCGTAGGTGTCCCCAAGCGCGAGCGTATCGGCCGGTGACACGGGTTCGGCCGCGATTCGAACCTCCAGCAGCGGACATCTCATTTCAGCGCCCAGTTCAATCGGCTGCCCGGTGACGTTGATCGCCAGCATATTGGCGTCGGGAAACAGCCTGCAGGCATCCTGAACCGGTGTGGCGGACATGCGATCGGCGCCCGGATCGAGCGGACGTCCGGGACCGATCGCGAGCGTTGGGAAGATCAATGGATTGGCGATGCTGGCCCCGACGGCATCGGCGAGCCCTCCGCGGTCGGCGGTGCGTCTGACAACGCCCGTGGCGGTCGCGACCTGAAAGAACGTCACGAACGGTACCGGCAACTCCTCGATCCGGGCCTGGTGAAAGAAGTCGTCGAGCACTCGAACCATGCGGTCGTGCTGCATTTCTTCGGTTCCCACCTGGCCTGCACCGACCCCCACCGCCGCCGCGACCAACGGAGCCACGAAGCCACCGGCGGAGATCGCCGCGAGTCCGCCAAACAAAGCGCCGAGCATGACCCCATTGTGATCGGCGTCGGCCCGCGTCTCCGCGACGTAGGCGCCCATGAGCTGGCGAAACCGATCGTCGAGATCCGCATTCGGAGCGCTGGCGTACAAACTTCCGACGAGCGCACCCATGCTGTTACCGACCACGCAATGAATCGGGACGCGATCCTCCTTCAGAGCCTTCACTGCCCCGATATGCGCAACGCCCGCGGGACCGCCCACCGACAGGACCAGGCACGTGCGCCGGGCCGCGAAGTCGAAGACCAAGGGCCTCGGCCCCTGGTGCCTCGCGCACGCTTCGGCGACGATGGGGAACAGCGCCACGAGGAGGGCACGACAGCGGCCCCGACGGCGCAATCGTCGGACGGCGCTCGGCCTGACTGCGACCCGGTCACCATCCACGGTGACCGACAATATCATGAGCGGCGCCAAGCCCGTGGGCCCCAAGGCCCACCGCTGCGGCACCCAAAATCAGCCAGGTTGAGTTGACCTTGAAACGAAGCAACAGAACCGCCGACACGATGCCAAGGATCGCGCTTCCCACATCCACGATCGCCGTCCGTCCCAACTCGGCGGTGACCACGACCATGAGCGCCACCGACGCCACGTTCACCCCGTCGAGGAACGCGGCCGTCGCCGGCGATGCACGAAGGCGAGGTACAAGCGGCCCACTCAATGCCACGAAAACGAACGCCGGCAGGAAGATCCCGGCGGTCGCGACCAGCGCGCCCGGAGGTCCGCCGAGCACGTAGCCAATGAAGGTGGCCGTCGTGAACACGGGACCGGGCGTGATCTGGCCCGCCGCGACGGCGTCGATGAGCTGCGGCTCCGTCAGCCAGTGCAGCCGTTCCACGAGATCCGCCCGCAGGAACGCGAGCAGCACGTATCCGCTGCCGAAGAGGACGGAGCCAATCTTGAAAAAGACCCAAAACAACCCTGAGAGCGTCGGCAATGAAGCAACTGACGCCCCCACCGCGATCGGGACAATGGGCACAAGCTGGATCAGAGGCCCTTGCGCACGACGTCCCACGACCCCGCGTGAGACAGCCCAGAGCATGCCCGCCCCAAACAGCACGATGAGTTCGTGAACCCCAAGCGCGTTGCCGGCCGCCGCCGCGACGCCGAGCCAGCGGAGGGGCCAGGTGCGTGCCGCCGCCGGGGCCAGGGTCAAGAGGGCCTGAACCACCACCGCCAGGATCACGGGCTTTATTCCCCAGAGCAACCACGACGTCTCGGGCAGCGCACCGAAGCGAACATAGGCCCACCCAAGAACGGACGTCAGAAGGACGGCGGGAACGATGAAGCTGACCCCCGCGACCACCAGCCCCGCCCAGCGCCGGCGTCCCCAGCCGATGTGGATCGCCAGCTCGGTCGAGTTGGGCCCCGGAATCAGATTCGTCGCGCTCAGCAAGTCCAAGAAGCGTTCCTCGGTCAGCCACGCGCGCCGGCGCACCACCTCGTCGCGCATCATCGCAATGTGCCCGGCGGGTCCGCCGAAGGCGGTCGCCCCCAGCCTCAGGAACAGACGCGCGATCTCGCCCAGCGACGTCGTCGCCGGTGGCTCGCCTTGCGTCGGTTCGACACCCGCCATCAATGCCAATCTCCAGCCATCACCGACATGTGATTACTCGATGCGCGTTCAGATCGTGAGCTGATACGCCAGGTACGCTTGCGCGCCCGCGTCGCCCCCGAACGCGGGTCCCGCCGACACCAGCACGTGGTGCCGGGCGCTGGCGTCGATGACCAGGCCCACATTAACCCGGATTTCCGCCGATGCGCCATTCATCGGAATCATGAGGAAGGCTTCCGTCCCGAGGGTCAGCTTACCCAACAACTCGCGCTGCAGGAGCCAGCCGCCGACCCAAGCGTTGTCCCCCCGCGCCAGGTGCACGCCGCCACCTCCGTACGTGGTCCACCGACCGATGCCCTTCTGGATCCAGATCGGCAACACGACTTGCGTCGTCCCCGCTCCAAGGCCCCGTCGCGCGGATCCCGTGGGCAACACAACGAGGGGGAAGGTTCCGATCTGCGGGCGAGCGTCGGTCTCCTCGACGAAACGAAACTTGGCGCCAAGCTCGATGTCGCCCGGTCCGAACCGAACGGCCTCGCCACTTTGCCACGACAGCGCTGCGGGAAAGATCGCGTGCAGCTGAAGCCCGGGCACCGCGCCGTAGTTGATCTCAAAATGGGGAGCCGTCCCTTGGGCGGCGTGGCGGGTCCCCGACCATTGGGACGCGATATAGAACTCCCAATGTCCAACCTCCACGGGCTCCGGATCGTCCGTTAGAAACGGTGGACCGGCCCAAGCGCGACCCTCGGCGACAATTGCCGCGAGCGTCAGCAGCACCGCGGCCCGACGCACCATCGTCATCGCGGACCCGCCATCCGCCGCGACAGCTCGTCTATAAGGTACGCGCGAAGCAAGGCCACCCGCACCGGAACGTGCCGCAGGGGCGGCGTAACCACGTAAAGGGCGCCGCCCCGCAAGGCGTAAGCCGGCAAGATCCGCACGAGGGCGCCGGTCGCGACGTCATCATTCAGGCCAAGCTCGGGCAAAAGGCCGATGCCGACCCCTCCCCTCACCAAGCCCCGAACGAATTCGAAGGAATCGGCGATGGCCGCGCCCGACACGGCGACCAGCTCCGAGCCACGTGGCCCCGTGAGGCGCCAGGGAAACACACCACGCGCGCTGCGATGCAGAACGCAGTCATGCTTCGCCAGATCCGCGAACCGCGTGGGTCGACCGCGCCGTTGCAAGTACGATGGCGCGGCGTACAGACCAAGCGCGGTGCTGGCGACCTTGCGCGCCACGAGCGTCGAGTCCTCGAGCTTGCCCGCGCGCACCGCCAAATCGAACCCCTCCTCGATCATGTTCACGCGTCGGCCCGTCAGGACCACGTCGAGCTGAATGCGCGGATACCGCCCCATGAAGCCCGAGATGATCTCGGAAAAGATGCCATCTCCGAAATCAGCGGGCGCGGTGATGCGTACGCTCCCACGTGGCTCGCTGCCCATGTCGGCTACGGTGGCGTTCGCCTGGTCGAGGCCCGCCAACGCTGTACGCACCTCTTGGAAGTATTGGCGCCCCGCTTCGGTGAGATTGAGTTTGCGGGTCGTTCGCTGCAAGAGGCGCACGCCCAATGCCTCCTCCAGCGCGGCGACGCCCCGGCTAACCGAGGATTTTGGCAGCCCCAGGGCGGCAGCGGCTGCCGTGAACGTGCCGCTGTCGACCACCCGAACGAACGTCCCAATCTGGTTCAGGTCTATTGTTGTCATTTGAGCAACAAAGTGTTGTTCCGTTGCAGTCTAGCCAACTATCCGCTCCGTGCCTAGCCTTTAGGCATGGTCATCACAACACGGAGCACATCATGAAAAACAACATCCAGAAACTGTCCATCGCCGCCCGCCTCGTTCTCGGTCTCGTGTTCTTTGTATTCGGGTTGAACGGATTCCTGCACTTCCTTCCCCAGCCCCCCATGACCGGCCCGGCCGGTGCCTTCGCGGGGGCGCTCGCCGCCAGCGGCTATCTGTTCCCGCTCCTCAAGGGAACCGAGGTCCTGGCGGGGACGCTTCTACTGAGCGGCTTCTTCGTACCACTGGCCCTGACGTTGCTGGCCCCGGTCATCGTCAACATCGCGGCGTTCCATTTCTTCTTGGCGCCGGGCAACTACGCCGTGGTGGGCCTGATTCTGGTATCCGAGATCTTCCTGGCGTGGACGCAACGGGCCGCGTTCGCCCCGATGCTCAGGGCCAAGGCGAGCGTCGAGTCCCCGCGCCTGGAGCCCGTCGACCGTGAGCTACGCCACGCTGCCTGATGGTCGCGCGCAAAAAGCGCGGCGACGGTACGGAGCTGGACTTGGGCCGGCTCCGCCCAGCACGAACCGGGCCCGGTTTTTGTGAATGATTGCGCGACCGCGATACCTTAGGCAAGGGGGGCGCAAATTGCCTGGCACAAGGGGGACCGAGATGGGCTATTGTTCGGGGCGAGCGGCGCAACGAAGCCGCGTCGGCCAATGGTCTAAATGCCCCTGCGCGCCCCCCCGCGGTCAGGTCCGCCCCGCTCATGAACACGTCACGCTGCGATCTCCACGTCCATTCCACGGCTTCCGTGGGCAACGACGAGTGGTACACGCGCCTGTTCGGCTGTCCCGAAAGCTACGCCGATCCCGTCCGTCAGTACGACCTGTGTAAAACCCGCGGGATGACGTTGGTGACCCTTACCGATCACGACACCATCGCTGGTGGATTGCAGCTCGTCGATCGACCTGATTTCTTCCTTTCCGAGGAGGTCACGACCGCCTTTCCCGAAAACGACTGCGTCATGCACGTCCTGGTCTGGAACATCACCCCGTCCCAGCACGAAGAAATCCAGGCGCGACGGCGGGATATCTACCGCCTGTGCGACTACCTCAACTCGCGGAAGATCGCGCACGGGTTGGCCCACCCCCTGTTGAGCCCGAACTGGCGCCTCGATACTCCGACCTTCGAGAAGGCGCTGCTCCTGTTCCCGGTCCTGGAAGGTATCAATGGCCTCACGGATCGAAGAATCGAGCAAGACCTTACGACCATCGTCGATCGGCTGACTCCCGCTGCGATCCAGGATCTGTCGCGGAAGCACGGAATCTCACCTTTCGGCGCCACGCCTCACCGCAAGGCGATGACCGCCGGCTCCGATGATCACGTGCACCGTCGCTGCGGAACCGTGTACACCGAATTGGACGGCGTCGGGCTGACGCCTGGCGATTTCATCGCGGGATGCATGTCGGGCGCTGCGCGCGCCGTCGGTACCCAAGCGCACCTGCATACGATGGCGCTGACCATTCAAAACACGAGCTATCATTTTTTGAAGCCCCGCGAGGTTGGAACGAAGACGTTTCGCAACCCATTCGTGGAAATGGTGGATCTCCTCGGGGGACGCAGCACGGGCGAGCCAGGGGGCGGAGGGCTTGGGGACTTCTTGTCCAGCATGAAGGTCAGTCTGGCGCGGACGTCGGTGCCGCTCGGTCACGCATCGGACTTGCTGAAGATTCCGATCGACGGCGCGGATGAGGCCGACGCCCGTGTCGTGGATGGGATTTCGCAGCTCTCAAACAAGGTGATTGAAAGGGCGCTCGAGGAAATCATCGACGCGGCACAGGACTTCGACCTTTATCGGATTTTTGGAGCGCTTCGAGACATCGCCAGCGGCCTGGTGACAACGGCCCCCCTCTTCTTCGCGGCCGATCACTTTGGCCGGCAGGAGCAACAAGTCCGAAA
>JADGRC010000461.1 GCA_017881245.1 Pseudomonadota bacterium
GAACGGTCGGCAATCTGTCCTCATTTGGGGTGCATCGTCGCGTGGAATTCGACCGAGAAAACATGGGATTGCCCATGCCATGGCTCCCGGTTTGACAAGACCGGCAAAGTTGTCAACGGGCCGGCAGGCGCCGACCTTTCAAGGCTGGAATAAAACACCGGGGAGCGCCGCGCCGTGATCACTCCCCAGGGAAGACTCCTGGGCATCACGGCGGCTCCGACGGCCTGCCTTCCTTTACGAGCCGCGTCCCGACTGGCTGCTTGCCGGCAACCTCGGCGTTCTCATCGAAACGCGCTCTCGTTGCCGACGCATCGAGCTGCGATCACCCTCTCCTGGCGCGCCGCTCCTGCGCAGTTGGGATCTCACGTACGACGATGAAGACGGCCTCGGGCGAAGCCTGCTTTCCTCCGTCTCCGTGACTGGCTACGCAGAAGACGGAACCGCGCTCTCCTCTCCGCCCACGATCTTCAGCTACACGCGACCCGAACCCGCAAGCCTTGTTTCGTTCAGCGGATGGAATTCCGGCAGCCTGCGCTCGAAGTCGGTGAGCTTCGTCGATCTGAGCGGCGATGGCCTGCCCGATGCGCTTGATCTCGGCGACGGGGAGGCTTCCGTATGGCGCAATCCCGGGCGCTTCGAATGGTTCTCCTTCGGCGATATGAACGGCGATGGCGCGGCCGATCTTCTGATGCTGTCGCAGCCCACTCCGGGCTACTATCCATTCAACACGCGGCCCTGGACTCGCCCAGATTCCGACGCCACCGAAGAAGGCCTTTCGATCGCCCCGTGCTCTGGCGCCAGGCGCCAGGCTATTCGCTCGCCAGCCCCAAGGTTCGCGTCATCGATCTCAACGACGATTTTCTGACCGACCTCCTCGTCGACACCGGCCGTTCCTGGATGGCCTGGACGCCTCCGCGACCAGCGCGTCTTCATCGACGACCTCACCGGTGACGGTCACCACGACGTACTTCGCCTCGAAGGCAACCGCGTCCGTTACTGGCCTTCGCTCGGCTACGCGCGCTGGGGGCGAGGCGCGAACCATGTCGATCGAAGGATTACCGCAAAGGCTTGATCCGGCCCGGATCGCCCTCATCGACGTCGATGGCGATGGCTGCGCCGACTTCGTTTATGTCGACACCGGCCGCGTTCTCGTCTGGCGCAACACCGGCAGCAATCGCTTCACGGGCCCGCAGGAGATCCGTGGCACGCCCGTCATCAGCGCGGACGGATTCCGCGTCATCGATATCGACGGCAGCGACGCCGCCGGCATCCTTTTCGACCTTGCCTTCCCCGGCGTGCGCCGCTCACAGTGCTTCCTCAGGCTGACCGGCGGGCGCAAGCCTTACCTGCTGAACAACATCGATCACGGGACCGGCGCGTTCACCGCCATCGAGTACCGCACATCCACCGAATTCGCACTTGATGACCGCAACGCGGGCGATCCCTGGCTCGCCTTCCATCCCTTCCCCGTCCATTGCGTCTCCGCCGTCACCCGCACCGATGCGCCCTCCAGCGCCACGCTGAAGACCGTCTGTCACTACCACGACGGGCGGTTCGATCCCGTGTCCCGCACCTTCATCGGCTTCGGGCGGGTCTCGTCCGACGCCATCGGTGACGACTCCGCCCCCACTCTCCGTACCACCAGCCAGTTCCACATCGGGCTCGATCCGGCCGACCCCTTCCGCGCCCTCACTCCCGAAGAGCGCCTCGCCTTCGGCGCCCTCCGCCGCCGGCCGATTGTCGTCACCATCCGCGGCGTCGGCGCGGATGGCGCGGAGCAGAACCCTCTTACCATCACCCCTATGCTTACGACACGAAAGTCACGCCCGCGCTCGACGGCAGTTCGGTAGTTCTGCCGTTCACCACGAGCATTATCGAGGAACGGTGGGACGGCCAGCCGGTCCTCGTCAGCACACACACCATCGCCTTTCTCGACGTTGACGACAGGGGCGTCGTCCCCGCCAGCGCAGCACCGTGACGGCGGCGGACGGAACTGTCGCGCGTGATCTGTTCATCGAGGTTTCAATGGCCACGGGCGGCGCGAATCTCAGCCTGCCTGCGCGCGCCGCGTAAACCGATGCGGGTGGTAATTTCATCGCGCTCACGATAAATTTTTATGACGGCCCCGATCACGGCGGTCTCCCCGAAGGAACTGCCACGCAGTAGTTGAGCAGATTGCCGAAGCCTCGCCGTGATAATACGCGACGAACTCCTGAACGGCTGTCCGCAGCGCGTCCTCTCCGAACAGAATCATCCAACCCAAACAGGTCTGGAACCCTGGACGTCCGGTGTGCTGCAAACGGAAGACGCCATGACTGGCGCCTGACCAAGGCCGGTCCCGATGAACCGGGCTATCATCAAGCAGGAGCTTCCGATGATTGTCGAGGTCAATGACGCGGGCGAAATTCTGGTGCCGGCGGAGCTGGTGAGGGCGCCCACACACACGCGACTCAAAGCGGATCGCCAAGGTGATTCGGTTGTACTGAAGCCCCTCGCTGTGAAGCCACCGGGAAGAAGCCACCGCCTCGTTGATTCGCTGCCCATTTTGGAGGGCCGGTTGTCTGATCCCGCGATGACTTTCCGCCGCGAAGACATCTATGGCCCCGACGCAAGGTAACGCCGTCTTTCTCGACACCAACATTCTGGTTTATGCAAGTTTTCCCGGAGCGCCGTTTTACGACGCGGCGCGTACCAGGTTGAGTGAGCTTGAGGGCGATGGAGTGCTGTTCCGGACAAGCCGGCGGTGTCGTGCCACCTCCGATGCTCGCGGCTCTGTCTCAAGCGGTTCGCCAGTTTGAAACCGGATTCGAGATCGCCGATGAGGATGCCGCTGTCACCGCTATCCTGCCTGACCTGCTGAAGTCGCGAACGATCCAGGGAAAGCAGATCCACGATGCCAACATTGTGGCGACGATGCGCCGCTACGGAATTCCCTCGCTGCTGACCCACAATACAGCGAACTTCACGAGGTATTTACCGGGAAATCGCTATTCTCCCGCTGATTTCCTAAGCTCCGATCCTGAGTTGGCATGCCGAGTCCCGATCATGTCGATCAACGACAATTCCCCGCCGGTTGAGGTAGGGTCACGAAGGCCGCATTTGTGCAGTTCGTCGATGCACTTCAGCGTATGAACGCCTTGCTGTTTCTCGTGATTGCCCCTGGAAAGTCGCACCTACCTTCGACATCGCTCCATCTACGACCAGTTCCCTTGCCCGACGTGGAAGGGTTGGCGGGGCTATCAGGCAAAAGGCGAAGATGCGGTGCTGAAGGTCAACGACGCGCTTCAGGCCGCGATAACCAAACAACAGAAGGAAAGGCCCGTCTGAATCTGCCGGGTTAACAAGGGGTTAGCAAGGGATTAGCAAAAGGCCCTGCCGGCATCAGAGATGCTTCTCAATTTGGCGTGCAAGTTATTGAAGATGGCGGAGGAAGAGGGATTCGAACCCCCGAGAGCCTTTCGACTCTAACGGTTTTCAAGACCGGCGCATTCAACCGCTCTGCCATTCCTCCGTTCACTATCTTACCTGATTCCTTCACTTTAC